>CAIYZC010000248.1 GCA_903930565.1 uncultured Pedosphaera sp.
ACTGATTCTCCGCGACCTCACCAAGGAATTCGCCGGCCGCCGCGTGCTTGAAGGCATTGAACTGAACCTGCCGGAACTGCGCACCCTTGTCCTCATTGGTCCCTCCGGCGGCGGCAAATCCACCTTGTTGCGCATTGTGGCCGGTTTGGAGTATCCCGACCGCGGCAGCGTCGAACTGGACGGTGTACCCCTCGTTTTCCAAGAGGAGGCGCTGCTCCGCCACCGGCGCAGCGTGGGCACGGTCTTCCAGGCTTTCAATTTGTTCCCCCACCTCACCGCCCTCCAGAACATCACCCTGCCCTTGGAGCAGGCGCACGGCCAAACCCCGGCGGACGCGCGCGATCAAGCCTGCGGGCTCCTCGCCCGCTTCCGCCTCGAATCCCAGGCGGACCAACGCCCCGCGGAACTTTCCGGCGGCCAGCGCCAGCGCGTCGCGATCGCCCGCGCCATCGCCGTCAAACCCCGGCTCCTGCTCCTGGACGAGCCCACTTCCGCCTTGGACCCCGAAATGACGGGCGAAGTGCTGGACATGATCGCCGAACTCCGCGCGGAAGGGCGCGCCATCCTCCTCGTCACCCACGCCATGGGCTTCGCCCGCCGCGTCGCCGACCAGGTGGCCCTCCTCGCCGAGGGGCGCTTGGTGGAGGTCGGCCCACCGGCCCAGGTCTTCGATCAACCCGCCGCCCCCGCCACCCGCGATTTCCTCGCCCGCGTGCTGCAATACTAGCCCGCCTCGATTGCCGTCCCCTCCCCGCTTCGCTCCCCTTCTTCCCGCCACCCAAGCGGCTTCCCCGCTTTTTCGGTTGACGCCCGCCCCGCGCTCGGCTGCTATCGGTTCATGCGCAATCGAAAACCCAATTTTGGCGCCGTCCCTCTGGCGGCGGGCACCCTCCTTCTTTCCCTCAGCCTCGCGGCCCGCGCCGATGTGCGGCTGCCCGCCTTGTTCTCCGACCACGCGGTCTTCCAACAGGGACTTCCCGTGCCGGTCTGGGGCTGGGCGGACGACGGCGAGGAAGTCACCGTCCGATTCCAGGATCAGCTGGTCAAAACCGTGGCCAAGGACGGCAAATGGATGGTGCGGTTGGGGGTGGTGAGCGTCGGGGGCGGTCCGGGCACGCTGACAGTAACCGGGCACAACACCCTGACCGTTCGCAACATTTTGGTGGGCGAAGTCTGGTTGTGCAGCGGGCAATCGAACATGGAGTTCCCCCTGAGTCGTTCGTTTGAATCCGACGCTGACATCACCAACTCGGCGAATTCCCAAATCCGTTTATTCCACGTTCCCAAACTCAAGGCCGAAGGGCCGGTGACCGATGTCAAAGCCGCTTGGAAAACCGCCGGTCCCGATTCCGTCCGGAATTTCTCCGCGGTGGGCTACTACTTCGGCCGCGACCTGCAAAAGGCCCGCGGCGTGCCGGTGGGCATGATCCAGTCCGACTGGGGCGGTTCCCCGGCGGAGGTCTGGATGAAGCGCGCGGCCTTGGAGACCAATCCCCGCTACAATGCGGAGATCTTGCAAAAGTATTTGGAGGATGTGCGCGCCTACCAGTTGGCCCGGGCGGATTACGACAAGCAAAGCGCCGATAACAAAGCCGCGGGCAAACCCGCCGGTCGCGCGCCCAACCCGCCCTCCTGGCGCCCCACGGAACTTTACAACGGCATGATCGCCCCGCTCATTCCCTACGCCCTGAAGGGCGCCCTCTGGTACCAGGGCGAATCCAATGCCGGTCGCGCCGAGCAATACCGCTCCCTCTTCGCGGACATGATCCGCAATTGGCGCGCGGACTGGGCCGAGGGCGACTTCACCTTCCTCACCGTCCAACTCGCGCCCTACAAGGCGGTCAAGGACCAGCCGGCGGAAAGCGATTGGGCGGAGTTGCGCGAGGCCCAGCTCTTGAGCACCAAGATCCTGCCCCGCGCGGGCATGGCCGTCATCACGGATGTGGGTGACCCCGCCGACATTCATCCCACGAAAAAACGCCCCGTGGGCGAGCGCCTCGCGCTGGCCGCCCGCGGCATCGCCTACGGCGAGGCCATCGAGTACTCCGGCCCCCTCTACCGCGCGATGGAAATCAAGGACAACAAAATCATCCTGAGTTTCGACCATGTTGGCGCCGGTTTGGAGGCGCGCGGCGGGGCGTTGAAAGGCTTCTCGATTTGCGGCGCCGACCACAAGTTCGTGTGGGCGGAAGCCACGATCGACGGCAACCAGGTCATCGTCAGCAGCCCGAACGTGGAAAAACCCGTCGCCGTCCGCTTTGGTTGGGCGGACAGCCCCGTCGTCAATTTCTGGAACCGCGACGGCCTCCCCGCCACGCCGTTCCGCACCGACGACTTCCCGCTCATCACGGCGGGCCGGAAATGACGGTTCAGACCGTCTTGCGCCGGTAAATCTTGTGGATCGCCGCCTGGTCGGTCGGCTTGATGAGCATCTCATCGATGTTCACATGCGCCGGCCGGTTGGCGACCCACACGAGGATTTCCGCGATGTCTTCCGCCA
>CAIYZC010000249.1 GCA_903930565.1 uncultured Pedosphaera sp.
GCCAGCGAGATGGGAAGCAGGCGAAGAATACTTCCCATTCCTCCCATTCCTCCCATTCCTCCCATGCTTCCCTCCCGGGCGCATCTCCGTTCTCTTGCAAGTTTTGCTGGACTACGTCGCAAGGGACAGTTAGAAGCGGGCAATGCAATGGCCAATCACCTGCCAAGGACGTTCGGTAAAGAAGGAGGATGTGGAGTTTTTACGGCTTTGGATTGGAGAGCATCCGCAATGGAGCAGGCGGCGACTTGCTGCTGAACTTTGCCTCAAGTGGCAGTGGAGCAACGCACTGGGGGTGTTGAAGGATTTTGCCGCGCGCAGCTTCCTCATGAAGCTTGAGGCGCAAGGGCTGATAACGCTGCCTGCGGTGAAGACCCAGCACCGCAGCTCTGTGCGCCAACGAGTCGATGCGCCCGAGAAGCGGGAACCTCTGGTGTCGGCGCTGGCCGGACTATTGCCTGTCCAATTCATGTTAGTGGCCCCCGGCACCCCGGAAGCGAACCTCTGTGCATCTTACCTCACCCATCAGCATTATCTGGGGCTAAGGGTGGTGGGTGAAAATATTCGGTATCTGGCCCGTGATCGCTTCGGACGCGATCTGGGCGTTTTGCTTTTTGGGGCACCGGCGTGGCGCTGTGCGGCACGCGACGGGTTCCTGGGTTGGGATGAAACCGGGCGCAAGGAGGGGTTGGTGGGATTGGCCAATAACACCCGCTTTTTGATCCTGCCGCACGTGCGGGTGCCGCATCTTGCCAGCCATCTTCTGGGGGCGGCAGCCCGGCGCATTAATGGGGATTGGCAGGCTAAGTACGGACACGGGCTGAGGTGGCTGGAGACCTTTGTGGAGATCGGGCGCTTTGCGGGGACCTGCTACAAGGCGGCCAACTGGCAGTGCGTGGGGGCCACTCGAGGGCGAAGTCGCCAAGACCGCGAGCATACCCTCTCGGTGCCCCCAAAGGCGGTTTACCTTTATCGGCTTCGCTCATGAATGAATCTTTGACGCAGATTGAAAGCGAGATCCTCTGCGAAGGCCGGGAGTGGACCCGGTCGCGTTTGGAGAAGCATTTGCAGGAGCTAGCCGACGCCATGGTTGTCTGCCCGCTGAGCGGCCTGATCCTGAAAAAGTTGCGCAAAACGACCTTCACCTTGAGCACTGCGTCAGGAACGGTCACCTTGCATGCACCCTACGGCTACTCCAGCCTTGCCGGGCGATGGCTCTGTCCGGCCAGGGAGATCTGGGGACTCACAAGCCACCAGCGCCTGAGTCCGGAGTTTGAACGGAGACTGACCTTTACTGCGGCGCAAACCGGTTCTTTTGAAAAAGCCGCAGCCCTATCCGATAACTGGGGCAGCCCCGTGAGCGATGATGCCATCCACGCCATGGTTCAGCGCGTGGGTGCACGGGCGCAAACAACGCCGGTTCCCTCCCCGGCGATCAAGCCGTCCGCACCGGAGTTCAGCCTGGTGATCATGATGGACGGATGGATGGTGCGCCAGCGGGGCGCCCAATGGGGTGAGCCGCCGCAGACGAGCCAGAACCCCGAACGGGTAACATGGAATGAGGTCAAGTCGGCGGTGATTTACCGGCTCGAAGACCGGGCCGAAAACGAATCCGGGCGTGGTCAACTCATCCAAAAGCATGTGGTCGCATGCCCTCCACAAACACCCCCCATCGAGTTCGGTAAAGCCGTCCAGAACGAGGCAATGCGGCGAGGGATGGCCCGCGCAAAAGAGGTGCTTGTCGTGGTCGACGGGGCCGTCTGGATTTGGGGTATCATTCAAGACCGATTTGCCACGGCCACCAAGACGCTGGATTTTTATCACGGCAGCGAGCATCTCTGGGACTTGGCCAATCATCTTCACCCGGGCGACCCGCAAGCAGCCCGGCAATGGGCAGCCCCCTTGCTGCATTCCCTGCGTCATGATCGGCAACATCGCGTCATCGAAAGCCTTGAAAAACTACTTTGTCCGACTCCGGAAGGAGTCCCTCCCGATCCCGCGGTTGCCAACAAGGTGGAATACTTCCTCACTCATCGCGACCATCTCCATTACGCGCAGTTGGCCGCTCGCGGCGCACCCATCGGATCCGGCTCCATGGAGTCCCAATGTAGTCAGTTCCAGAATCGCTTAAAACGTCGCGGCCAGTTTTGGAGCCGCGAAGGGCTTCGAAATCTGTTAGCTCTGGATGTCGCTGTCAAAAATAACTCCTACACCCACCTTTGGAACTGAAGGAGCAAGAGAACGGAGATGCGCCCTTGCCGAGGTGACGAACCATATATCGTGCAACGGGAACGGGGGGCGCTGGAGCGGATGCGCGGAGCCTTTAGGTTGTCTGCATCCACGTTGATCGAGGGTCGCGTTGACGAAAACCAGCGGCTTTTCAAAAAGGAAAAAGGAAGATAAGGTAGTAGGCATGAAATTCGTGACCACCCTTGAGCGCAGTTCAATGCGCAAATCTTTTGCAGCAACTGCGCGAGCGATACGACTAGTTGACATGCTCATTGCGAATCCCGCACCTGACCGGCAACAAGTGAAACTGTTCGCGTGGCAAGTTGCTGCGCACGTTCAATTTCATGCGACGCCACAACAACGGTTGCTCCAGATGCGGCAGCTTCTTTCACAATGCGATCAA
>CAIYZC010000250.1 GCA_903930565.1 uncultured Pedosphaera sp.
GGGGCGTACCGCCGAGGCATGACGCCCGCCGATCTCAAGGAGAACCCCAGCCCCGAGAACCTCGCCGACGTGCCGCCGAATGAGCGCGAGGCCGCGTACTACCGCCTCACCGACGTGCCGATGCCGCCCGACACGGTGATGGAAGCGGGGAGCGCCCTCGGCCTGCCGGACGGCCGCTTGGTGGTGGGCACGCGGCGCGGGGATGTCTTTATCGCCACCGGCGCGGACGCCACGCCGCCGGCGCCGAAATGGCAGCTCTTCGCCAGCGGCTTGACCGAAGTGTGCGGCCTGGCATGGCGCGACGGCACGCTGTATGCCACCCAACAGGGCGAGGTCACGCGCTTGCGGGACACCGACGGCCGCGGCCGGGCGAACCGCTACGAAACGGTGAGCGACGCCTGGGCCTGGGGTGGCGAACACGAGTTCACCTTCGGCTCGAATTTCGACCGCGACGGGGCGATCTGGACCGTGCACTGCCTGACCGGGAGCTACACTTCGGAACGGCTGTTCCGGGGTTGGGCGCTGCGGCATTTTCCGGACGGCCGCTTCGAGGTGATGTGCAGCGGCTTGCGCAGCCCCGGGGGCGTGGCGTTCAACCCGGCGGGCGACGCCTTCTACACGGAAAACCAAGGGCCGTGGAACAGCTTTTGTTCCTTGAAACATTTGAAACCCGGCGGCTTCATGGGCCACCCGATCGGCAACACTTGGTACGACCACGCGCCGAACATGGGACCGCGCCCCGCCGACCCCGCCGGCGCGGAAAGTGACCGCCGCGAAAAGGACGCCCTGCGCATTCCGCAACTCGTCCTGCCCTCCGTGGTGTTCCCCTACAAGAAAATGGGCCAGAGCGCGTCGGCGATCATGCTCGACATTTCGCAGGGCAAGTTCGGTCCCTTCGCCGGGCAGTTCTTCGTGGCGGATTACACCTTGAGCATCATCATGCGCGCCGAGATGGAGCAGATCGACGGCGTGTATCAAGGCGCGTGCTACCCCTTCCGCCAGGGCCTGGCCACCGGCCTCATTGGCGGCACGCTCACGGAGCGCGGCCAAATCTTCACCGGGGGGAGCAAGCGCGGTTGGCCCGTGCGCGGACTGGCGGACCATGCGCTGCAACGGGTCGATTGGACCGGCCAGACCCCGTTTGAGATTCACAGCATCCGGGTCCAGACCAATGGCTTCGAACTCCGGCTCACCACCCCGGTGGAGGCGGCCGGCGCGGCCGATCCGGATTCCTACAGCTTGGAGACTTTCACGCACCATTATTACAGCGCCTACGGCGGACCGGAGATTGAGCAAGCGGATCAACGGATCGTCTCGGCCACCCCGAGCCCGGACGGCCTGCGCATTCGTTTGGTGGTGGATCACTTGGTCCCCGGCCACATTCACGAACTCCATTTCCCGGGCCTCAAGGACCGCGCCGGCCAACCCCTCCTGCACGACGTCGCGTACTACACGCTCAACCGCCTGCCGCATCCTTGACCGCCGGGGGCGGGCGGCGGCAAACTCCCCGAAGCCGCCATGAAAACCCGCTGCCTTGGCCGGGCCGCCCCGGCGAGCCTACCGCATCGGCCAGCCGGCCACCCACCCGCCCCACCGCGGAGGACGCAGCCCGCCTTGGTTTGAAAGCCGGCCGCGATTCCACCGCGCACTCAATTTGAGGCTGACAATCCAAGCCCAACCACCCAGGCTTCGGAGCTCTCATCCCGCGCCGTGAATGCTTGGCGACTTGGAAAATGAGCGCACCCAAAAAGTGGCGCCAGGGTGCCGCCTTCGGAGCGCCGGCTGGTGGCGCGCCAAGAGCCCAAGCACACCCTGCTCCATGCGCCCGCGAACACTTCCCCCAA
>CAIYZC010000251.1 GCA_903930565.1 uncultured Pedosphaera sp.
AGACCGCCGGGGGCGCCGCGGCCGCCCGCGGGCGGGGCGGGCGGGACGAGGGGCAGTTTCACCCCCGGGCCGTTGGTGGTGCGCGCCAGGGGCAGGTCGCCGAACAACAGGCGGTAGCCCGCGGTGGCGGCGGGGTCGGGCAGGGGACCCGCGACCTCCAGCCACTGGATGGCGTAGCCGGGCAGGCCGTCCGGTTGCGCGCGGGGGTTGACGTATTGCTCGTCGCTGCCGTTGACCCGGGTGCGGAAGAGGCGGGAACCGTCCGTTTGGATCACCTCGCCGGGCAGGAGGGTGACCAGGAGTTCGTTGGTGGCGGGGGTCGGGGTGAAGTCGAAGACGCCGACGGGCCGTTTGCGCCCGGCCGAGGTGGCATAGACGCCCATGGGCTCCGGGCCGCGACCGGGCCAGACCTCGTCGAGATTGGGCCGGTGCCACAAGGGGAGGTAAAACACCGGCGCCTTGGCCCCGCCCTGGCCTTGATAAAACCAGCGGCCGATGCCGCCGCCGCCGACCCAGATCGAGTAGCCGGCGAACCGCAGGCGGTATTGGCCGCCGACGGGCGCCCGGAACTGGGACCAACTGTAGCCGCCGGCGTCGCTAAAGATGCCGGCCACCTTGCCGATCGCTTCACGTTCCCGGTCCGCGGGGTTGGTCACCGGGGCGCGGCCGGCGCGCACGTCCGGCTGGGCGCGGGCATCGAGCACGGGAAAGGAGAGCCGGTCGGGCAGGGTGCCATTTTCGCGCGGTTGGAAATTGCGCAGGCTGAATTCATCGCGGGCGTAGTAACGCCGGGTGCGGGTGGCGGGGCGATCATAGGCCGCGGCCACCGCCTGGCGCAACGCCTCATCCGCCACGCCCAGGTAGCGGGCCAGTTGGACATGCGAAATGTCCAGCCCCTCGCCGCTCTTGTTATACCGATACGCCTCGCCGTCCTGGGGCAGGCGATCCTTCAATTCCAACCACGGCAATTGGAGCAGGTCGCGCAACGCGTTTTCATATTCGTAACGGTTCAGCCGGCGTTGCAAGGACCGGCCCTCCCCGGCGAGCACGGTTTGCTCCGCGCCGAGGATCAAGGTATCCATTCCCGCCAGGAACGACCGCAATTGCGCCGGCTCCGGGCGGGCCTGCTTTTTGGGCGGCATTTCCCCGGCCGCCACCCGGTCGTGGATGCGCTCCCAGAGCGCGAGGTTCGCCGCGTCCTCCGGATGGAACTCAAAGGTGGTCAAATCCAACCGGCCGGAAAACTGGTCGCGGTTGTGGCAGTCCGTGCAGTGGTCCGCCAGGAACGATTTGGCCGCGGGGAGCAACCCGGCGGCCCGTGCCGGCGGGGACGCCACGGCGGCGACCCAAACCAGCAGCGCCACCACCGGGAGACGGCGCCAGGACGGCCTACGGGCGGGGCGCGTGGGGTGGGGGGACAACAGCACGGGGAATGGTCCGCGCCCCCCGCCCCGCGGGGGACGGGAACGGGGGGGCGGGGGCGGGGATGCAGGGTTAAGCCAGCTTGACCGGCTTGCCGGTGCGGGCGGATTCGTAGATCGCCAGCATGATCCGGACGTCGCGCAAGCCTTCCTCGCCGGAGACTTTGCTGGTTTGGTTGTTCTTGATGCACTGGGCGAAGTCGTCCATCTCCGCGGTGAACTGGTTCACGCCGGGCAGGTTGATGGCCTGGCCGTCGCTGCGGGTGCCGCGGGAGCTGTTGTAATTGTAGGCGGGATTCAGGCCGAACGCGCCCTTCTCGGCGGTCACCTGAAAATTATTTTCCCCGCCCTTGTCATAATTGGTCCGGCAGGTGGTCTTCAGGCCGCCGGGGAAGGTCATTTCCCAACTGACGCTCGCCTCGACTTCGGCGAATTTCACCGGGTCATTGACCGGGCCGTATTTGGCGGAGACTTCGATGGGTTCCGCGCCGCTGACGAAGCGGCAGGTTTGGAGGGCGTAAATCCCGACATCCATCAGCGGTCCGCCGCCGGCCAGCACCTTTTTGACGCGCCACTCGGTGGCCGAGATCGTGCGGCTGAAGCCGCCCTCGATCATTTTCAGATCGCCGAACACCTTTTCCTGCGCGAGCCGGCGGCATTCCAAGTGGTTCGGATCGAATTGGCAGCGGTAGCCGACGGCGAGCTTTTTGCCGGCTTTTTTGACGGCCGAGATGATCTGTTCGCACTTTTCGACGCTCGTTTCCATTGGCTTTTCGCACAGCACGTGTTTGCCCGCCTGGGCGGCCTTGAGGCAGTGCTCGGCGTGGAGGGCGTTGGGAGTGACGACATAGACGACATCAATGTCCGGGTTGTTGGCCATTTGCCCCATCGTTTCGTAGTTGTAAACATCTTTGTCGGCGAGGTGGTAGCGTTCCTTCCAGACCGGGATTTTGCTCGGCGTGCCGGTGACAATCCCGACCAGGCGGCAATGCTGGGTCTTGAGCAGGGCGGGGGCGATCTGGCCGGTGCTCAAGCCGCCGAGGCCGACGAGGGCGAAACCCAGCTTACGGGGTTCGTCCGCGGCGAGCGCGGCGGAGGTGAGGGAGGAGACAAAGGGAAAGCCAAGCGCACTCACGGTGGCTCGGCGTACGAAGGTACGGCGCGACTGCTTGGTGGTAATCATGCGTTCTTCTTAGGCGGTAGGCGGGGGGAAGGCAAATGGATTCGCGCGCCTAGGCAGAATGGACTAGATCGACGCGATGGACCGGATGGACCGGATGGACGGGAAGGGGCGGAAGTGGAGGATCAGGCGGGCCCGGGTGGTTGGGGCAAGCGGGCGCGGGGATGGTGGTTCCGGAACACTTCGCGGAGGCGGGCGGCGGCGACGTGGGTGTAAACCTCCGTGGTGCTGATGCTGGCGTGGCCGAGGAGCTCCTGGATCACGCGCAAATCCGCGCCGTGATCGAGCAAATGGGTGGCGAAACTGTGGCGAAGCATGTGCGGGGTGACGTTGCGCTCAATGCCGGCACGGCGGACGCGGGCCTTGATGCGGCCCCACAGGGTGGTGTGGGCAAAAGCGGTGCCGCGGGCGGTGAGGAACACGACCCCGGGTGACTTGGGCGTGACCAGGCGGGGGCGGCCGGCGGCGAGATAATGCTCGATGGCGGCGGCGGCGGGTCGGCCCACGGGAATGACGCGCTCTTTGTTGCCCTTGCCGATCACGTTGACAAAACCCGCCGCCAGGTGGAGTTGCTCCAGCCGCAGGTGGCGCAATTCCGCCAAGCGCAAACCGGAGGCGTAGGCGAGTTCCAGCACGGCTTGATCGCACAGGTTGGCGGGGGTCTCCGGAGTTTCGGGGGCCAGCAACCGGTTGATTTCGGCGGCGGCGAGGGCTTTGGGCAGGCGCTTCCAGCGCCGGGGCAGGGCGAGGTGTTCGGCGAGGTTGGCGGGGAGGTGATGTTCCGCTTCCGCGAACCGGTAGAATGCCCGGAGCGCGGCGATCTCCAGGTAAACGGTGTCCGGCGCCAGTTTGCGGGTGGTTTCAGGCGGCAGGTTGGCGGGGGGGCGCTGCCGTTCGTGCCGGAGAAAGGCCTGGAGATGGGGTAATTCCACCGCCGCCCAATCGGTCAGGCCCTGTTCCCCCGCCCAATGGATGAAGGCGCCGAGCAGGGCGGCGTAGGTTTTTTGCGTGAGCTCCGCCTGCCCGCGCTCGTGGCGCAGGTACTGCAGAAAGTCTTCCACGAGGGTTTGCACCGGCAAAGGGCGGCGCGCGCCGCGGGCGGAACGGATGGGCTCAGAGCGACCGGCCGGTCAGGCGCGCGTAGGCGTCCAAGTATTTGGCCTGGGTGCGGGCCACGACTTCCGGCGGGAGGAGCGGGGCGGGCGGGGATTTGTCCCAAGCCAGGGTTTCGAGGTAATCGCGCACGAACTGCTTGTCGAAGCTGGGCTGGCCCCGGCCGGGTTGATAGCCGTCCGCCGGCCAGAACCGGGAGGAATCGGGGGTGAGCACCTCGTCAATGAGGAGGAGTTGATCCTCCCACAGGCCGAACTCGAATTTGGTGTCGGCGATGATGATGCCGCGTTGGCGGGCATAATCGCGGGCGAAGGTGTAGAGCCGGAGGCTGGCGGCGCGGGCGCGTTCCGCGATGTCCGCGCCGACCAGCTTGGCGGCCTCGGCGAAGGAGATGTTTTCGTCGTGGCCGGTCTCGGCCTTGGTGGCGGGGGTGAAGATGGGTTCCGGCAGTTCCTCGGACTCCCGGAGTCCGGGCGGGAGGGGGATGCCGCAGACGGTGCCGCGCTCGCGGTATTCCTTCCAGCCGGATCCGGCGAGGCAACCGCGCACGACGCATTCGATGGCCAGGGGCTGGGCCTTGCGCACGATCATGCAGCGGCGCGCGAGTTGGTCGGCGTAGGGGGCGAGGACGGCAGGCAGGGGATCCCCGGCCTGGGAGAGCAGGTGGTTCGGCTGGAACGCGGCGGTTTGGGCGAACCAGAAATAGGAGATTTGGGTGAGCACCTCGCCCTTGCGGGGAATCCCGTTGGGCATGATGCAATCAAAGGCGGAAATGCGGTCCGTGGCGACGAACAGCAGGCGGTCGCCCAGATCGAAGACTTCGCGGACCTTGCCGCTTTTGAGTTTGCGGATTCCGGGCAGGTCCAGTTGCAGCAATGGTTGATTCAGCACGCGGGCCAGCTTAAACGGCGGACCCGCCGGTTCAAGTGTCAAAGTGCGGACGGGTGGGGGGAAGGCGTTGGGCGGGATGGGGGGAGGTTCGCGCGAAGCCGCGAAGCCGCGAAGGGGGGCAAGGGGAGGGGAATTAAGCGGAGACGCGGAGGAGTGGAGGCATTGGGGACGGGATTCACGCGATTCACATTATGTTTGAAAGGGCGGGGCGGGGCGGGGTTGCGCGCTTGCCATTGGGCGGGGAATCGGGGAGGTTGGCGGGACACGATGAAACGCGCGTTGATCACGGGAATAACGGGGCAGGACGGGTCCTACCTGGCGGAATGGCTGCTGGAGCAGGGCTACGAGGTCCATGGCATGGTGCGGCGGACCAGTTCGCTGGAGCGTTCGCGGCTGCATGACTTGTACCAGGACCCCGCGGTTTACGGGCGGCGCTTGTTGCTGCACTACGGCGATCTGGATGATCCGACGACGTTGCGGCGGTTGCTGGCGAAGGCGGCGCCGGAGGAGATTTACCATCTGGCGGGGCAAAGCCATGTGGGGTTGAGTTTTGAGATTCCGGAATCGACGTGCGAGATGACGGCGATGGGCACGCTGCGGTTGCTGGAGCTGGTGCGGGATTTGCCGACCCAGCCGCGGTTGTTTCACGCGTCGTCCAGCGAGGTGTTCGGGCGGCCCGCGCAATCGCCGCAGGATGAGTCCACGCCGATGGCGCCGGTGAACCCGTACGGCTGCGCCAAGACCTTTGCGACGCACATGGTGGGCGTTTACCGGCAGACGTTCAAAATGTTCGCGTGCAACGGGATCATGTACAACCACGAGTCGCCGCGGCGGGGGGAGAATTTCGTGACGCGCAAGATTTGCCGGGCGGCGGCGGCGATCAAGCTGGGGCGGCAAAAGGAGCTGCTGCTGGGGGACACGTCGGCGCTGCGGGATTGGGGGCACGCGCGGGATTACGTGCGGGGGATGTGGCTGACGCTCCAGGCGGAGACCCCGGATGATTATGTGTTCGCGACGGGGGTGCCGCACACGGTCCAGGATGTGGTGGAGACGGCGTTCGGCGTGGTGGGGTTGGACTGGCGGGAGTGGTTGAAGCAGGACGCACGGTTCATGCGGCCGGCGGAGCCGTTGCGCTTGGTGGGGAACGCGACGCGGGCGCGGACGCGGCTGGGTTGGGAGCCGGTGACGAGTTTTGCGGAATTGATCGCGGAGATGACGCAAGCGGAGTTGGCGGCGCTGGCGGCGGAGGCGGGGTGAGGGGGCAGCGGGGGGCGGGGAGTAGGGAGAGGGGAGGGGGGGCGCCCCGGTGGCGCGATTTGGTATGAATTTGCGGTGCCGGCGGGGCGTCCAAAATGGACGATTTTTGGCTTGCCATGGGCAGTTACGGGGGGGAGCATGGAATCGTAAAGCCCTAACTTTTTATGCTCACGATCTATGGCAACCGGACGCGGTTCTGCGATGGCGTGTCGCGCCGCAATTTCTTGAAGATCGGCGCGCTCGGCCTGGGCGGACTCGCGCTGCCGGATTTGCTGCGGGCCGAGGCGGCGGCGGGGGGCGGAGTGGGCGCGGGCAAGGGGCACAAGGCGGTGATCATGGTTTTCCTGCCCGGGGGGCCGTCGCACCAGGATATTTTTGATCTCAAAATGGACGCGCCCAAGGAGGTGCGGGGGGAATTCACACCGATCCGGACGAAGGTGCCGGGGATCCAGATTTGCGAGCATTTGCCGCGGTTGGCGGGGATCATGGACAAAATGATCCTGATCCGCTCCCTGGTGGGGGCGCGGGATGACCATGACGCTTTTCAATGCCAAACGGGGCGGATGCATGTGGGGGAACCGCCGGGCGGATGGCCGTCGATGGGCGCGGTGCTCTCGAAATTGCACGGGCCGATTGATCCGGCCGTGCCGCCGTTTATCGGACTGGCGCCGCGGATGGGGCACATGGAATGGGCGGATCCGGGCAAGGCGGGTTTTCTGGGGCTGGCGCACGCGCCCTTCAAGCCGGACGGCGCGGGCAAGGCGGACATGGTTTTGCAGGGGGTGACGCTCGACCGCCTGGCGGACCGGCGGAGTTTGCTCACGGGTTTTGACGGGTTCCGGCGGGATGTGGACGCCAGCGGGATCATGGGCGGGATGGACAGTTTCAACCAGCAGGCCTTCGGGGTGCTGACTTCCAGCAAATTGTTGGAGGCGTTGGATTTGTCCAAGGAGGATCCGCGCGTCCTGGCGCGGTATGGCAAGGGCGACCCGAAGAACCGCGACGACGGCGGGCCGAAATTGATGGAACATTTTCTGACGGCGCGGCGGTTGGTGGAGGCCGGGGCGCGGTGCGTCACGCTGGCGTTCAGCCGGTGGGATCATCACGGGGACAATTTCGGGGCGTTGCGGCAGGATTTGCCGATGCTGGACCAGGGGCTGAGCGCGTTGATTGAGGATTTGCACCAACGCGGGTTGGCGCAGGAGGTTTCGGTGGTGGTGTGGGGCGAGTTCGGCCGGTCGCCGACGATCAACAAGGACGCGGGACGCGACCATTGGCCACGGGTGTCATGCTGCGCGCTGGCGGGCGGGGGCATGAAGACGGGGCAGGTGATCGGGGCCACGGACCGGTTGGGCGGGGAAGCGGCGGAGCGCCCGGTGAAATTTGGCGAAGTCTTCGCCACGCTGTATCGGAATTTGGGGCTGGACGTCGGCAAGGTCACGATTCCCGACCTGTCCGGTCGGCCGCGGTATTTGGTGGAGGACGGCTGCGAACCGCTGCCGGAAGTCGCTTAGTTTAATTATTATGCTCACCATCCAAGGCACCCGCAAACGCTTCTGCGACGGGGTTTCACGCCGCAACTTTTTGAAGATCGGGGCGCTGGGGCTGGGTGGGCTGGCGCTGCCGGAGTTGTTGCGGGCCGAAGCGGGGGCGGGGATTCGACGGTCGCAGAAGTCGATCATCATGATTTACCTGCCGGGCGGGCCGCCGCATCAGGACATGTTTGATCTCAAGATGAACGCCCCGGCGGAGATTCGCGGGGAGTTCCGGCCGATTTCGACCAACGTTCCGGGCATTCAGATTTGCGAGCACCTGCCCCGGCTGGCGCGCATGATGGACAAGTTGATTCCCATCCGCTCGATTTCGGACGCGGTGGACGATCATTCCGACTTTTTGCCGCTCATCGGCCGCTCCAAGCGCAATCAACCGCCCGGCGGTTGGCCCGCGTTTGGCTCCGTGGTTTCCAAGCTGCTCGGGCCCACCGATCCGGGGGTGCCGCCCTTCATCGGGTTGGAACCGAGGATGCAGCATCGCGAGTACAACGACGCCACGCCCGGGTTCCTGGGGCTGAGCCACCGCGCGTTCAGTCCGGATGGCAGCGGAAAGGCGGACATGGTGCTCAACGGGGTGAACTTGGACCGCCTGGAGGATCGGAAGTCGTTGCTGACCGGTTTTGACCAATTTCGACGCGACGTGGACGCGAGCGGGATGATGGCGGGGATGGACGCCTTCAACCAACAGGCGTTCGGGATGCTGACCAGCAGCAAGCTGTTGGCGGCGCTGGATTTGGACCGCGAAGACCCCAAGGTGCGCGAGCGCTACGGGAAGGGGCTCAGCAAACCACAAGGGGACGCGGCGCCGATGATCATGGAGCAATTCCTGACCGCCCGGCGCTTGGTCGAGGCGGGGGCGCGGTGCGTGACGGTGGCCTTCGGATTCTGGGATTACCACGGCAACAACCACCAAAACGCGCGCCGGGATTTGCCGTTGCTCGACCAGGGGGTGTCGGCCTTGGTGGAGGATTTGCACCAACGCGGGTTGGACCAGGAGGTGTCGGTGGTGGTGTGGGGCGAGTTCGGCCGCTCGCCGACAATCAACAAAGACGCGGGGCGGGACCATTGGCCGCGCGTGTCCTGCGCCCTGCTGGCGGGCGGCGGTATGAAGACCGGGCAGGTGATCGGGGCGACCGACCGACTGGGGGGCGAACCCGCCGAACGGCCGGTGGCTTTCGGGGAAGTCTTTGCGACGCTGTACCACAACCTGGGCATCGACGTGAACACCGCCACGGTGAACGACCTCTCGGGCCGCCCGCGGTATTTGGTCGATGACTGGCAACCCATGAAGGAGTTGATTTGAAAAACGCCTGGTTTCGTTTCCCTTTGGTCCGCCGCGCGCTGTGGGCGGCGGGTTTGGCCTGGCTCGGGGCCGCGACGGCCGGGCACGCCGCCACCGCGCCGCCGGCGGCCGAGCGCTTGGAGTTGCTCCTGCCCGCGGCAGGCACCAACGCCGTGCTGACGATCCACGGTGCCGACGCCCGGCAACAGATATTGGCGACGGCGACCCTCACCAACGGGGAGTTGCGTGATTTCACCCGCGACGTGACCTACACCACGGCCCCGGCCGGGATTGTGACCGTGAGCCCTACGGGCCGGCTGGCGCCGCTGGCGGACGGCACGGCGACCATCACGGCGCGGGAACCCGGCGGCCGGACGGCGACCGCCAAGGTGACGGTGGCGGATTTCGCGAACACGGCGCGGATCAATTTCCCGAATCAAATCGTGCCGATCTTCACCAAGACCGGCTGCAACGGCGGCGGTTGCCACGGCAAGGCGGCGGGGCAGAACGGGTTCAAACTTTCGCTGCTGGGGTTTGAGCCCACGGAGGATTACGAGCATTTGACGCGCGAAGCCCGCGGGCGCCGGATTTTCCCGGCCGCGCCGGAGCGCAGTTTGTTGCTGCAAAAGGGCACGGCGCTGCTGCCCCACGGCGGCGGCAAGCGGTTGGAGGTGGATTCGGACGATTACAAATTGTTGGTGCGGTGGATCACCCAGGGCATGCCGTACGGTCCCTCCACGGACCCCACGGTGGAGCGCGTCGAGGTGATCCCCGCCGAGCGCAGCCTGCCCCGCGACGGGGAGCAACAGATGGTGGTGCTGGCGCACTACACCGACGGTTCGGTGGCGGACGTGACCGGGAGCGCTTTGTTTGAGCCGAACGACAAGGAGCTGGCGCGGACGGACACGGCCGGCCGGCTGAAGGTCTTCAACCAGCCCGGGGATGTGGCGGTGATGATCCGCTACCAATCCAAGGTGGCGGTCTTCCGCGCGACCATTCCGCTCGGCGCGCCGGTGGCGCAATTGCCGCCCGCCCGGAATTTCATCGACGACTTGGTGTTCAAGAAGCTGCGGGCGGTGGGCATGCCGGCCTCGGCGCCGTGCGACGACGCCACGTTCATCCGGCGCACCTGCGTGGACATCGCGGGCCGGCTGCCGACGGC
>CAIYZC010000252.1 GCA_903930565.1 uncultured Pedosphaera sp.
CCACGTGGCCCAACAGGCCACCAGATCATAGCCCATGGCCGATGCCCGCCCGAACGAGCAACTGCCCTGGGCCTGCACCCATACCACCACCCGCCCGCTGGCCGCCCCACCCTCTCCGCCATCCCGAATGGGGGAGAGGGCCGGGGAGAGGTGTCCCGTCCATGTGCTTTTCGCAAACTGTCCACCCACCGCCCCGCACAATCCAACCGTCCATCAAGTCCATCAAGTCCATCAAGTCCATGCAGTCCGTGCAGTCCATCCGGCTCAGAGCGCCGCCCCCGTCGCCCCCATCTGCGCCCATTAAAATCCCATCTGCGGCTAAACAATCCACCCCCCAATTCCAATTGACGTTCCGCCCCCATCGCCTACCCTCCTTTTTGCCCATGCGATGGATCGCCCCAGAACAAAAAGACCCGGCCCACGACGCGATGCAAAATCGCCTCCGGCCCGCCGCGCCAACCGTCAAGGAATCCTTGATCGTGGCCCCCGCCATCACCAAGTCCGCCCCCAAATCCGGCGCGCCAACGGTGCGCGATTCCTCCCTGTCCGCCATAGCCCCTCGGGCGACGGTGGAAGCCCAGGACGCAGTCCTGGGTAATAATTCCATAAATTTCCCGCGACCTGCAGGGTCGCCCCACCAGCCCGGCCCGCACCTCCGTTCCATCCTGCCGTCTGCCGACTGGCAACTGCCGACATTCCCTCCGCGCCCATGGATCCCTTCGCCGTCCAAAACCCCGCGGTGCGAATTCATCGAGTATGAACGATGAATTTTTGAAATTCGACCTTGCGAAAACCCGCCCCCGGAGTCCCGTTGGCAATATCCGCTCCCGGAGCGAGGGACCGCCCGATTATCTTGGGCGTGCGCCGAAATCTTGGGGCTTTTTTATTTCCGGGGGCCGCCGGCGGCACCCGGCTCGGGAGGGTTTTGCTTGAGCCCCGCTGAAACTACGGCCTACCACGCGCGGTATTTTGCCCACGCCTTAAGTCTGCAACGCCCGGCCGGGGACGTCGACCGCCTCTCCGCCTCGCTGTTCAACGCCACGGTGGACCTGAACCCCCACCAAATCGACGCCGCACTCTTCGCGCTGCAATCGCCCTTGAGCAAGGGCGTCCTGCTGGCGGACGAGGTGGGCTTGGGCAAGACCATCGAAGCGGGTTTGGTGCTATGCCAGTTTTGGGCGGAACGCCGCCGCCGCCTCTTGGTCATCTGTCCCGCGTCACTCCGCAAGCAGTGGAGTTTGGAATTGGCGGAAAAATTCAACCTGCCCGCCACCGTGTTGGATGCCGCCGCTTTCCGCCGCGCCCAGCGCGAGGGCCAGCCCGCGCCGTTTCTTACCGACGGAGTCATCATCACTTCGCTGAATTTTGCCAGCGCCATGCAGGCCGAGGTCCGGGCCGTGGCCTGGGATTTGGTCGTCATCGACGAAGCCCACAAGCTGCGCAACGCCTACCGACCGAGCAACCAAATGGGCCAGCGCTTGCGCTGGGCCTTGGAGGAGCGCCGCAAGATCTTGCTGACCGCGACGCCGCTGCAAAACACGCTCCTTGAGCTTTTTGGATTGGGCTCCATCATTGATGAGCACCTGTTCGGGGATGTCGCCTCCTTCCGCGCCCAATACATGCGCCAGGACAGCGACCTTAAAGATTTGCGCCGGCGCCTGGCCGGGTTTACGAAGCGCACTTTGCGCAATCAGGTCACGGAGTATGTTCAATACACCGCCCGGCGACTGATTACCCAGCCGTTCCGAGCTACGGACGAGGAGCACCGCCTCTACGAGGCCGTGTCGGCCTTCCTGCTGCGCGAGGACACCTATTCCATTCCCGTGCAGCAACGGTCCCTCACGACGCTGATTTTGCGCAAACTGCTGGCCTCCTCCAGTCATGCCATTGCGGGCACCTTGGAAACCATGAAGGAGCGCCTGCAGAAGCTCCGCGATGGCGCGCCCGCCGGGGAGCCGTTGGCCGAGGCGATCATCATCGAGGAAGAACTCGAAGCCGATTACCTGGACGAGTTGCTCGCCTTGCCCGAAGGCACCGATACGCCCGCGACCACCCAGTCCCCGGCTGAGCCGGCCGCGCCGGACCGCGCCCAGCTCCAAACCGAGATCGCGGAGCTGGAGGGCTTCACCGGCTGGGCCCGGGGCATCGGGATTGACACCAAATCCCGTGCGCTCCTGACCGCACTGGAAATTGGCTTTGCCGAGATGGCCAAAACCGGTGCCAACCGCAAGGCGTTGATCTTTACGGAATCGCGGCGGACGCAGGAGTACCTCCGCTCGTTTCTGGCGGAGCACGGTTACGCCGGGCAGTTGGTCTTGTTCAACGGCACCAACACCGACGCCGACTCAAAAACCGTTTATGAGGGCTGGCTCGCCACCAACGAGGGCACCGGACGCACTTCCGGTTCCCGCAACGTGGACATCCGCACCGCCATCCTCGAGCATTTCCGCGACCACGCCGCGATCATGATTGCCACCGAGGCGGCCGCCGAGGGCGTGAACCTGCAATTTTGTTCGTTGGTGATCAATTACGACCTCCCTTGGAATCCCCAGCGCATCGAGCAGCGCATCGGGCGCTGCCATCGTTACGGTCAAAAACACGACGTGGTGGTCATCAATTTCCTGAACGAGCGCAACGAGGCCGACCGCCGCGTGCAGGAGTTGCTGGCGGAGAAATTCAACCTCTTCAACGGCATCTTCGGCGCGTCCGACGAAGTGCTCGGTTCCATCGAGTCCGGCGTGGACTTCGAAAAGCGCATCCTCGCCATTTGCCAAACCTGCCGCACCGCGGCGGAGATTGCCGCCGCCTTTCAGGCGCTCCAGCGGGATATGGACGCCAGCATCCGGGCGCGGTTGGACCAGACGCAGCGGGCGCTCTTGGAGCATTTCGACGAGGATGTCCACGCCCGCTTGAAGTTCCAACTGGATCGCACCCGCGACCAATTGGACCGGGTCGGCCGCTTGTTTTGGGCGGTGACGGGTTATCTGCTGCGCGATCACGCCCACTTTGACGCCCGCCAGTTGATCTTTGACCTGCATACGCCACCGACCCCGGCCTTTCGCGCGGGCTGTTACCACCTCATTTCCAAGACCCAGCCCAACATCACCGGGGATTTCCTATACCGCCTGTCGCATCCGCTGGGGGAATTTGTCCTCCAAACCGCCCGCCAATGCCCCACACCTCCGGCCACCCTGCGGTTTGATTTGTCCGGCCACGCCACGCGCCTTGCGGCCTTGGACCCGCTGCGCGGTCAGTCCGGCTGGTTGGTCCTCCAAAAACTGGCCATCGAATCCTTTGACCGGGAGGAACATCTGCTATTTTCCGCCGTCACCGACGCGGGCGCCTCGCTCGACCAGGAGACCGGCGAAAAGCTGTTCCGTTGCGGCGCCCAGGTGGTTGACTCCGCTCTGGCGGCCGAGCCGCCCGCCCGGTTGGAGCAGGAGGCCGAGCGCCACGCCCAGTCCGCCATCGCCCGAGCGTTGGAAGCCAATAGCAAAGTGTTCCAACAAGAGCGTGATCGGCTGGAAGCGTGGGCGGAAGACCTCGTTTTGGCGGCGGAAAAGGAACTCAGCGACACCAAGGCGCAAATCCGGGCCTTAAACCGCCAGGCGCGGCTCGCCGCCACGCTCGACGAGCAACACGCCGTGCAAACCCAGCTTCGGGCGCTGGAAAAGACCCAGCGTAGCCAACGTCAGCACATCTTTAACGTTGAAGATTCAATAAAAGAGCGTCGGGACGAGTTGATCAACCGATTGCAACAAAGATTGAGCCAACACACGACAAGCGAAAGATTATATTTTATCCGCTGGGAAGTTCGTTAGCGAGATCACGCGAAACTAAAATAAGATTCTCGCGAAACATTTTTGTTTTGATTTATAAGCTTACATTAAAACAAGATCATGCGCAGAACTTTATCTTAAACAATTTGGAGACACAAACGACGCAACCGAAATTCGTGACGCGTGCGGGGCGCTTTGAAACGCAACCCGAAGGCTACCGCGCGTTCCTCCCGGCCCCGCTTCCGCCCGAGCCGCCCGTCACCCGGGACCCCGAATTGGACGCCTTGTTATCCAAGGCGGATTTGGCGCTTGGCCGGCTGGATGGGTGCGCCTCGATCCTGCCTAACCCGGATTTTTTTGTGGCGATGTATGTCCGCTATGAAGCGGTGCTCAGTTCGCAAATTGAGGGCACGCAAAGCACGCTGGAGGATTTGCTGGCCTTCGAGTCCGAGGGGAATGACGTCACCAAAGACGTGGCAGAGGTGGTGAATTACGTCAGCGCCATGAATCACGGCCTTAAGCGCTTGCCGGAATTGCTCCTCAGTTTGCGCCTCATTCGCGAAATCCACGCCGAGTTGCTCCGCGATGGCCGGGGTTCCCGCTTTGAGGCCGGGGTCTTCCGCACCAGCCAGAATTGGATCGGCGCGCCGGGCTGCACCATCATGACCGCCGCCTATGTGCCGCCGCCCGTCCACGAATTGTTGCCGGCACTCGGGGAGTTCGAGAAGTTCCTGCATTCCGAAGCCCCCATGCCCACCCTCCTCCAGTGCGGGCTCGCCCATGCCCAGTTTGAGAGCATCCACCCGTTTCTGGATGGCAATGGACGCGTCGGGCGGCTTTTGATCACCTTTCTGCTTTGCCAGCGCGGCGTCCTGCACAAGCCGCTCCTTTACCTCAGCCATTATTTCAAGCAGCACCGCGCGGAGTATTACGACCGGCTGATGGCCGTCCGCTTGAGCGGGCACTGGGAGGAATGTCTGAAATTTTTCCTGCGGGGCGTGGTGGAAGTCAGCGCGGCCGCCACGCAAACGGCTCGCAGCATTTTGACCCTGCGGGAAGCCTCGCGCCAAACCATCATCGCGTCCCTGAACAATTCCACGGCCGGTTTGGAGTTGCTGGATTATCTATTTGTGAGCCCGTTGCTCTCCATCAAGGCGGTCCAAGCCAAGCTCGACTGCTCCTACGTGAAGGCCAACAAATTGGTGCTGGAATTTGCCCGGCTCGGCTTGTTGGAGGAAACCACCGGCTGGCAGCGCAACCGCCGGTTCCGGTTCAAGGCTTACCTCGACCTGTTCGACACTGGACCCATCGCCCTCTTGGAACCGACCACCGAGCCCGCCCCTCCCGACGCATGAGCCAGAATCTCGCCAAACTAAAAGCCCTGCTGGCTGAGCTATTCATGCTCGACCAAGCCGACCTCGATTTCGGCATCTATCGCGTGATGAACGCCAAGCGGGCGGAGGTGACGCAGTTTCTGGACAACGATCTGCTCCCACAGGTGCGCCAAAGTTTGGCTCGGGTCGATACCGGCGCCCGCGCCGCTTTGGAGGCGGAAAAAGCCAAGGTCATCGCTGCGGCCGAGGCCATGGGCCTGCCCCGTGAGGCCGCTGAGCAATTACCCAAAGTCCGCGATTTGCAGGCGCACATCGACTCCCACGGCGACGCGGTCGCCCTGGAAAACGAGGTATTCTCGGACTTGACCAATTTCTTCCGGCGCTACTACCAGGATGGGGATTTTCTCCCCCTGCGGCGCTACAAGGCGGGCGTTTACGCCATTCCCTACGAGGGGGAGGAGGTAAAGCTGCATTGGGCGAACGCGGACCAATATTACATCAAGACGAGCGAGTTCTTGCGGGATTACACGTTCAAGCTGCCGGATGACCGGCGGGTGCATTTCAAGCTGGTGGAAGCGGACACGGAGGCGGAAAACAACAAACCCGCCGCCGGCCAGGAACGCCGTTTCATTTTGAGCGCCACCGAGCCGTTGGCCGAGAGTGCGGAAGAATTGGTCATCCGGTTCGAATACCGACCCGACCCGGACAAGCGCAAGCAGGGCGAGCTCATCACGCTCGCCTGCGTGACCGTTCTGGCCGCTCCGGGGTTCGAGCGATGGGCGGCTGCCTTGGCTCGTTTGGTTCCCACCGAGAAGAACCCCGGTCGCACCGTGCTGGAAAAGCACCTGGGTGATTACACCGCCCGCAACAGTTTCGATTATTTCATCCACAAGGACATTGGCGGATTTCTCCGGCGGGAGCTCGATTTTTATATCAAGAACGAGATCATGCACCTCGACGACATCGAGGCCGAGACGGCTCCTCGGGTGGAGCAATACCTCACCAAGATCAAGGCGCTCCGGGGGATTGCGCGCAAAATTATTGATTTTTTGGAGCTGTTGGAAAACTTTCAGAAAAAGCTCTGGCTCAAAAAGAAATTCGTTGTGGAGACGAATTATTGCGTCACGCTCGACCGCGTGGCGGAGGCGCTCTATCCAGAGATCGCCGCCAATAAGGCACAGTGCGCCGAATGGCTGAAATTGTTTTCCATCAATAACATTGAGGCTGGGACGACCGCGCAAGCTGCTGGCCAAGGCGAACTAATTCCCGCAAATTGCCAAACTCCCACTCCCGGCTACTCCAGCCCGTTAACGGTCGAGTTCTGTAAGGCAAATCCGTTTCTGATTTTGGACACGAAATTCTTTCCGGCGGAGTTCAAGGAAACGCTGCTGGCGGACAGCAGACTTTTGGACGGCGCAGCCACGCTCGACGAAGCCACTGAAGGCTTGCTGATTCATAGCGACAATTTTCATGCTCTAAGTTTGTTGCAGACTCGCTTCCGCCAACAGGTGCAATGCATATACATTGATCCGCCATACAACACAGGTTGGGATGCTTTCCCCTACAAAGATAATTACCAGCATTCCAGCTGGCTATCCCTCATAGCCGACAGGCTGAGTTATAGTTTTGCGCAGCTTCCAAACAATGGGTTGCTTTTTATTTCCATCGACGACACCGAGTCACATCGGCTGCGCATGCTTTGTGAGACTGAGTTACCGTCGGCGACCTTCATTTCGCAGTTCGTTTGGAAAAGTCGTCAACATTTGGACAGCAGAGCCATTTCGCGCGTTTCCAACGACCACGAGTATGTCTTGGCCCTTGGCAAAACTGGCCAGGCCAAGCTGCGCGGTGCCGAAAAGGACTTAGAGCGTGTTTTAAAAATCCGATAAAAATCTACTTTAACGATATTGTACAAGGATTTCGGTTCGTATAGTAGTACCGGATGCAAACGCATCCGACGACATATCCCAGCGATCTGACTGATGAAG
>CAIYZC010000253.1 GCA_903930565.1 uncultured Pedosphaera sp.
GCCGCAGAAGGGGAGCATGGCCATCGGGTCGCGGCGGACATTGCCCACGGCGCCGGCGGCCGCGGCGGTGGTTTCCGAGCCCATGGTGGCGCCGATATACACCCCGTGGATCCAATTGAAAGCCTGGTAGACCAGCGGCATGGTGTCCGCCCGGCGGCCGCCGAAGATGATGGCGCTGATGGGCACGCCTTGGGGATCGTTCGCTTCCGGGGCGAGCATCGGATTGTTGGTCATCGGGGCGGCGAACCGGCTGTTCGGGTGCGCGGCCTTTTCCTTGGAAGCGGGGGTCCAGGGACGGCCCTGCCAATCGAGGCATTCCGCCGGGGGCGGGCCGTCCTTGCCCTCCCACCAGACGTCCAGATCGGGCGTCAGCGCGACATTGGTGTAAATCGTGTCGCGCTGGATGCTGTTCATCGCGTTCGGGTTGGACGTGTAGTTCGTGCCGGGCACCACGCCGAAGTAACCGGCTTCCGGGTTGATGGCGTACAACCGTCCGTCCGCCCCCGGCTTCATCCAGGCGATGTCATCGCCCACGGTCCACACTTTCCAGCCCTGATAATGGGCCGGGGGGATGAGCATGGCGAAATTCGTCTTGCCGCAGGCGCTGGGGAAGGCGGCGGCGACGTAGGTCTTTTCGCCGGTGGGGGATTCCAAGCCGAGGATGAGCATGTGCTCGGCGAGCCAACCCTGGCGGCGCGCGAGGTAGGAGCCGATGCGCAGGGCGAAGCATTTTTTGCCCAGCAAGGCGTTGCCGCCATAGGCCGAGCCCACGGAGATGATCGTGTTGTCCTGCGGGAAATGGCAGATGAAGCGGCGGTCCGGGTGCACATCCAGCATGCAATGGAGCCCGCGGTTGAAATCCGTGCCCGCGCCGAGGTGGTCCAGGGCCACCTTTCCCATGCGGGTCATGATGCGCATGCTCAGCACCACGTAGATCGAATCGGTGAGCTCAAACCCCACCTTGGCCAGGGGGGAACCGGGCGGCCCCATGAGGTAGGGGATCACGTACATGGTGCGGCCGCGCATGGAGCCCTGGGCGAGTCCGCGCAGTTTGGCGTACATGTCGGCGGGCGGCGCCCAATTGTTGGTCGGCCCGGCTTCGTCCTCGAACTCGGTGCAGATATAAGTGCACTGTTCTACGCGGGCGACATCGTTGGGGTTGGAGCGGTGGTAGTAGCAGCCGGGCAGCTTGGTCTGGTTGAGCTGGATGAGGATGCCGCGTTCCACGGCCTCGGCGGTGAGCGCCGTTTTCTCCGCTTCCGAGCCGTCGCACCAAAAGACTTGGTCGGGGGCGCACAACTGCGCCTGCTCCGCGACCCAGGCCAGGACCGCGGGGTTGGTGGAAACGCACTGACCCAAAGGTTGATTTGCCATAAGCGCCGATCTGCTGCGGTGGCCGCCTCGCCCCCACCACCGGACCGGGTCCAACGACGCGATCCGAGGGTAAAAGAGAGCGGGAGCGGTGGATTCGGGAAAGGAATCCAACACGGTTCCAAGCCTATCCCCGCCGCCCCCGCCGGGCAAGCCGCAATTCAACCCCCTGCGGGCACGGCGCGGCGGGCGACATTTGCGATGGCGTCCAATTTTTCGATGACCTCGGGGTCAATTTCGCCGGGTTCGAGGAATTCGACCAAATCCGCGTATTCGCTCTTGCGCAGGAGCAGGGGCAGACCCAAGGCGGCGGAGAGGTTTTTGAACAGCGGATCCAGAAAGTCGTCGGTGGCCTTGATGTCCTCCGACCATGGCCCGGGGCGATTGAAGAGCGCGAGAGCGGCGGCGAGTTGGTCGATTTGCTCCGCCATAACCGCGACGCGTTGGGGTTCCTGCCCGAAGTCGAAAAGTAAGCCGGCGGGGTGGGTGATGGTCGCGGCGTAGCGCAGAAGCACCTCCCTTTGGCAGAAATAGTTCTCGATTTCGCGCTTTTTCCACATTACTTCCACCAGGTCCTGCGTCGGCTGGAGGCCGCTTTTTAGCCGGTCAAAAAGCGCCAGGCCAACAAGGTCCGGCTTGGCTTCCTGCAGGCCCCGGTAGTGCTCGCGGGCCCTCTGGGGTAGGTTGGTTCCCAAGTAGTGCACGTACGGCGTAGCGAGGCCGGCGGCGGCGGGATGGTTGAGCTTGCGGGCGAAGGCTTGGAGGATGGGCAAGTCGGTGGAGTCTTCCAAATACAGCACCCAGCCCATTTGTTCTGCTTGGTAATAGTGCTCGAAGCCAATTTCTCGGAGCGCCTTGATGGCTTGGGTGGATTTGCCGTTCGCCAAGACATGGGGCCGACCGACAAACGCCACTACAATGTCGCGTCCGGCGGCCTCGTTGAGGACCACCTCGGAATGGCTGGCGGCGATGATTTGCGTTTTTTGGCGGCGGGCGATGTCCACGACTTCGTTATAGATTTGGCGCTGGCGCAGGATTTCAAGGTGGGCGTCAGGTTCATCCAACAGCAGGACCGTGCCCGGATTGGCTTCCAAGTAGGCGAGGAGGAGGAGGCTCTGCTGGGCGCCCCGGCCGGAACTGGAGATATCGAGAGTGCTGGTGCCCTGTTGGTAGGAAAGAATAATTTCCCCCCTTTGGGCGTTGTATTCCGGGGTGTTGAGTTGGCACCCAAACCAGTCCTTCATGCGCGCGCAAATACGTGCCCAAGCCTCTGGATCGCGACTGGCGGCTTGATGGCAGAGGTTGCGGAGGACTTGGGCGGTTTGCCCTTCCCCAAGCAACACATCGATGCGTCCTGGTTCAATTTTGGGTTCGACCGCAGCCAGCCCCGACATGGGGGGTAAAAAGCAAATCCGCATGCGTCGTTCGGGAGCGTGCAGAACGGCCGGAATTTCCGTGAAGTCGGTTTCCTGAACGGGTTTGTGGTCCTGTCCGGATTTCCGAACTGGGCGGCAAATGAGAGCTTCGGTGGAGGTGTAATCAAACTCGAAACCGCAAATCCAATGCTCCCGGTCAATCCTGCCTTCCACGATGATCTCCATGCGGATGTTGCGGGTTTTGCGCTCCTTGGTCTCGCGCACGTGGAGGTCGCTCCAAAGCAGATTTGCCGTGGGCACAGGCAAAGCAATCAAATCACGGCGATTGATCGCGACCCCGGGGCGTTTCTCAGGGGAGGCCTTGTCGCCGCGTTCCGCCAGCCAGGCGCGCAGACCGATCTCCCACAAGGCCAAGGCCTGCAAGGCCGTGGTTTTGCCGGAATTGTTGGGGCCGATGAATACTACGGCCTCGTCGAGCGGGATTTCCACATCCCGCAACCGTTTGAAATTGCGGATGGTTAATTTCGTCAGCATGGTTGGAGCAATGGTACGCAAGCCACTTCGATGGTCGGGCCATGTTAGGGGATGCCGACGCGTTGGCGAGGGAAAAGGAAGGCGCTGGAGGGGCGCGCGAGCGGTATGCTGACCTGATGGCTTAATTGCGCTGAACTTGTTCTGTTGCCGGAGGCTGGTCAAAAGGGGCGGATTTTGCGGGCCGCGAAACCATGCGGATAAGCTGGGAATTCGCCCCGTACGACCGGTTGGGGGGGGGACGGGCGTCCGGCCCTCCATCCGGCACCAATCCGGACCGGAGTGCCCACCCGAATCACGAACATGAACGAAGCCCCGTCGAAGCGTCTTCAGAATTGAACTTGGCCGGTGCGAATCGGCTCGCGGCGCGCGCGAATGTCCGGGGGGCGTTGGTGGTCCGGCGGGGAAAGGAGCCCGGGAGTGAATCATCCGGTCTTGGGGTTCCGCCCGGACTCAATGGCGCATTGGCTTGGGGCTGGTCGGGGGTCGCTTTCCGGATTTCAGTGTTGCAGGAAGCTCCCGCTCGATTATTTCTCCAACCGGATGCAGCCGCCGCCGCCGAAGCGGGGATGGTCACCGGGGGAGTATACCCACCAGTAGGCGGCGGATTTCCGCGAGCATTTTTCCGGGAAAGCCGTCTAATGGGGTATGAAAACGAATTGGGCGGGCAAATGGCTGGGCTTATTGGGGGCGTTTTGTTTGGCGCTGGTCGTGGGACCGGCGGCGCACGGGGGTGGGTTGATTGTCGTGGAAGGGGTGGATGACGGGGCGGGGCGGGCCATTGCGATCGCCCCGGCGCCACCGGGGAGTTGGCCGGGGCGTCCAGGCCCGGGGCCGGGGGTGTGGCCGCCGCCCCGGTGGCAGCGGTATGCGCCCTTGGTGGTGGAGAGCGAGCGCTTTGACACGAAGGTGACGGACCAGGTGGCGGTGACGAAGGTGGAGGAGGTCTTCTTTAATCCCCTGCCGCAGCGGTTGGAGGGAACCTTTCTCTTCCCGTTGCCCAAGGGGGCCCATTTGGACAAGTTTACCATGCAGATCGACGGGAAGCCGATGCAGGCGGAGTTGTTGGGCGCGGACAAGGCCCGGGGGATATATGAGGACATTGTCCGGCGGCAGCGGGATCCGGCGCTGATGGAATACGCGGGGCGGGATTTGTTGAAGGTGCGGATTTTCCCGATTGAACCGAACAGCCGCAAGCGGATCACGCTGGAGTACACCCAGTTGCTGCGGATGGACTCGGGGATGGTGGAGTTGGTGTTGCCGCTGGACGCGGGCAAGTATTCGCGCCAGCCAATCAAGTCGGTGAGCGTGAAGGTGGCGGTGGCGTCGAAGCAACCCATTAAGGCGGTGTATTCGCCGACGCACTCGGTGGAGGTACGGCGGGACGGGGCCAATCAAGCGACGGCGGGCTACGAGGCCTCGGACGTGCAGCCGGACAGTGATTTCCAATTGTATTTCGCCCCGGAAAAAGGCGCGGTGGGGGTGAACCTGCTTACCTATCAACCCGCGGGCGAGGAAGGGTATTTCCTCCTCCTGGCGGCGCCGGGAGCGGGCGACAAGTCGGAGGGCGCGGCGCGGCGCGTGTTGCCCAAGGATGTGGTGTTCGTGCTCGACACTTCGGGGTCCATGGCGGGGCCGAAAATCCGCCAAGCGCAGAAGGCGCTGGAGTACTGTGTGGAGAGTTTGAACGACGGGGACCGGTTCGAGGTGATTCGGTTCTCAACCGAGGTGGAACCGCTGTTCCAGCAGCTGGCGGGGGCGGACAAGGAGAACCGGGCGCGGGCGGTGAAGTTTATCCGGGACTTGAAGGCCACGGGGGCGACGGCGATTGACGAGGCGCTCAAGTCGGCGCAGGAAGTGGTGGCGCACGCGGAGGCGGGGCGGCCGGCGGTAATTGTGTTTCTGACGGACGGGATGCCCACCATCGGGGTGACGGACGAGGAGGAGATCGTGAAGCGGGCGCAGAACCGGAATACTGCCCAGCGGCGGATTTTTTGCTTCGGCATTGGCACGGATGTGAACACCCGGTTGCTGGACCGGATCGCGGAGGAATCGCGGGCGGCCACGGAATACGTGCTGCCGGAGGAGGATATCGAAGTGAAGGTGTCGCGGTTTTTCGCGAAGATCAAGGATCCCGTGCTGGCCAACCCGGTGCTGACGTTCCCGTCGGAATTGCACGTGACCAAGCGGTATCCGGCGGCGTTGCCGGATTTCTTCCA
>CAIYZC010000254.1 GCA_903930565.1 uncultured Pedosphaera sp.
CGATCGGACGAGCCGCCATCAACCACCAAAAAAACTCCGAGCGGATCACTGTGCCCAAGTGCCGCATTCCGACCACCCCACCGCCTGCCAGCCAGCCATACGCACCCACCGAAGGCCAGCCAGGCACCCGCTCCAATCCATCAAAAATCATGTTAATCATGTTAATCATGTCAAAATTGGCCTTCCCCCTTGGCCCCCTTCGCGGCTTCGCGGCTTCGCGCGAGATTCCAATCCCCCCGCCTTACGCACCCCCGGAAGGCCAAACGCCTCCCCCGAATCCAACAAAAATCATGTCCATCATGTAAATCCTGTCCAAAACCCTCCTGCCCCGCTCTGGCCCCGCTCCGCGTGAGACCATTCCAGCTCCGTCCCCAACCATGTCCGCCAGCCCATACGCACTCCCGGAAGGCCGTTGCCCGTCGTTTCAGCATCCGGAAATCATGTCCACCATGTAAATCATGTCCAAATCATCTTCTTGTCCCCCGCTATTCGCCCCCCGTCGGCGCCAGCGTCTTCAAATGCGCCACCACATCGGGATGGCTGCCGGCCAAGTTGCGCCGCTCGCCCGGGTCTTCGACCACATTGGCCAGGAACCATTCCTGATCACCGGGAGCGAGTTTTTGGGCGTCCCCGGCGTCATTCGGCCGATGCAGGAGTTTCCACGGGCCTTCCCGGACCGCCCATTGGTTCCCCAGCCGCCATTGCAACACGTCATGCGGGCTGGGGGCCTTGTCGGACAGGATCACCGGGACGAGGCTGCGGCCGGCGAGTTCCTTCTTCGGGGGCAGTTGGAGCCCGCACAGTTCCGCGGCGGTGGGGAGCCAGTCGCAACCATGCGCCATTTGGCCGCGCACCGCTCCGGCGGGCAGGTGTCCGGGCCAGGAGATGATCGCGGGCAATCGGATGCCACCCTCAAAGAGACTGAACTTCGCGCCCCGGTAAGGCCCGCTGCTTCCCCCGCCGCCATGTGCTCGTTCCTCGACGGAATGCCCATTGTCAGACTGGTAAATGATAATGGTGTCCTGCCGCAGTCCGGCTTCATCCAAAATTTGAATCAATTGCCCGACCCGCTCGTCCAGCGTGGCCACAAAGGCGGCGTAGAGGTTGCGCGGATAGGGCAGGTGTTGGTATTTGGCCCGCCATCTTTCGTCCCCTTGATACGGGTAGTGGGGCATGTTCATCGCATAGTACATGAAAAACGGTTTGTCCTTATGCTCCGTGATATACTTGCGGGCCTTGGCCACCATGAGGTCCGGGAAATACTGGCCGGGCAGCCGGACGCGTTGGTTGTTCTCCCAAAGATCATGCCGGTTCGGCCCCGCCCAATAAAAGAAATGCGTGTAGTTGTCGATGCAACCGCCCAGAAAACCGAAGGAATAATCAAAGCCGTGGTCCAACGGTTTGTGGCCGATCCCGGAACCCAGGTGCCATTTGCCAATGTGCGCCGTGGCGTAACCGGCTTGGCGGAAGAGGTCCGCCAGGGTGACCTCGCCCGCGGGCAGGCCCTCGCCCGTCAGCGTTTCCAACCGGTCATCCCGCTCGGTCGGCGGCCCCGGACCATTGTTCGGCATCCCCGCCAGCCAGGGATAGCGGCCGGTGAGAAAACCCGCGCGCGAGGGCGAGCACACCGGCGCCGCGGAATAAAACTGCGTGAACCGCACGCCGGAAGCGGCGAGGCGGTCCACGGCCGGGGTTTCCAAATCCGTGGCCCCGTAGCATCCCGCGTCCGCGCTGCCCTGGTCATCGGCCATGATCATGATCAGATTGGGTCGCCGCTCGGCGGGCGCGGCGGCCGGCGTGCGGGGGACGAGGCTCAACTCGACCAACAGGAGCAGCGCCAACCGGAGACCAAGGAGGATGTGAACTCCTTGTCGTTGTCGACCGGCCGGATCCCGGCTAAAAAGTGCGGAGTGCATGATGTGTGGTCCGATGTTGGCGCGCCGATCAAAGGTTGGCAATGGGTAAGCGGAAGCCTGGCTCCCTGCGGCGTGCGCGTGGCCCGAGAGGCGGGCCAATGCCGGCGCGATCCGGCGGGTGGTGGCCGTATTCCACAAGTTTTTGTCGGGTCCGCACAAGAAATTCCCCCGGTGCCGGCTTAGATTGCTGGCTTAGACCATGAATACCCGCCCCTTCACCGCCGCCGCTTTGCGTGCGCTCCGGCTGGCCTTGACGATGGTCGGGGTGGCCGCGGGCTTTGGCGCCGCGGCCGCAACCGCCGCCGGCGCCGAGGGGTTGCCCGCCGCTTGGGAAGGGGAGTTTGGCACCGTGGTGCGGCCTTTTCTGCAAAAGTACTGCGTGGAATGCCACGGCCCGGACAAGCCCGAGGCGGAATTGGATTTGGCCGCCTACTCGTCCACGGTCGCGGTGAAGCACGATGACCGCCATTGGTCCGTGGTGCTGGAACGTTTGGCGGCGGACGAAATGCCGCCCAAAAAAGCCAAGGCGCATCCCGACGCGGCGGCGCGCGGCCGGGTGGTGGCCTGGTTCCAAGCCCTCCGCGACGACGAATTGCGCCGGCATGCCGGCGATCCGGGCATTGTGCTTGCGCGCCGGTTGAGCAATGCGGAATACAATTACACCATTCGCGATCTCACCGGCGTGGATTTGCAACCCACGCGCGAGTTCCCCGTGGACCCCGCCAATCCGGCCGGTTTCGACAATTCCGGCGAATCGCTGGCCATGTCGCCGGCGTTGTTGAACAAGTATTTGCAGGCGGCGCGCGACGTGGCGAACCACTTGGTGCTCAAACCCGACGGGTTTGATTTCGCGGCGCAGACCATGCTCGCGGAAACCGACCGCGACCGTTATTGCGTCCAACGCATCATCCAGTTTTACCACCGGCAAAACACTCAATATGCCGACTATTTCCAAGCCGCGTGGTGGTACGCGCACCGCGCGGAATTGGGACGTCCCCAAGCCAGCCTGGCCGAGGTCGCCGCGGATCGGGCCGTGAGCCCCACTTATCTGGCCCTGGTTTGGTCGCGGCTCGCGGAAACAAAGATCGAAGTTGGGCCGCTCGTGAAACTCCAGGCGCTCTGGCGCGAATTGCCCGCCCCGGTCGCGGGAAATCCCACGGTGGCGCGCGCAGGTTGTGAGGCGATGCGGGATTTCGTCGTCCAATTTCGCAAAAAGGTCGAACCCCGCTTTTGGAATCTGGTGTCCGGCAAAGTGGGTTCGGCGGCGCAACCCTTCCTGATCTGGAAGAACGTCCAGTATGCCACGCATCGCATGAGTTTCGACCCCGCGCAATTGCAGGTGGCGGGCGAACCGCCGCCCCCTCCGCCGCCCGATCCGGAGCCGGGTGCGGGCAACGAATTCGGTCCCGGCAAAACCCGGCCGGTGAAGAACGTGCCCGGCGATGCGGATTTGGTGGTCCCGACCGGGGAACGCGCGCGCTACGAGGCGGCGTTTGCGGATTTCTGCCGGGTGTTTCCCGACCGCTTTTATATGGAGGAACGCGGGCGCAATTATTTCGACACCTCCAAGGACCGCGGCCGCTACTTGAACGCCGGCTACCACAGCCTGATGGGTTATTTCCGCGACGACGCGCCACTCTCGGCGCTGGTGTTGGACGCCGCCGGGCAAAAGGAACTCGACGGCTTGTGGGCCGAGCTGGACTTCATCGCGTCGGCCACGAGCCGGATGTACATGGAGTTCTATTGCTCGGGCGAGCGCCAACGCCTGGGGCAGGGGGAGTCCGATCCCGCCGAGGCGCATCCCCCGGACCAGGCCACGCTCACTTCGCCGCGCATCCACGAACTGGAGGCCGCCTTCCTGCGGGTGGCGGGGGACACGAACCCGCCCGCGCTCGCGGCCATTCGGGAGTATTTCACCGGCATCGACACCACCCTGCGCGCCGTCGAGCGGATGCACCGCGACGCCGAGCCGCGGCACCTGGCGGCGCTCGAACGCTTTGCCGCCCGCGCCTACCGCCGCCCCTTGACGGCCGAGGAACGCGCCGACTTGACCGCCTTTTACCGCACCGCGCGGGAGCGGGACGGTTTGGACCACGAAGCGGCCATGCGCGAATCCGTCGTGGGTGTGTTGCTGTCGCCGGACCTCACCTACCGCATTGATCTGGTGGGCAACCGCCCCGGCGTCCAGCCGCTGTCGGATTACGATTTGGCGAGCCGCTTGAGCTACTTTTTGTGGAGCAGCCTGCCGGACGACGCCTTGCTGGCCCGTGCCGCGGCGGGCGATTTGCATCAGCCCGCGGTCATCGCCGCCGAGGCCCGCCGAATGCTCCAGGATCCCCGGGCGCGCGCCCTGGCCGTGGAATTCGGCGGCAACTGGCTCGATTTCCGCCGGTTCGAGGAACTCAACACGGTCGACCGCGAACGCTTCACGAACTTCACCCCGGGGTTGCGCGCCGCGATGTTCGAGGAGCCCGTGCGCCTGCTGCTCGACGTGGCGCGGCACGACCGGCCGGTGCTGGATTTGCTGTACGCGCGCGACACGTTCGTGAACCCGGCGCTCGCCCGGCATTACGGCATCCCGGTGCCGGCAGGGTGGGGGAGCAACGACTGGTGGCGGGTTGCGGATGCCGACACCTACGGCCGCGGCGGTTTGCTGCCCATGGCGGTGTTCCTCACCAAGAACGCGCCCGGGCTGCGGACCAGTCCGGTGAAACGCGGCAACTGGGTCGTGAAGAACATTCTGGGCGAACACATTCCCGCCCCGCCGCCGAACGTGCCGGAGCTGCCCAAGGACGAAGCCAAGCTCGACCTGCCCTTGCGCGAACTGTTGGCGCGGCATCGGGAGGATCCGAATTGCGCCGCCTGCCACGCGCGGTTTGATTCGCTCGGCCTGGTCTTCGAGGGTTACGGCCCCACGGGCGAACGCCGGGAGCGCGATCTGGCGGGGCATCCCGTGGAAACGGCGGCGGCGTTCCCCGGCGGCGGCGAGGGCGCGGGCCTGGCCGGCTTGCGCCAATACCTCCACCAACGCCGCGAAAAGGATTTTGTCGATAATCTCTGCGGCAAATTGCTCGCGTGCGCCCTCGGGCGCAGTCTGTTGTTTTCGGATGCAACGACCATTCACGACCTGCACCAACGCCTGGCGGCGAACGGCTACCGTTTCGCCGGCTTGGTGGAGGGCATCGTGACCAGCCCCCAGTTTCTCAATAAACGGGGGCGGGAAGAACTCGCGGAAAGGTAACTATGAAACAAATCCCCTCCTCCTCTTCCGCCCCGCGGCGCTCCGGGCTGCCCCGGCGCGCGTTCCTGCGCGGTGTCGGCGTCGCGGTCGCGCTGCCCTGGTTGGAATCCCTTTCCGGCCTCGACCGCACGCTCGGCGCCGTGGGCGAACCGGCTTCACCCGCCCAATTCCCCAAGCGCCTGGCCGTGTTCTTCATGGGCAACGGCATCAGCCCCGACCATTGGTGGGCGAAGGGTGCCGGCGCCAACATGGAATTGGGGCAAACGCTCGCCCCGCTGGCGCCGTTCAAAACCAAGCTGAACGTCATCACCGGCCTCTTCAACAAAACGGCCACGGGTTTGGGCATCCATCCGCCCATGACCGGCAACCTGCTCTCGGGCGTGCCGATTCAAAAAGGCGCGATCATCCACGGCGGCATCAGCGTTGACCAAATGCTCGCCAACCGCATCGGGCAGGACACCCCCCAGGCCAGTCTGGTGCTCGCGTGCGAGCAACCGATGACCGGCTACCACGAAACCAATTTTTCCAACGCCTACGGCTCCCACATTTCCTGGCAAAGCGCGGATTCCCCGGTGCCCAACGAGATCTACCCCTCGCTGGCCTTCGACAGCCTGTTCGAGAACCGCGGCAGCCTCCGCAACCTGAGCGTGCTCGACCGCGTGCGGGAACGCGCCGAAAAACTCAGCCGCCAGGTCAGCAGCACCGACAAAGCCAAACTCGACGAATACCTCACCAGCGTCCGTGAGGTGGAAAAAAAGATCGAACGCCTCCGCGTGGACAAGTCCCGCGCCGAAGACCGCGCCCGCGCCCAAGGCCGGCCGGCCTTGACGATGAAGCGGCCCGAGAACGGACTGCCCGAAGACTTGCGGGAGCACACCAAGTTGATGTGCGACCTCATCGCGATGGCCTTCCAGACCGACAAGACGCGCATCGCCACCCTCCTGCTCGCCCGCGACTTGTCGGCGCTCTATTACCCTTTCTTAAACGTGCGCGAGGGCCATCACGGCGCCTCCCACCACGACACCAGCGAGGGCTACGAACGCATCGCCCGCTTCCATCTCAGTCAATTGGCCTACCTGGCCCGGCGGCTTTCGGAAATGCCCGAGGGCGAAGGCTCCGTGCTGGACCACAGTTGCCTGATGTTCATCTCCAACATGTGGTCCGGCACCAAGCACGACAACAAAAAGGTGCCCGTTGTCACCGTCGGCGGCCTCGGGGGCACGCTGGCCACCGGCCGCGCGCTCAATTACTTGGACGCCGGGGACGAGAACCGGAAGTTGTGCAGCCTCTATCTCGGCCTCATGGACCGCATGGGCGTTCGTCTCGACCACTTCGGCGATGCCGACACTCGTCTCGCCGGCCTGTAAACCCATCCGCCCCAACCTGATGAAACCTCTGCCGCTGACCCTTTTGACCCTGGCTTTGATCGCCTGCGACTTGCTTCCCGGTCGTGCCCAAACTCCCGCCCCGGCCGTCACGAACGCTCCACCCGCCGCCGCCCCCGGCACCAACGGCTTCGGTCGTCGCGGCCGCGGCGGCGCGCCGAACACCAACGATTTCTTTTACCGGCTCGGCCCCGATTCCAAGCCGATGGAGGGCGTGCCCAAGGGGCATTTCGAAGGGCCGAAGGTGATCTCCAGTGAGGTGTTTCCCGGCACCCAACACACCTACTGGGTGTATGTGCCCGCGCAATACGATTCGAATCAACCCACGGCGTTGATGGTGTTCAATGACGGCCAGGCCATGATGGCCGAGCCGGGCGACGTGCAGGGGCACAACGTCCTCGACAACCTGATTTTCCGCCGCGAAATCCCCGTCATGCTCGGCGTGTTCATCAACCCCGGCCGGCGCCCCGACCAGCCCGAACCCAATCCGCGCGACTGGGGTGACCGCACCTCGAACCGCGCGAACGAGTACAATCCGCCCACCGACAAATACGCCCGCGTGGTGGTGGAGGAACTCCTGCCCGCGCTGCGCAAGGAATACCACGTCTCCCCCGACCCCGAACTGCACGGCATCATGGGCTCCAGTTCCGGCGGCTGCGCGGCGTTCGCCGTGGCCTGGTTCCGCCCGGACGATTTCCGCAAGGTCATCACCTTCGTGGGCAGTTACACCGATCTCCGCGGGGAGTACATCTATCCCGAACTCGTGGCCGAAAGTCCCCAAAAGCCGATCCGTATTTTCCAACAGGACGGCCGCAACGACAACCGCCGCCCTGGCAGCCCGAACAACGACTGGTTCTTGCAAAACGTCCGCCTGATGAAAGCCCTCACCGCCAAAGGCTACGAGGTGAATTACGCATGGGGCATCGGCAACCACGGCCAAAAGCAGGGCGGCGCCATCTTCCCCGAGATGATGCGCTGGCTCTGGCGCGACCAGCCCGTCTCCACCGATCCCAATGACCAGGTGGAACGTTCCTTCCGCCACCCGGCCGCCGGAACCAAATAGCCACCACCCACCCCCTCACTTTGCCGCCCGCCGCTCCGGATAATCCGGCGGCCCCAGCGCGGGCCGCAGGACACTCATGCGGACGACGTAACCGGCCGCACTGTGATGCAGCTTGTCCGCCACAAACAACTCCTCCCGGGGCTTGCCGTCCGGGCCGAGGTATTTGTCAAACAAGTCCAGGTAAGTGAGCTTCTTGCCCGCCGCGACATAGGCCTTGAGCATTTCGTTGTAGCGCAACCGTGCGCCGGTCTCGCTCCACCGCGCGGTGCTCGGGGTCATGCCATTGATGATGATCGGCACTTCCGGCCAGGCCGCCCGCACCTTCGTCACAAACGCCTGCAGGTCCGCCAACACCTGTTCGGGCGTCCGTCCGGCGTGCAAATCGTTCCCGCCCTCGTTGACCACAATCAGGCGGGGTTTGTACGGCAGCACGACGCGGTCCGTATAGTGGAGCAGATCGGACATCTTGGAGCCGCCGAAGCCCCGGTTGATGATCCGGAATTCCGGCATGTCCTCGTGGATCGTCTTCCAGCGGGTGAATTGGGAATCGCCCGCGAATAGGATCGCCCCCGGTTCCGGCGGATGCGCGCGATCCGCCGCCTCGAAAGCCAGGATGTCCTTTTCAAACGCGTTGGTGACGGTTTGCGCCCGCAGCCCGTGGCTGAACGGCCAACAAACGCAGGCGGCGAGTAATAACCAGACCGGCCAGGCGGGCCGGCGACGAAGTAAGTTGTCGGAGTTCATGCGTGCCAGTCTGCCCGTCGCGCCGCGGTTGGCAAGTCGGATCGCCCGAGCGCTCGGTGGGTGGACGGCGCAATAAGCAAAACGGCCGCCCCTCATCGCTGAGGAGCGGCCGGTGATCGAAGTTTGCCCGACGAGCGACGGACGGGCCGTCGCGGGCCGGCCGGCTGGCTTACTGCGTCAGGCGGAAGTAAGCGGCGGCGCCGGAGACCGGCACGCTGGCGGAGCTGGCACCCAAGGTGTTGGGCACGTCGGTCCAATTGGCGGGATTCAGGCTGGTGGCCTGTTGGAGCTTCACCGCCGCGCTGCCCGTCCAAGTAATGTTGGCATTGGCGCCGTTGAGCTGAATGACGAGCTTGGAGACGGCGGCGGCATGGGCCAAATCGTGGCCCGCGTTGCCCGCGTTGAAGATGCCTTTGGCTTCGTTGGCCGTGAGGGCGCGGCGCCAAATCCCGAGGTCGTCAATGAGGGCGCCGAGGTTGTAAGCGCTGCCGTTGTCGGTGTAGATGCCCGTGCCGTCTTCACCGATATTGACGGCGAAACCGCTTTGCATCGGCGGCGTCGGGCCGCCGTGGTGGGTGAAGGGCGCCGCGCTGGTGTCCCAAGTGCCGCCGACATTCTCCGCCTTTTTGTTCACCAACACGCCGTCGACGTAGCAATACACATAGGCCGATTGCAGGAAGGGCGCGTGCAGGAAGCTGACCAGCAGGTGATGCCAGGTGCCGTCCCGGAGCTTGGTCGCGGGATGCACGTCAAACTTGTCGGAACCGCCATTCGGGCCGGTCACATTGACGCGGAAGTCGCCCGCGGATTGCGGGAAGATGCCCCATCCCGGATTGCCGCTGCTGTCCCAGTCCTTGTTGGAGATGAAGGGCAGGTCGTCGCTCTGGTTGGTGTAGTTGACCCACATGGAAACCGAGAACGCGTTGGTGTCGCCGAATTGGAGGTCGGTGGGGTAGCCCAAGGTGGCGTAGGCAAAGGAGGAATTGTCGCGCAGCACGTTAAACTGGAAGGCCTGGCCGAGCTTGCCGTTGAGGAACACCGGGGTGGGGCTGCCGGCGCCGTTGAACTGGTACTGGGCGTCGTTGCCGCGGCCGGTGGCGTCGGTGAGATCGCCGTCAAAGGCGAGGTGGACCACCAATTGGTTGGTTAGCGCGCCGGTGTAAACAGTGAGGGGCGTGGGGCTGGAGGTCACCGCGCCGTAAACGTTGGTCACCACGAAGGAATAGTTGCCCGCGTCGCTGGGTTTGAGGTTGGCCAAGGTGGTCGCGTTCGCCGTGGTGGCGCCCAGGAAAGCCGCATCCCGGAACCACAGATAGGTCAGCGGGCGACCGCCCGTGGCGCCGGCCGTCAGCGTTACACTGGCGCCCGGATCCGCGATTTCGGAGATCAATTGGGTGCTGATCGTGGGCAGCGTGTTGATCGCCAGGTTGGCGGGGGAGCTGGGCGTGGGGCCGTCGTTGTTGCTCACAATAACGCCATATTGGCCGGCGTTCGCGGGTTGGGCGTTGGGCAGGCTGTAGCTCGCGTTCGTCGCGCCGGGGAGGTTCGCGCCATTGAATTGCCATTGATAAGTCAACGGGGGCTTGCCGCTGGCGACCACGGAGAAGGTGGCCGGGGTGTTGGCGTCCACGGTGATGGACTTGGGCTGGGTGGAGATGACCGGGGTGTTGATGGAGTAGATGGCGAAGTTGTCGATGTCGAAGAACCAGCTGCCGGTGCCGGCTTGCATGAAGCGGAAACGGACGTTGGCCTGACCGTCGGCGCTGACCGCACGGAGGATTTCAATGCGCTTCTGCTGCACCGGGTCGTCGTTGCGGCAGGGGCGGATGAACGGGATCAAGTTCGTGGCGACCGTGGCGCCAATGTACGCGCCGTAGGCCAGACCGTGGGCTTGGTCGCTGCGGGCGGTGTTGAACGTCGCGAACACGTCGATCAGACCGGTGGTGCTGTTGGTGACCACGTCCGAGCCGTCGCCGTCGGTCGTGCCGTCGTCCAGCATGTAAAGCAAAGGCAGCCAGGTGGCCCCTTGGTTGATCGAGTATTCCACGGAGCAGATGTTGTCCTGGTTCTGTTCGTTCAAGTGGAAGAAGGAGAGATAGATGTTGGTCTGGCCGGTGAGATTATAGTCGCTGGTGAACATGACCTGAACTTGGCTGTCATCGCGCTGGTCGGATTCGGCGACCATCAAATTGCCGGAGGCCAGGTTGGTGAGCAATTGACCATTGAGCACAATGGGGGGGGACATCAGGCGGCGGTTGCCGGAAACCCGGGGCTCACCGGGGCTCTTGTAATTGTCGTTCCAGTGGTAAACCGAGGCGTAATCATCCACGCTGATGGCCACAAAATCCTTGTATGAGTCGGAGTTGACATCCAGGAGGTTCAAACCGGCCGTTTCCGTGTCGGTCCAATTCGTCACCGCCCAGCCCGTGGGAATGCCACCCTCGGGGACGAGATCAAAGTTCTCGAAGTAGAGCGGCGTGGGGGGCAGGAAGGCCACCTGGTAATTGGCGATTGTGAAGGCCCAACTGTTCGTGACCGTGCCGGCGGCAATGGTGTCCTGCCAGGTCGTCGTCAGGCGGTGCACGGAAAGGGGGGAGAGGAGGTTCGTCACCGCATAGTCCACGCTGATGATGCCGCCGCCATTGTCCGTGACCGTGGCCGGCACGACCACGCCATCCAATTGCAGCGTCACCGTGGCTTGGTTCAGGGTCGAGTCACCCTGATTGAGGGTGACGTTGAGCGTCGGTTGGGGGGGCAAATCGGTGGCCCCGACATCCGGTGTGCGGCTGGCGATAAAGGTGGCCACCGGGGGGATGACGACCGGTATGCCCGCGGCGGAGGGGGCGCCCAGCGCCTGCATCTGGCCGGCGTTGAGGGCGACATCCCGCAATTGGATGCTGTTCACGTAGCCTTCGGCGTTCGTAATGGTGCTGCTCAGCACCGGAATCTGGGAGGAGGCGAGCAGCGAGTAGGGGTTGTCCAAATTGCGGAACCCGCCAATGCCCGTCAGCACCCCGGCTTTCACTCCGTTGGTGTAAATATCAATTTCGCCGTCCGTTTGGTCCACCACAAAACCGATGCGGTACCAGACGTTCGGGACAATGTTCCCCGCGAACGTCGAAGGCAGGGAAGTGCCCGCGGTGTTCGTGGCCTGCAGCGAGTTGTTCGCCCCCACCGCCAGGAAGCAGCGGATGTTGTCCAAATTGCCGTCGTCGTTCTGCAACAAAGGGCGGAACTGGCCGCTCTGGGGAAAGAGCAAGTCGAAGATGATGGTGTAGTTGTTGCATGCCGAGCCGCCGCCGTTGGGCGGCGGGGTGGGCAAGAGGTAGCCGGTGCCGGGCACGCCATTGGTGAAGTGCATCACTTTGGCCGCGCTGCCATTGATGGCGGGGATGCCAAATTGCGCCGTGGTGCCAAATTGGGTGGCCTTTTTGGTCGTGCCGGCGGCGGTGTCCAGATAGGTCAAATCGCCCAGGTTCCCACCCGTGGATTGGGTGAGGTCCCCGGCGTCGAAGTCCCATTGGCCAATGTTGCTTTGGCCGAAGAGCGTGGCTGCGGAGAGCAGCAACGAGCCCAAGGCCCCTACTATTTTGCGGTTGTTAATCATGGTTTGCTTTGGTTGAGCGTCGCAGGTTGCGGTTCAGGTTTGACAGTGGGAGACAAAGTGGTGCTGGGGCGGCTTTTGGCGGCCGTTGACTTGGTCCGCTCAGCGGGTCGTTTGGTAGCGGTGCAGCGCTTCCGCCGCCTTGGCATCACCATTGGACGCCGCATTTTGGAGCGACTGGGCCACGCCCATCATCGCCCGGGAAGCTGTCGCCCGCTGCGCCGGGCTCAAGTCGCCGCGCGAACTCAATTCCTGCAACTTGTCGAACGCGGTGGGCAGTTCGTTTTGCTTGACCGCCGCGACCATGCCCGCCGCGGCATCGCGGATTTCCGGCGTGGCAATCTGGAACTCGGCGTCCACGGCGGCGGGGATTTGCTCCACCGCCAACGGCGCGGGCGGGGTCGGCTCTTTGGCGCAACCGGGCGACAGCAAGGCTGCAATGAACAGCAGACGAAAGAATTGAGGGAGCTTCATATTACAAGGGGAAAGGCCGGCGGACTCAAAAGGCGGGCATCTGCTGGGGGGCCTCGCCGGTGTACCAGCGGTAGTCCACTCCCACATTGCGGGGCACTTGCTTGATGCGGCTGACATTGCCCGGCACCCACAAGGTGACGCACTGCTGATTATGCCGCCACCAACCGCTCAGCAGATCCACCCCGGGATACAGCGGCTGGAGGTTGCCCTCCGGTCCCCATTGGTCCAGAATCGTGCTCCGACCCGGAAACAAGCCCAAGGTGTCATCCGGACCTTCATTTTTTTGCTCCGCCGAGTCCTGGCAGAAGATGGTTGTTCCCGGGCTGGCGTAGGTGTTGAGGCGTAACGGACCCTTGGCTTGGGCACCATATTGCGTGCCCGCTCCGGTCCAAGGTGTGAGCAGGTATTGGCACATGCCGTAGGAGGAGTTGGCCCAGTAAGCGTGCGGGTACGACAAGCCCGCGTCGTGCCATTCATCCACCACCTTGCCGTCCGGGCAGGCAAACAGGGACGCGTTGCCCCCGAAATACGACCAATAACCCAGCGCCCAATAGGCGTTGTCGTCATTGGGGGGCAAGGTGACGGTCGAGCGCGGATTCAAAGTCCACTCCCCGCCGTTGGGCAGCCATTCCGTCCCCGCCGGCCGCCCGGCGTTGCAGAAAAACGTGTCGTTGTTGTCATCGGCATAGGCGTGGGCCATGATGCCGATTTGGTGTTGGTTGTTGATGCACTGGGTCAGGCGCGCCTTCTCCTTTGCTTTGGCGAGCACGGGCAACAGCATCCCCGCGAGGATGGCGATGATGGCAATGACGACCAGCAACTCGATCAGGGTGAAGCCTGGGCTCGATGAACAGTCGGCGTTCCAGGTCCGTTCGTATTTCTTGTGTGGATCAATTCCAGCAATTATCATATCAGCTAAATCATTGGCCGCTCGCCTGGGTTCAGAATCAAGGACACCGTTGGGTGGTGCCGGCAGCCGCCAACAAGCCTTTACTATAACTTGCCGCGCCGCCCCCGGAGCAAGGGTGCAAGTGTGAAGAGGAGACATCGGACCAGTGACAGGAGAGTTACAGGTAAGCGCCCGATTGGGGAAAACGCTGATTTCACGCCGCGGTTTGCTGGATTATGATGCCCGCCGTCGTCGCCACTTTCATTCGGAGGACGCCTCCGTGGCAGAAGAGGTTTCTGTGTGGCGTCTGCGTGGCGTCCGGGTGACGTTCGCGTGTCGCCGCCAGGGTCCGCCGCACCGCTCGCGCGGCTTGACGTCGCGCCGTGCAAGCGCGAGGGTAAGGCTCAGGCAGATGCAGACAGAATATCAATGCCATTGGCTGGGGCCGACGACTTTTCGGTTGGCGCTGAGCCTCGCCGTCCTTGCCGTGGCGCCCGCCCTCGCGGACTCCGGCCTTGAGCCC
>CAIYZC010000255.1 GCA_903930565.1 uncultured Pedosphaera sp.
GAGTTGGTCAAATTGCATCATTTGACGGGCCAACGTTATAAAGCGGGGTTTGATCTTTTGGGCCGTAGCCTTCCGTGGGTGCGTAAAACGCGCGTACAGGCGACGCTCGGCGATAGCCAACGCGAGGTGGTCAAATTGGATCATTTGGCGGGTCAACGTTATAAAGTGGGGTTTGATCTTTTGGGCCGTAGCCTTCCGTGGGTGCGAAAGACGGCCCGCTCCCTGGGCGCGTTGGGGGAGCGGGCCGTCCATTGGCCGGTTGGTTGTTCCGCCGAGCGGCGGGAGATTGGCCCGCCAACCCGGGGGCTGTCAAAGAGCGGTGCCCTGCCAGTTACCATCATGGTTCACCCGGCCGGACAAAATTGGTGAATCGCCGCCTGCGGATGCCAAGACGGCGCTTTCCCCCATCAGCGCCGGGGAGCGAAAGCGTGGGTGGTGGTTCCGTTTTGCACCCCGCATCGCGCCTGCCTCGCCAGGTTGATCCTACCATGGTTGAGGGCGGGGCGAATGGCTACGGTGGGGATTGGTGGTTCCTCGTTCCAACCGCGTCGAAGCAGCCCGCCGCCCTCGGCCGACCGCCGTAGGAGGTAAAAATATGGACATTCTATGGTCTGACCCCCTTTGATGGTTTGACCCCATTTATGCCCCAAAGCTTTGCCTGGTGTTGCGGCGCGCAGGCCTCGACAAATGGTTTTTAGCACCTGATGCAACAAACTTCCCCCGGCCAACGGCTGCATGCGAGGGAGGGGGTCATCCACCGGGCGCCAACACTGCGCCCGGCTCCGTCATCGACCCTGCCGCCAACCACCCGGCCCAATCCACCGGGCCGTCGGGTAAGCCGGGGCCCGGGCAGGACGCCAGTCGGGCAAGCCAATCCGCTTGGTCTGTTCCCCGGCAGGGGCAGGACCACAGCGTTGTGGAGTGCGGAAAGAAGTTCCACTGTCGGGCGGGCAGCGGGGGACCCATAACGCAGGCACCCGGAGCGGAAGCGGCGCAGGCAGTGGGGGGCTCGGAAATCCACGGTTCGCCCCCGGCCGGCGCGACGGGAGGATGGGTGGACCGGGTCCCGTGGCGGCGTCCGAAAGCGGCGTCTTCGCGTTCCTCGCCGCCGCACTCCACAACCCTCAGGGTCCTCCGCTTCCGATTGGTTTTGGGGCACGCCACGCGTTTACGCCAGCGGGTAGGCCGTGGCAGGCCAGCCATCCCGCAGTCGGCACCAAGGCGGCGGCCAAAGGGTGGCCGACTGATTCGGGGCGGATCCGTTCCGTTTGCAAAGATCCATTTCCACGCAGCCTGGCCGGGTTGGCTTGCTTCATGAATTCCGGCTAATAGTCATGCCAAGGCGGCGCATGGGGCTTGACAATTCAATGAAAACGGCTTCCCGTGGGAGGCGGCGTTGGGCAACGACGCCAGATTTTTAATGGCAAACTCCGCATGAAAACGATTCTCAAGCTCTGCTTGGTGGGCACGATTTTAACCACCGGTCCGTTGTGGGCCCAGTCCCAGTACCAGCCGGTCGCGGGGGAAGCGCCGTCGGCCAAGGCGGCGCTCACGCCGGAGATGCTCAAGGCGCTGGAAACGGCGGTGCCGATGACGCCGCAGATGCGTGCGGTGCGGAACGCGCTGGCGAACAGCAGCATCCATGCGCTCACACTGAACCCCGACGTGGGGTTGCACACGGATGCGTTGTTCAGCCACGAAATCAAGGATCCCGGCTCGATCACGGATCAGGACAAATCGGGGCGGTGCTGGTTGTTCGCGGGGTTGAACGTGCTGCGGCCCGCGGTCATCGCCAAGGAGAAGATGAAGGATTTCGCGCTGTCGCAGGCGTATGAGGAGTTTTATGAAAAGCTGGAGGCGGCCAACCGGTCCCTCGAACTGGCCATCGGTTTGCGCAAGGAAAACGTGCATAGTCGGCGGCTGGACACGTTTTTGCTGAAGCTTATCGCGGACGGCGGCAATTGGAACTATGTGCGCGCCTTGGTGGGTAAATACGGCGCGGTGCCGGCGTCCGTGATGCCGGATGATTACGCGGCGGCGCACACGGACGAACTGGTGGGGTTGCTCTCCGCCCGGTTGCGCAAGGCGGTGCTCGAAGTCCGGCAGCCCAAGTTCGACAGCGCCGAGGCGGCGGACCTGCAGGAATGGAAAATGGCGACGCTCAAGGATGTCTATAAAATCTTGGTGCTCTGCCTGGGGCAGCCGCCAACGAGCTTCGAGTGGCGGTATGAGAACAAGGACGGAAAAATCACGCCCTTGGAGAAGTACACGCCGCAGTCCTTTTACAAGAAATTCCTGGACCCCGATTTGGACCGGTATGTGAGCCTGGCCAATTATCCGGGCCAGCCGATGAACACCCACTTGGAATGGGCCTGGGAACGCATTTTGGCCGACCAGCCGAATTTCGAAGCGGTCAATATCTCGGCGGACGAAATGGCGGAAATGGCGGCCAAGTCGATTCTCGCCGATCAGCCGGTTTGGTTCGCGGCAAACTCGGGCGCTGAGGGCGACAAGAAAAAGGGGCTGTGGTTGCAGGACATCGAAGACCAGCAAGACCTCTTCGGCATCGATTTCTCCATGAGCAAGGCGGACACGCTGGCGTATGACAACGGCAAGCCCGACCACGCGATGGTGATCACCGGCGTGGACATCCGGGACGGCAAGCCGGTGAAGTGGAAGGTGGAAAACTCCTGGGGCGAGAAGGCCGGCGACAAGGGCTGGTTCACCATCGACAGCCGCTGGTTTTCGCGCCACGTCTTCCAGGTGATCATCGACCGCAAATTTGTGCCGGAAAAGATTTTGGCGGTGAGCAAGCAGAAGACCATCCTCTTGCCGCCGTGGGATCCGTTCACGGATTGGAACCAAGGGAAGTAAGCGGCCCGAGGGGCGCCCACGCAAGGTTCCGAAACCGCGAAGGGGGCACCCGAGAAAAGGCCCAGGTGGCCAGGGGAGAGGCTGGAACGAAGTCGGAAAATAGCTGCCGGAACTTTTGGCCGCCAATGGCCGCCGATCGAGGCGATTGGGAAAAATCCAAACACCCCAGTATGGAGTACAGCGGGGCGCTCCGCTCTCCGGATTACCATTAGCAGGGTGGATAAATCGGGGAACCCGGCAGAATCTGCGCACTTAAACCTGGTGGTGGATTTCAATCGCAACCGCTTTTTGACTGGCATTCTCGAACAGAGGCGGTACGATCACAAACGGCAATGAAAACGTAATGGCGGAACGCCCCTTTTCAGGGCGGAATTCGGAGCCGCGATTTGGCGGTTTTGGCATTTCTCGATTCCTGGGTTCGATGCCACAGCTGGGTTGGCCAACTGGCGTTCGCCCGCGCCGGCGATCCCTAATTTCATCGCCACGGAAGGCCATTCCAAACCTGATCCCGATAATGGCGCGCGGGTGAACCTTGCGCCCCTAAAAGCGGACAGCCGTTGGCACATGGACACTGATGACGACGGCACGGACAAAGCAATCGCCCGGCCCGCCGATTGGCAGACCGAGGCACGTCCTTGGGGCAGTGAAGGCAAGGTGCCCCCGGCAGGGTGATGGAATGACCGTGAAGGGAGGCGCGAATTTCGTAACGCATAATTTTGAACCATGGCTTAGGTATGTCTGAAAGCAAAAGCTCACAATTCACATCCGCGGAACGAAAGCAGATGGCGCTAAAGGACGCTCATGGCGCGATCCGCGTGCTGGCTGTTGGAGTGAACACTTACCCAACAAACTCAGCATTTGGCAGCTTGCAGAACGGTGCGGACGATGCCTTCCAAATGGCAGCCACGTTTCGCGAGGTGCAGCAATTGAATGCGGACCCGAAGCATATTGCTTTGATGACATCGGCTACGATCGCGCTGCCGCCACATCGCGGACTAATATTTAAGAAATTGCACGAACTGACCGCTGACGCGGCGCCGGATGAGCGGCTGCTCTTCTACTTTAGCGGCCACGGACATCGAATTGAGGGAGTGGATGACCACTTTCTGGTGCCCCAGGACGCCGGTTCTGAAACCAAGGTCGACACGCTTGTCTCGCTGAAGGAAGTCTTTGCGATTCTCAAAGCGTCACCGGCAAAGCAAAAGATCCTGGTTCTCGACATTTGCCTGAGTGGTCCCGGGAGGCTTGGAGAAGGGCTTCCTGCCGCTTCCCCTGCTGATGAGTTTTTCGCCTCACATCGGGCCTTGACAAAAGGATTAACCATCCTTGCGGCAAACGTTGCCGACGCAATTTCTTACGCGAAGTCACCCAACCCAAAACTCAGCCTGTTCACTTATCACTTGATCAATGGTCTTCGTGGCCACCCGGACGCCCTCGACGAGCAATTACTCACCCTCGCGAAACTGTTCGCTTTCGTCTCGACGGAGGTTAAGCAGGTGTGCAATTCTTATCGCATTCAGCAGGTCCCATCGCCCGACTCTTCCGCTACCGGCATCATTGTGCTCGGAGACTTCAGGCCGACACTCACCGCTTCCGCATCGGTCAATTTGAAAGGCCACCCCTTCAAGGCGCTGGTCTTCCATGAAAGCAAGAACGTGCGAACAAAGGAGATTCTTACTCAATGGACCGACCGGTTCAAGACAAAGGATCAATTGGAGTATGCCGTGAACAACAAGGGCGGACTTGAAAAGTATCTTGAGGAATCTTTCGCGGAGTGGCGGCCAACGTTTCGGAGAAGCTTCGGTTTTACGGCATCACAAATCGACACGAGCGGGACATCGTTCACTTTTCCGGGAGGGTCGTTAAATCATTGCTACCATGCTGCTAGCAAGGACAGCGGACGGATTCACCGGGAACTTTCGCTCGACCCCGCCTGGTTCGATGACGGCTGCCGACTGGAATTGCTACTATCAAAGCTCAACTTTGCCCCGGATTCATTTGAATTGACGTTGACAGGCACGCTCAAGCCAATGGATCAAATCGCCGGGTTGGAGGCGCACAAGTGGGTTATTCATCACGAAACAAGCGATAGGGTGGAAGGAGGCAAGGGGGGTGTCACCATGACTATTAACAAAGATTCGCTCATTTTTGAAGGTTTCAACATCAAAGATTTGCTGACGGGTGCAAGCGGCCCGAACCAGGAGCGCCAACTGTTGGAAGAAACCATTGGGATGGTGGCTCCGCAGGAGTGAATAACCAGGGCGCCCAACTCATAACAATCACGCCTCCCCAGCAGAATCGGTGGGCTAATTCAGCCGGCTCCGGTAGCTTTCCGAGCGCGTGGTACAGGGCGGTTTCCATCACATTGCAGTTGCGAGAACCAGAGGATCGTCTGGTCACCACTCGAATCTAATTACTCAACCCCTCGCGGACCGCCTTCGAGAACTCCCCGCCGCCTTGTCACCGGGCGGTGACGCGGAGGCGGATGCCGCCGCGGGGGTAGAGGGTGATGGCGGGCCAGGGGGTGACGGCGTGGCCGGGGGGGGCGGTGAAGTGGAAGCGGCGGGCGACTTGGGCGAGGACGAGGACGGCTTCGAGCATGGCCAGGCCGCTGCCGATGCAGACCCGCGCCCCGCCGCCGAAGGGGAAATAGGCAAACTTAGGCAGGGCCCGGGTTTCGCCCGTCAACCAGCGCCCGGGGTGGAAGCGCAGGGGTTCGGGGAAGTGGCGGGCATCGTGGTGCTGCAACCACTGGCTCATCAAGATGGAGGTGCCGGCGGGGAGGGTGTGGCCACCAATTTCCACGGGGCGGAGCAATTCGCGGCCCACGATCCAGGCGGGGGGATAGAGGCGCATGGACTCCTTGATGACGGCCTCGGTCAGCGGCAGACGGGGCAGGTCGGCGAAACCGGGCGGAGCCTCCGCCGGCCAGGCGTCCACTTCGGCTTGCAGCGCCGCCGCGACGGACGGGTTGAGCGCGAGGAGATGGAGCGCCCAGGAGAGGGCGAGGGCGGTGGTGTCGAGGCCCGCCACCATGAGGGTGACCAATTCGTCGCGCAACTGGCGGTCGGCCATGCCCTGGCCATCCTCGTCCCGGGCCCGCAGGAGCATGGAGAGCAAATCCCCTTCATCGCGGCCCGTGGCGCGCCGCTCGGCGATGAGGCGGTAGATGTAGCGGTCGAGCCGGTTCAGCACAGTGCGGAACCGCCAGCCGGCGGGGGAGGGGAGGAGCCCGAGAAAGATGCGGAAGCCGCGGAGTTGCTGGGCGAAACGGTGCATGACCGCTTCGGACGCCGCGCCCATTTCGTCGACCTCGGGCGGGGGGGCGGCGTTGAAGAGGGTTTTGGTCACGACCCGCGTCGTGAGTTGGAGCATGTCATGGTGGACGTTGCGCTCCTCCCCGCTCCGCCACGCGGCGAGATGGGTGGCGGTGAGCTCGTTGATCGCGGTGCCGTAGCCGGCGATGCGGTCGCGGTGGAAGGCGGGTTGGGCGAGGCGGCGCTGGCGGAGCCAGGAGTCGCCCTCGTTGGTGAGCAGCCCTTGGCCGAACAACCGCCGCATGAAGGGAGTGCGGTAACCGATGGTTTTTCGCGAGTCGCGCAATCCGCCGCCCAGCACGGTTTCAATGGCCGCGGGGTCGTTGATGAGGACAATGCGCTTGGCGAGGAAACGCAGGGGGACGAAGTCGCCGTAATCGCGGGCGCAGCGTTCCAGGAACGCGAGCGGATCGCGTCCGAACTGGCCGAGGTGGCCGAAGATCAAGTCCGCCTTCGGTCCGCGGCCCCAGGGGGGAAGTGCTGCCATGGCAGGAGCTTAGCGGCTTGGGGTCGTGCCGGCAAATGGGGCGGGAGTGGACCCCGGGGCAATGGACGGGATGGACTTTATGGACTCGATAGACCCGACGGACCCAATGGACTGGAAAAATGGCGCGGCCCGGGGGTGGCCGCGCCATGCGGGAGGAAGGATTACTTCGCGCCTTGGTCGATCCAGGCGCGGAGGAGGCCGATTTGTTCGGGGGTCAGGGGCTTGGCGGGGGGGCCGCCGGGGCCGCGACCGCCGCCAGGACCGCCAGGGCCGCCACCGGGGCCACCGGGCCCACCGCCCGGACCGCCGGGGCCGCCACCCGGGCCGCCGGGACCACCGCCGGGACCGCCCGGCCCACCGCCGGGGCCACCAGGGCCGCCAGGGCCGCCGGGTCCACCAGGACCGCGCCGACCGCCGGGTCCGCGGGTGGGAGGCATGTTTTTCTTGGCGTCGGTCATGAGCTTGGCGACGGAGAGGACGAGGTCGCTCTTCTCGCTTTTGCCAACCACGAGGATCGGGCCGTCCTCACCGCCCTTCATGATGGCTTCGAGGCTGTCCAAGCGCAGGCCGCCCTTGGGGCGGTTGGCGCCGTGGCAGTTGAAGCACGATTCCTTGAGGATGGGTTGGATGTCGGTGGCGTAGGTGAGGCCGGTCTTGGGGGACGCGGGCGGGAGCTTGCTGAGGTCCGGGTCGGCGGCGAGCGCCGCGCCGGCCGCGCCCAGCAGGGCGAGCGCGCCAAGGGTGGCGGAGAGTTTTAACATAGGATGGCGATTATTGGGATTGGATTGGTTTTGGCAACTGCGGGTTTCACCCGGATCAGACAGCCGTGGATGGTGGCAAGTTACGCAGGGGAGGCAAATTAATTTCCCCGGCCACCGGCCGCGCCGCCGCCGCCGCCGGAGGAGGAAGCGCCGAAGCTGGTGGTCGTGGTGGAGTTCTGCGCGTTCAACATGGTTTGGGCGCGGGTGGTGAAAGGGTTGCTCGCGGTGGTGCCCGAGCCGCCGGAACTGGAGGCGCGACCACTGCCCGCGCTGCCGGCGGGGATCAGATCCTGCAGGATGGCCAACACATCGGCGGGGTAGGCGTTTTGCAGGGCGAAGGTGTGCAGCCGTTGCTTCTTGTCGCCGTGGGCGTCCAGTTTTTCAATCAACTCGCCGATGCGGGGCAGGAGGCTCTTGGCGGCGGTGACGATGAGGGAGGAGGTGCGGCGGTCGGGGGTGGCGACAACACGGCCGAGTTTGGCCTGGCGCACGGAGCCGTCACTCGCGGTGGTGGTGGCCGCGGCTTGACCAGGGAAGCCGAAGAATCCGCCGCCGCCATTGTTGTTGTTATTATTCCCGCCGGTGCCGCTGCTGTCGGGATACAGATTGGCGAGGAGGTCGGCCATTTCGCCGGGGTCAGCGTTGTGCAGCCGGAACACGCGCACATCGGTGATGTCCTCGAGATTGACGTCGAGGGAGCAGACCAGGTTGGAGATGTAGCCGAGCAGATCGTCGGGGGCGGCCACCACCAAGGAGTTGCTGTGGTCATCGGCCACCACGTTCACCCGGGCCGACGGGGTGTGACCGGCGCCGGCATCGCTGCCGCCACCGGCGCCGCCGCCACCCGGACCGAAGGCGTTGAACCCACCGCCGGGCGGGCCGCCGGGACCGCCCGGTCCCATGAACCCGCCGAAATTGCCACCACCACCGGCGCCGCCATTGCCGCTGCCGCCGGAGCGGCTCGAATCGGCGCTGGGAAACAGGTCCTTGATCAGGCCCGCCACGGTTTTGGCGTCGGCATAAACCAAGGGGAACACCTGCAGGGAATTGACGCTCGCGGAGACGGAGTCGAGGGCTTTGACGATTTCGGTGATGCGGCGGACGTTGGTCTGGGTGTCGGTGAGGAGGAGGGAGTTGCCGGACTCCTGGCCGATGAGCGGGGTGCTGAGCAGCGGGCCGAGATCCTTGGCCAACTGGACGACGTTGAGCGAGCGCACGGGAATGATCGCGGTGACATAGTTGGCGTTTTTCGGGATGGTGGCGTAATTGGTGGCAATGTTCACCGGCACGTTGTGCCGCACAGCCTGGTCCACGGGATAGATGGTGAACGCGCGGCCATTCGGATCCGGGAGCGCGGTGAAGCCCTGCCCGGCGAGGATTTCCTGGAGGAGTTGGAAGGCTTCGGCCTTGGTGGCGGGCTGGCCATTCCAAACGCTCACCCGGCCTTGGACGGTCACGCCGGGCGCGGTGTGGATGGTCCAGCCGCCGGCGGTGCTGAGGTACTCGAGGACCACGTCGAGGGACACGTCCTGGAATTGCATGCGCAACCCCTGGCCGGGGGCGAACTCGGCGGTTTTTTCGGGAGTGATGACGGCGCGGCCGGGCGCGGGCGCCAGCAGGCCCAGCGCCAAACCGACGCTCAGCCACCGGAGACCGGGCCGCGGGGAGCGGAGCCGGGAGGGAAACCAGACAGATGCAGTCGCATTCATGGGGACAAGATACCCCCGTCGCGGGCCCCGGCGGGACGGGATGTGATGGAGGGGGCAGGGACGGGGATGAACCGGCGGACAAACGGGATGGAAGGCCGCCCGGGCCAAGGCATCCGGGGTATGCTATTGGGGTCCGGGCTGGCGCCCGGGTAAAATCCGCCCTATGCTGCCAACCGAAACGCACCGACCATGAAACAGGCTTTCCTTCCCGCCACCCCGGCCGCCGGCCGGGCCGCAAACTCCTCTCCGGCCGGCCGACTGGGCGGGCAATGGTGGTGGTGGGTGTCGGGTTTTTGGTTGCTGATGACGCTGGCCTCCTGGCTGGAGTACTGGTTGTTCAGCTCTCTGGAGATGACGGAATCGCTGCGCTACGCCGCGCTGCAACGGCTGCCTTGGATGTTGATCTCGCCGCCGATTATTTGGCTGTCGTTCCAGTATCCGCTGGAGCGGGGACGGTGGCGCCGGACCTTGTGGATCCACTTGCTGGCGTGCGGGGTGGTGCTGGGCGTGTTGGCGGAATTGGCGTATCTGCAAGGGCCGCCGCCGTTTCCACGCCCCGCGGGCAATCGCGGCGGCGAGCATGGCGGCCCGGCGCCCCGGAACAACGGTCCGCCTCCGGGGAATGACAACCACGAAAACCATGACAACCATGAGCCCGGTGGGGGGGGCCCAGGTCCCGGGGGCGGGGGCGGCAACGGGGGGCCCGGCGGCCCCGCGCGGCCGCCGAATGGCGGTGAGCCCGGTCGCGAGCACCACGGCCATGGGGGCACGCCGCCTTCGCGCCTGTTCTTTTTTGTGCGCCTGGCCAGCTTTCAACTGCCCACGTTTTGGGCGGTGCTCGGGGTGGCGCATGCGTTCACCTTTTACCAGCGCGCGGCGGCGCGGGAACGGCGCGGGGCGGAGTTGGAAGCCCACCTCACCCAGGCGCGCTTGGAGGCGCTGCGGATGCAACTCAACCCGCATTTCCTTTTCAACACGCTCAATTCCATCGCCTCGCTCGTCCACGACGATCCGGCGGCGGCGGACGGGATGATTGGTTCCCTGAGCGAATTGCTGCGCCTGTCCCTGAACGCGTCCGACCGGCAGGAGGTGACGTTGCGCGAGGAACTGCATTTTCTGGACCAGTATTTGCACATCGAGCAGGCGCGGTTCGGCGATCGGTTGCGCGTGGAGAAAGACCTCGCCCCGGCCGCGCTCGACACCCTGGTGCCCATCCTCATCCTGCAACCGCTGGTGGAAAACGCGGTCAAGCACGGCCTCGAATCCCGCCTCGCGCCCGGCGTGATCGCCATCGCGGCCAGCCAAGTCGGCGATGCTTTGCGCCTGCAGGTGGCGGACAACGGCCGCGGGTTGACCCCGGGCCAGGCGCCGCGCGAAGGTGTGGGGCTGGGCAACACCCGCTCGCGGCTGCGCGAATTGTACGGTCCCGCCGCCAATCTCACCGCCCGCGGGCGGGAGGGGGGCGGTTTCCTCGTGGAAATCATCCTGCCGTGGCGCCCCGTGGCAGCGCCCGAAACCCCCGCCGCATGAACCTCAAAGCCGTAATCGTCGATGACGAAGCGCTGGCCCGCAACCGGCTGCGCAAATTGCTTGCCGCCGAGCCCGACGTGGAGATTGTGGGCGAATGCGGGGACGGCCCGGCGGCCATTGCGTTTCTGCGGGCCAACGCACCGGACGTGGTTTTTTTGGATGTGCAAATGCCGGAAGTGGACGGTTTTGCCGTGCTGCGCGCCTTGCAGCCCGACCGGTTGCCGGTGGTGGTGTTTGTGACCGCGCACGACCGTCATGCGGTGGCGGCGTTCGAGGTGCATGCGGTGGATTACCTGCTCAAGCCCTGCACGCCGGAGCGGCTGCACGAGGCGGTGGTGCGGGCCCGGCAAGTGCGCGCCGCGCGGGATCCGGCCGCGACGGCGCAGCAAATGGCCGACCTGCTGCGCACCCCGCGGACCGGGCCGTTGTATCTAAGCCGTTTCGCGGTGAAGACCGGCGATCGCACGCTCTTCCTGAAGGTGGAGGAGGTCGATTACATCGAGTCCGCCGCCAACTATGTGGTGCTGCACACCAAATTGGAAAACCATGTGCTCCGCGACACGTTGAGCCATTTGGAGACCCGGCTGCCGCCGAAACAGTTTGTACGGATCAGTCGGTCCCTCATCGTGAACCTCGACCGGGTGAAGGAAATCCAACCCGGAATCGACGGCGAGCACGTGGCGGTGCTGGCGAACGACAAGCAGCTCATCATGACCCGCGGCCTGCGGGAGATGCAGGAGCGGTTGCAGTATTCGTGAGCGGCCCCCCCCTGATGCCCCCCCCGATGGCCAGCCCCGGCGGCGGGGAGAGGCCATGCGGCGAGGGGGCGGACCTCTAGGACGGGTCGGACGGATCGGACCGAGCTGACGGGGAACGCGGCGGAATCAAGCCGCGCGCGGGCAAAGCACCCTGCTTTTTAGAGCAACTTCAGGTTAAAAAGCGGTCAAACTAGGGGCTGACCCC
>CAIYZC010000256.1 GCA_903930565.1 uncultured Pedosphaera sp.
GGGCGTCCGCTGATGCGGTATTGCTCATCCGGGGACAGGATTACCATGGGTTTGGCGAAAGCGTATTTCTACGGTGGGTGATTACGCGGTTTTTTTTGGAACCGCAGAGGGTGGCAGGAGCCGGATTTTTAACCACAGAGCTGAAGGAGTTCACAGAGGGGATGGGGATTGGGGATGTTCTCACGCGGAGCGGGGCCATAGCGGGACAGGAAGGAATTGGGAAGCCGGAAGGTTATCCGCAGATTCCGGGGCAGATTTTGCAGATTGGGGATGGGGATGGGGATGCGAATTATTTAACCGGGTAGAACGCAGAGAACTCAAAGCAGGCACGAGATTTTAATGGGCGCAGATACGGGATTCCTTGAACTGAGGTTGAGATTGGCACCAAAAGAAAGCGGGCGGGACAAACGCGGGTGCGTTCGCCCCGCCCGTGCGAGGGCCGAGGGCCGGAGGGCGAGAGGGCCGGGGCGGTTACGGGGAGTGGACTTGGAAGAACTGCTGTCTGCCGCCCGGGATTGGTGAAGCGGTGAACTGGAACTGACCGGTCGAGGATTCGACGGCCATTCCGGCCACGGTCCAGGCGCTCTTGGGCAGGGCCAAGTTGGTGGTGGAGAGGACGGTGTAGGAGGCGCCGGGCGTGCCGGTGAAGCTAAACTGGAAGCCGCCGCCGGGGAGGAAACCGAGGGCGGTCGTCATGGGCGCGGTCACCGCCAATTGGGTCACGGGGATGGTGACGCCGAGCACCGTCACGTGGGCGGTGCGCTGGGCGCCGGTGGTGTTGGCGGTGAACGAGTAGCTGACCACGCCGTTGGTGTCGCCGGTGATGGTCAGCCAGGGCTGATCACTGGCGGGGGCGAAGGGGCCGGTGAGGTTTTCGACGGCGGGCACCACCGCCGGCAGGCAGTCGCCGCCGGCGTCCGCCCATTCGGTCCTGGTCGTGGGGTCCACGAACGCCCGCGGCAGCACCATGACGGGACCGTAATCGTTCATGAAAGCGAAATCCCCCGCGGCGGCCAACCCACCCCAGCCGGAGTTGCCATAAGGGGGATCCGTTCCAAGCAACGCCACCAGACTGCCATCCGTGATCGACCGCTTGTAGGGGCGGGGGCGCTCCCCCAGTTCGCAAGGAGCGCCACACGTCGGGCCTTGCCATCTCGTTAAAAAATAGAGGTTGCCGGAGCCGTCCACCCCAAACCACGAAACCCCGGTCGCATGCAAGCCCGGGAAGTCATGCAGGCTGAAGAAGCTGGCAACCGTGCCATCGGCGGCCGACCGCTTATAGACAATATTGCCGTACGAAGGATTGGCAAAATAGCAGTTGCCCGCGCAGTCCACCGCGAAGTTCAAATCGGCATAAATCTTGATCGGGCAAGGCAGGGCCACCAAACTGCCGTCCGCGGCGGACCAGCGGATGATGGTATTGGAGGCGACATTGGGAAAATAGAGATTGCCCGCGCCATCGACTCCGAAACCATAGAAGGAGTAACCGGTGACGGCCTGGGTTGTAAACAAGACGATGGAACTCGGATCGCCAGCGGGCCCAAGACAGTAGGTTCCGTCGTTGAAGTCGTACCAATAGCTGTTACCCGCGCCGTCCGCGGTAACCGTTCCGAAACTGAAGAGTTCCGTCAAGCAGGGTGAATTGGTGAACGTATCGGAATAGTCCAGCGGGCCAACCCAGCTGGTCGGGACGTAGTTGGCGCCGGCTTGGGTTACCAGCAGCGGCAGACCGCCAATGGTCAGGGTGTCGGTGCGGGTCGCGCCAGGGTTGGCATCAAAGGTGAACACCACGTTGGTGCTCCCCGTGCCGTGGTCAGTATGGGAATTGAGGTGCAGCCAGGGAGCGTCCGCCGTGGCGGTCCAGTTTGTGGCCGGCCCAAACACTCCGAGCACGACGCTGTCCACCCCGGCCGAAGAACCTTCGACCAGATTGGTGGTTCCCAAGGCAAAGGAGCGCGGGGTGGCGGCCTGGGTAATCAGTAGCGTTTGGCCGGCGACCGTCAGCGTGCCGGCGCGCACACCACCCGGGTTGGGCTCGAAAGTGAAGCGGAGCGTGGGGCTGCCCGTGCCGCTTTGATTGGCCGGGCTGAGGTGAAGCCAGGCATTGTTCGCGGTCGCCGACCAAGGGGCCGTGGCCGAGGGCGCCGTCAAGCGCACCGTGTCGCCGCCCGCCGCCGCCTTTTCGTAGAGGCGGGAGGCGCCGAGGACGAAGGCGGGAGGGGCCTGCCGGATGGTGAGAGTCTGGCCGGCGATCGTCAAAGTGCCGGTGCGCGGGCCGCCGGGATTGTCCTCGAAGGAGAAGCTGACCGTCGCGCTGCCCGTGCCGGCCTGACCAGCCGGGTCCAAGTGCAACCAGGGCGCATCGACGGTCGCGGTCCAGGCCCCTGTATTGGGCACCACGGTGAGCGCCACGCTGTCGTGACCCGCCGCGCCCGCTTCCGAAAGGGCGTTGGTGGCGAGAATGTAAACGACTCCCACAGTGCTCGCCTGGTAAACGGGGATGGAATGGCCGAGCACGGCCACATGGGCGGTGCGGCTTGCGGTGCCAGCAGGATTCGCGGTGAAGGAATAGCTTACCACTCCATTGGTCGTGCCGGTAATAGTGAGCCAATCAGCGTCGCTGGTGGGGGCGAAGGTGCCGGCCAGATTCACCGCGACGGGCAGCACGGTCGGCAACACAGCGCTCCCCGCGGCCGCAGGCTGCAGTTTGGCGGACGGGTCCAGAAACGCCCGTGGCCACTCCTCGATGGCGTTGTTACCGGAGTCCGCGATATAGACGTTGCCCGCGCCGTCCACCGTCACCCCGGTGGGGTTGTTCAACCCCGCGGCGACCAACGCGGTCACCAGGCCGCCGGCGGCGGACCACTGCCAGATCGCATTGTTGCCGGTGTCGGCGACATAGAAATTGCCCGCGCCATCCACCGCCACTCCGGTGGGGTTGTTCAACCCCGCGGCGACCAACGTGGTGACCTGGCCGATGGCGGCCGACCACTGCTTGATCACGTTGTTGCCGGAGTCGGCGATATAGAGGTTGCCCGCGCCGTCCACCGTCACGCCCCAGGGATTATTCAGCCCGGCGGCGACCAGCGTCGTGACCTGGCCGCTGGCGGGCGACCACTGCTTGATCGCGTTGTTGCCGGCGTCGGCGATATAGACATTGCCTGCGGCATCCACCGCCACGCCGGCAGGGTACGACAACCCCGCGGAGACCAGCGTCGTAACCTGGCCGCCGGCGGCGGACCACTGCTTGATCGCGTTGTTGCCGGAGTCGGCGATATCGACATTGCCCCGGCCGTCCACCGCCACCGCGGAAGGGTAGTTCAACCCCGCGGAGA
>CAIYZC010000257.1 GCA_903930565.1 uncultured Pedosphaera sp.
GAACAGGTACTTCGCCTCCCGGCTCAGGGGCGGGCCGCGGAACACGGTTTTGATCTCTTGGCGCTGGGCATACTGAATGAACCGGTCTTCGAGGCCTTCCTCCTCTTTGGCATCGAAGACGGCGACTTGGGCGCGGAGTTGGTCGCGGGCGGCGTCGCCGCGTTGGAGTTGGGTCTGGGTGCTGGCGGCGCGGAGGAGCAGGTCCAATTGGGCGTCGGGGTCCGGTTCGGGAGCGGCTGGATCGGGATCGATCCCGGGATCGGCGAGGGCGGCGGCCAGATGGAGGAGGGGTTGATCGAGGAGGCGGGCGACCTCGGTGGTGAGGAGGGTGGCGAGGTCGTCGAGCAGGCCGGGCGCTCCGTTGGGCGCGGCGGAAACGAGTTCGAGTTCCTCGGCGGTGTCACGGGTGCGGCGGAGAACGGCGACGTCGGCCTGGCGCTGGAGCCAATCCTGGTAGCCGCCCAGTTTCCATTGGGAGAGGTTTTGTTGGGTGATGGGGGTGGTGTGGCCATAGGCGGCGAGGCGGGCTTGGACTTCGGGCAGGCCGTTGAGCCAAGTCACCAGGTCGGTTTGGGATTCCTGGTCGGCCTGGAGACGCAGGTTGAGCTCCCGCCGCACGGAGTGGGGCAGTTGGGCGATTTTACCATGACGCTTGCGCTTAGTGACCGTGGCCATACCGCGGACAGGTTAGCACGGGGGATGGCGAAAGCGTATTGCTACGGTTGGTGATTAGGGCGGATTTTCACCACAAAGAAGGAGGGGGTTTTAACCACAGAGCCGAAGGAGTTCACGGAGGGGAATGGGGAAGAAGGCCGACGGAGGTTTTGACGGCGGATTGCGCAGATTTTCGCAGATGGGGCCGGGGAAGGGGACTTGGGAGGGTCTCACGCGGAGCGGGGCCAGAGCGGGGCAGGAGGTGGGCGGAAAGTCTGAGGTTTATCCGCAGATTCCGGGGCAGATTTTCGCAGATTGGGATTGGGGAGAAGCGCCTGAAATTTGACCGCAGATGGGATTTTAATGGGCGCAGATGGCGGGCGGGGATGGGGGTTTGGGGGCAAGATATGGACAAACTAGGGTTTGACCCCGTGGCGAGGTCGGGGCGCAAAGTGTAGGAAAAAGGCGAAATTCCAAGGGCGACCCGGCAGGTTGGTTGGCGCTTTCATCGGCGCGTGCGAAAGCATCATGTTTATTTTTGTAACTTTACTACCCCGGGGGCATTTTCAAGGCCGAGAGCCACCATTTTCCATCATTCGAGCCGACGCTCGCCCCCCGTTCAGCCCTCGTCGCGGTCCCGCTGCGGATGCCATCGTCAGGCCGAACCGTGCGCTCGTCCTCCGGTGGATGTAGGATGGCCCCAACCAGCGCGCGCTCGCCGCTCTGGTCGGGTGTGCATACTTCAGCGTGTCGGGCACCGACGGCCCGCTACCTGCCAGCCGCGTCCTTCGGCACGGCTGGGAGCCTAATTTTTGGGTTCACGCAATTTCCGCAGGTTCCAAAACTCAGGATATGGCCCCCGGCGTCGTCCGGCTTGGCGCGGCGGGGGCTGATGCCACTTGGCGTAAGTCGGTCAACAATTGGCGCTCTTCCAGGGGCAGCCGCAGGAGCACTGCTTCGTCGCGGGTGGTGGCAAACTCTCTGGCCGCCTTTAGCAATTGCAAAGCGTGCGTGCACTCATCGGTCTGGGCTTCCTTTGACAAGTAATCCTCCAAACCGTTTAGAACCGGCCATTTTGGCGCGCTTTCGAGGTGACAAATTTCGGCCCGCACGATTTCCAGCACCTGGATCTCTGGAAGATTGTGACGCCTTAGGGCGGCGTTAACCTCCGCGATATAAACGACCGGTATTGTCGTGCGATGAAAAAAGGAGTAGAGTATCATTTGGTGCAAAGCACCCCTTTCTTCATTAACTTCTTGAGCTGACAGTCCAAGGGCATTATTTAATTCCGCCAGCGCGTTGGCCCACTTTTGTTCCAGACAAAAGCAACCGGCCAGCATTAATCGTGTGCCACTGTCCTGTTTGTAAATAAGCGAACTAAGCAGGCTTTCTTCTGCTTGCGCCAAATGTCCCAGAGCCATTTGGCAGCAAGCCAAATGATAAAAGTAATTATGGCATCCATCCAGTCTTGCCGCGCGTGCAAAATGAACCGCAGCCTTTTTATATTCTCGCAGATGCTCCAGCGCCCTGGCTTCAATATAATGCAACTGGGCTAGTTGATTATTAGTCAGGAGTTTATGCTCGTCTAGTTTTCGGGCCAACCGGGATTCCTCAACCGCTTTTTCTGGGTCAAGGCCTACAAAAGCGATCCAAGCGCCGTAGCAATGCACACCAAGGCTTTCGGGATACATCTCTTTGGTCTGTTGATACAGGGCTTGCGCAGTTTCCCACTTTTCGAGCGCCAGCAGTGCGCCGATTTGCGTCAGCATACTTTCTTCATTCTTGGAAATGGCGATCCATTCTTCCGCCGCCCGATAGGCTTGATCGTAGGCTCTGGCGTTGTAATGCATCGCAAAGTCCCGCCGGCAAGCCTCGACGCGGGGATCACATGGTTCGTGGCGGCAGAGCGCCAGCGCTTGGCTCAAGTATTCGGCCGTGGGCGTTTTCCGTCTCCCCAGTTCATTAATCCGCTCCTCCATCTCCACCTCAGTCCACCAAATCCGCAGAATCTCCACCAGCGGGCGCAGTGGCTCGCGGCGCTCCCTCTTCAAGTCCAGGCAGAAGCGCAGGAGGGGTTCGCGGAGTTCGTAGAGCACTTCCCGGCCGAGGGTTTGCGAGCGAACGCAGCCACCTTCGTTGAGTTTGCGCAATTGGCCGGAGGCGGTTTGCTGCGTCATGGCACAGCGGCGGGCGATTTCCTTCACGCGGCAGGGCACGCGGTGGCCGGCGAGGAATTCCACCATCCGGCGCTGCTGGCGGGAGAGGGCCGACAGGCGCGCCTGGTAATAGGGGGTAAGGTCATCCAACATGCGCAGGACCGGGCCGAGCAATTCGTCGAGGGATTGGCGGGTCAAAAACTCGGACAAGATGACATAGACCCGGGGATTCCCTTGGGCCAGATGATGGATGGCCCGGACGCGCGCGCGGCCGGCGGCGCTCTGCATGAACTCCACCAGGTCGGTCTGCCCGCGCCGCATGGCGATTTTGCGGAGCAAGAGCGCGGCGTCCTCGAGTTTCAATTCCTCCAGGTGGTGGGTGCGAAAGAAACCGAAGAACGGCGATTTTTGGCGGGCGACGGCATCGAACAGCCCCGGGGTGGTGGCCAGGATGGTCACCCGGCCGAAGTTTTGCACCCAGGCGCGGAAGGCCCGTTGCTCCCGTTCGACCAGGCCGGCGAAAATGTCATCCAAATTTTCGACCAGCAGCACCAGCGTTTTGTCCCCCACGGTGGCTTGGAGCAAGGCGATTGCCGCCGCTTCCTCGGCCGCCGGGGACAAATCGTGCAGCACGTCCGTCTGCTCCGGCGGCACGGGCGCCTCCCGACCATCGCGCAATGCGCGCAGGATGCGGTGCAACAGGTCCGTGAAGGACATGACCCCCCATTCCTCCTCCCGCAGCCAGGCCACGAGGCACAACGGGCGCAACTCGGCCTGGTTCACCAAGCGGTGATGCACTAGGGTGACGAGGTGCGATTTGCCGCTGCCCCGCGGTCCCACCAGCAGCGTGTGGTGCTTGTTGCCCGTGGTGAGGCTGTCGCGCAGTTGCTCGCCCAGCCGCGTGGCGAGCGGTTCGCGCTGGACAAAGATTGCCTCCAAATCCGCCGGGCGCGTGAGGCTGGGGGTGAAACGGGCGAGGAGCGGGGGATTCATGGGCGTTCAGAGGGGACGTTGGGTGCGCCACGCGCGTTGGATCAGGGGCAGGCGGAAGCGGTAGCCGTTCTGCGCGTCCTGGACCACATAATGATCCCGCTGCAACAGGCGCAACAGTTCGCGGATCGTTTCCACGCCCGGCGTGGCTCCCTGCCCCTCCAGCAATTGGCTCAGGCGGCTGAAACCCATGGGTTCCTCGGCGTGCGCGAGGAGGTCCAGCACCCGGTTCGCCAACGGGGCCAACTCTTTTTGGTAGTAGCGGGGCACCCGTTCCAAATAGTGCCGCAATTCCCACGCATCCTGAGGATCCCGGAGGCGCCGTTCCACCAATTCGTGAATGACGGTTGGCTCCACCGGCATCCCCTGGGTGGCCAGGTCATCCACGATATGGTGGATATAATAGGGCACGTTGCTGGCTTCGTCGGCGATGGCGGTGGCGGCGGCCCCCGGTTGGGCGACCGCCAACTCCTCGCCCTGGAGCAACGCCGCCGCCAATTGCCGGGCATCCGGCGGGGCCAGAGGTTCCACTTCCACCGTTTTCATATCATTGGTGGAGGGGTTGATGTAGCCCGCTGTGCGCAAGGCTGCCAGGACATGATGCAGGCCGATCGAACCGGTATAGACCATGCGCAAACCCGGGTGGCTTTGCCGGAGCGCCCGCAGCGTGTCGAGCAGCTCCATGGCCGTTCGTTCGCCCGCGCTTCGGCTGATGTTGTCCATCATCAAAGGCAGTTCGTCCCACAGGAAGACCACTTGCCGCCCCTCCTGATGCCGCACCAAATCCGCCATGATTTCGCCCAACAAACGCTTCCAATGCGGGGCGACGGCAGGCGGGAGTTTCAACGGCCCGGCCTGCGCTCCACCCAGTTTGCCCAACAGCACCCGCACCCCTTCCGCAGTGCGTTCCCAGCGACTCAAAAACCGCTCCACATCCTCCAGCACGATCTCGACGAACTCCATGGGCGTGCGCACGCCCTCCAGATCATGGTACACCGGCAACTTCCCCGGCGGTGGCTCCGCCAGCATCTTCTTGATGACCTGGGTCTTGCCATGCCGCCGTTCGGCCGTGAGCACGACACTTTGCCGTTCCAACACCCGCCACAGGTTGGCGATAAGGGCATCCCGTCCCACCACTTCCGCTGGCGCCAGTTGTCCACCCGGATTCGCTCTCATATGAAAAGGATACGTCAATTTGGACGTACGTCAATACTGATGTACGTAAAAAATGACGTACTTCTTGACGACCGCTCATTTCTATCACCGGATGTTGCGGACGATGCTTGGTGCAGCCGGCCTTCCCTTGGCCCGGGATTTGAGAAGGCGGCGGGCGGGGTGACAGTGGTTTTTAAATCCGATTATGCGCGCCCCGAGTGGTTGTTCGTCGCCCTCGCTCCGCCGCCGTGAAGGGGTCACCCACTAAGGCGTTCTGTCAACAGGAAAAAGCATTTTCTTCCCAATTTTCTTCGCTTGGGCTTTTTCTGCGCTGGGCGCAAAGGTCCGTTTTGAGGACACTTCTCGCGCCTGTGTTTTCGTCTCGCGATTCCGGCCACCTCGGCGGGCCATTGCTTGCGCCGAGGCGATCTTTTTGCGCAACCCCTTGATTGTGCCGGCATTCGGAAGAACACGAGAGGCCGAACCGGGCGGGGCGGCGCGCCGACCGGTAAACTTCAAGCCTCAGGTGGCGGAAGCGCGTGCCCACGGCTGGCATCCCCCCAGGCTGCGGGCGCAATTGGGATGCAACCCGGTGGTGTCGTCGCGGCGGCCCGCAACCACCGGCTACGTGGCTGGGAACCCTCCGGGTTCAGGCGCCAAGCACTGCTGGATCGGACTGGTGTCGCGCGTTGCTGGCACCGAAATCCCGAACGTTGGCGCCCGGTTCGGGGGCGTAATCATCCCTTGCCAATTCGCCATGGGGGAGCCAGATTGTGCCGCGGAACAATTGCGTCACCGGCATGACGACGACCAAGACATACGATGATCTGAACCGGCCGATGCGGATCGCCCCGCCGCCGTCGGCTTCACCGGCGCTTTCGTTTGCGTGTGCTTACAGCGCGGAGGGAAGCCGCCAAGTGCCAGAACGGCCAACTCTGCCACATTCGGAAGCGGCAGGGGCGAATACGTAAATAGTAAGAACTGACGCTTTCACGTTTCTGAGACTCCAGCCAAATGACACACGAAACTACCATAAAACTACCCAAGCTCATCTGTGACCGATATTTACTGTCGCCGACGGTAATTGTCGGCCGCATTTCCGAGGTTTTCAAAGCGACTGATGCCCACAATCCCGGCCGGATCGTCGCAGTGAAGATATTCAAATTCGGCCTCTTCAAGGACGCGGTTGTGCAGGAAGCCTTCGAGCGCGAAGGACGTATCCTCGCGGAAATCCAGCACCCCTCAATTATTCCACTGCTCGATTACGGCGTGGAACCTCAGACTCGTCGCCCTTTCTTGGTGCTGGACTGGGGAGGCGCCGACCTGAAAGCCAGCATCGACAAGTCCAACATTCGCGATTGGGATACGTTTTACGAGTTGTTCGGCAAAGGAATTTTGGAGGCGCTCGCCTTCGCTCATTCTCGCGGGGTTGTCCACCGCGACCTGAAGGCATCAGACCTCCTGAGAACTGAGGTCGGGAAAATCCGCCTCGCGGATTTTGGTATCGCGAAATATCGCGACTTCTTGGACCATAATCTCGATTTATCCCAGTTTGTGACTGAGCCGTTCACACCCGAGTGCGGCTACGATCCCAATTATTCCTATGCCTCTGATGTTTTCGGCTTCGGCGCAATCACACTGGATTTTCTTTCGACCGTTGATCTAAAGAAATGGGGAGACCTTCGCATCGCATTGTCACAAGTCCAAGCGCCCCGCGAGATACTGGATATCATTGAGCACACCATTTCCCCAGATCCGGCTGTCCGCCCGGCGGATGCTCAAATTCTGTTCGCGGAGATTGAGAAGATACAAAACACGCGCCGCCGCCAATCTGCCCAACGTCGGCCCAATTTCCTTTTCGTTACCCCCTCCGCGCTAAACAACCTAAAGAAGAGCGAGTATTTGTCCAGCGACCGTGATGTTCAGGCCCTGGTCTTGCGGGAAGTCAATTCGGGGACCGTCATCCGCAAGTTTCTACGGCTAAACAAAGTGACCGGCAACCGCGAGTATGCCGATGATGAGTTCTCCCTCTACGGAGCCAACATGGAGTTTCACCTGAAGGTGGACAGCGAAACCAAGGCTTACCTCGTTTTGGTCGCGGGACGACGGCCATCATCCTCGTTTGACTTTGATCGGAATCGACAAGAGTCATGGTCGCACCCGTTCGAGTTCAAGATCGGCCGGCATCCAGTGTTTGAAGAAGGCAGAAAGGTCATCGCCGATCTCATGCTCGGATGGGAGCAGTTTGAACATCAACGGGTGGATGCCATAAGCGCCCGTGCGGAGGAGAACCTTTTTCGCGGCTGGTCGGCGGTGTTGCAGGCCAGGAATGAGCAGGCCGACCAGAATCAGGCCGTTCCTTACAGCGACCGGACAATCGAGGGCAATCGGGTCACTTTCCGCACCGAGCGTCCGCTCGAATCGTCGGCGCTGGAGCAGTTCTGGGAAGTCCCCTTGGGTGAAAACCGATCGGTTCGCGGAATCATCGATTCCGTGGAAGGAGACTTGGCCATGATGTATGTGGAAGGTTCAGTCCAAAAAGGATTGCCAGCCGCTGGCATCCTGCGGCTGGACTCCCGATCCACCAAAGCAGCCATCAAACGGCAGAAGGACGCGCTGGACAATGTCAAATTTGGAAAAGCTGCCCGGGCTGACTTGAAGGATTACATTCTGCATCCGGAGCACTGTCAATCTGCCGAAATTACTCCCGCCGAAAAGTGGTGGCTAGAGGAAATTGATTCCGACAAGCGCGAGGCTGTGCAGCGTGCTCTTGCGGCCAAAGAATTCTTCGTCCTTCATGGTCCACCTGGGACAGGTAAAACCACATTCATCACCGAGTTGATTCTCCAATTCCTTGCCCTAAACCCGCACAAGCGGGTTCTGCTCACTTCGCAGACGCATATAGGCGTCGATAACGCGATTGAACGGCTTGCGGCGATACCTCGCGGTCTCGAAATCATTCGCATCGGTCAGCAGGCGGCTAAAATCGCCGAGTCAGCCCATAAATATCTCCTCCAAAATCGTCTTCGGGACTGGAATGAGGAAGTGCAAAAAAAGGCCGGAATGTTTATCGAAGATTGGTCAGCACAGCAGGGCGTCAACATTCGTGAGGTCCGGCTGGGGCTTCGCTTGGGCCAACTCATCAACATTCTCCGTCAAAAAGAGCGGGATGATGCCGACCTAAATGGACTCCAAGCATTCCAGCAGCAAAAACAAGCTGAACCGGAGGCCGACACGTCCGAACCGAACATGGATGCGGTGACGGCGGACCAGATCCGTGCACGCGCCCAGGAGGTACAGCAACAGATTGATCTCTTGCAGGAACGCATAGCCAAATATCGTTCCGAGGAAAGACGATTGCGGGATGAGTTGAAACAATCCGGCAGTGATGGCAAGGCCATCGCTGGTGAAAAATTTGCGGAATTGGTGTTTTACCAGGATGAACTGCTCGGAAAGTCCGAAGCCAACCAGAAGTTGCGCCGCCTGTTGGAACTGAATTCCGAATGGCGACAACGCTTTGGTGTGGGTGACGATTGCTACGAAGCCATTCTGGCGGCGCAAAACGTCGTCGCCGGCACGTGCATCGGCATCGGCGGGTTGTCTGAGGAAAGCTTGGGCGACTTTGATCTTTGCATCCTCGACGAGGCCTCCAAGGCAACTCCTACCGAGGCCTTGGTCCCGCTTGCCAAAAGCAAAAAGTGGATTTTGGTCGGAGACCCAAAACAACTGCCGCCTTACGTCGATGCCGCCTTGCATGATCAGGAGGTGTGGGAAAAGTATGACCTCGATCCTCAACAGTTGAAGGATACACTCCTCACGCGGTTGCAGATTGGTCTGCCGGGAGCACAGCAGGTTCAATTGACGACCCAGCACCGCATGGTCGCGCCAATCGGGAACTTGATTAGCCGAGTGTTCTACGACAATACGCTAAAAAGCGTGCGCACCTCGACATGCCCAATTCTTTCACAGGTTTTTCGCAAACCAGTGGCTTGGTTTTCCACAACGAAGCTCAAGTCCAAGGGCGAACGCAACAACGGATCCAGTTTTCTCAATCTCACCGAAGCCCAGGAGATACTAAAGGTGATTGAACGCATTGAGTTTTACGCCAACGCCCTCAAGTCTGGCTCGAAGGGCGGGCAATTGGCGGAAAGGGTGACGATTGCCATCCTTTCCGGCTACGCCGCCCAGACGGAACACATCGACTATCTTCTCGAACAGAAGCATCGGCGCTGGCAACACGTTGACGTGACCTGCAACACAGTCGATGCGTTCCAGGGCCGGGAAGCCGATCTAGCCATTTTCTCGGTCACGCGATCTAACCCCCAGCGGCGGGCGGGCTTTCTGCAATCGAGGGAGCGGATTAACGTCGCCCTATCGCGTGGGCGCAATGGCCTCTGCATCGTCGGCGATGCAGATTTTTGCCGCGGGTTGGGCGGTAGCCCGCTTTCCGAGGTGCTCGAACATGTGCAGTCCAATCATGAAGAATGCTGTCTGGAGGAGGTGACCATATGAATAATCAAAATTCCATCGTTTCCCTCGAACCAAACGACATCGCGCGCCGCTATGGCTCGAAGCCAGGCTACCAGTTGATTGATTTTCTGCAGGTTGCCTTGCCCGTCTTCGTCATTCCCATTGAGGCTATCGTCATCGCTTCCAAACCACTCGGTTTGGTTGACGAATTTCTGCTTCGCTCCATTACCGAGAACATCAATACCCTTTCCACGATTTCGGGTTTCCTTGGACTCGATGAGGTGTTCGTAAAAAAACGTTTGGGTGAATTGATCACCGACGACCTCATCGGCTACGCACCCGAACCAAATGGAATCGCCACAGCAAAAGTCACGGCCAAGGGGCAGGAAGCCATCAAGAAGGTGATGTTGATTCAACCCAAGCGGGAGAGTTTGTTCCTGGCCATAGACGGAATCACGCGCCAGCCACTTGCCGTCCGCCGGGACATTCTGCTCACGGGCGTGGATGCACGTGCTTATGGGCTGAAGGAAATCCGTGCTTTCCCGGACGACAAAGCCCCTGAGTTTGACGATCTCGCAACGTTGGATCTGACACAAGCCGTTGCCAACGTGAAGAAGGAGAAAAGCATCGAAAAAGTAATGTCACTCGTTCACATGGGCAAAAGGTTGCGCCGCTTCCAAGAAGCCACAATGCTGGTCTTTCGTTCGGAGCGAGGGCGGGAAATTCATGTGGATTTCTTCGTTGATGGCCGACCACATAAGCAGATCACCGACGCCTTCGCCCTGCACGATGGGGTCAAATCGCTCCACATCCTTGAACAGGTAGAGGATTCGGTCGCCCAGACCAAAAGCGAAATTGCCTCGGTGCTGCCTGATTTTCTCACGGAAAGAATAACGCTAGTTGCCGCCACGGCTCGCGCCACGTTCCAGCCCATTGTCACCAAGGTTGGGAACATCGAATCCAAGATCGCAGAAAAGGAATTTGCGATTGATGACGCCGACTCACGAGCGGAAATTGAAAAGCTCAAAGGACAGATTCAGGCGCTTAACGCCGAAAAAGTGAAAATCGAAACTGATTTGAGTTCGATTGATGTCCGGCATCTTGAGGTTCATGAACATCGCCCGCTCTTCATGCGGAGCCTCGACAACGCGAAATCTCGCCTTCTCATCATCTCGCCGTGGATCAAAGATCAGGTGCTGAACAACCTGAGATTGACAAAAATCCAGGCCTTGGTGGATCGGGGCGTTGAGGTCTATATTGGCTACGGCATCGGCGAAGACAACAAGCCCGGCACCGACAAAGGCCAGTATGCCATTAGGTTTTTGTCCGATCTTGCCTATAGAAAGTCTAATTTGCACTTCAAGGAATTAGGGGATACCCACGCCAAGATTTTGCTCATGGACGACAAATACGCCGTAATCGGTAGCTTCAACTGGCTTTCCTTCGAGGGCACCGTGCGGAAAGCGTTTCGGGAGGAGATGAGTTACTACGTGAATGTTAAAACTGAGATTGAGAAACTGTTCAAGCGGTACGACCATCGTTTTTGACTAAGGATTAGCCCGATAAATTCTGCCGGATATGCGAAGGATGAGAATTTGTTTTGTCCGGCAAAAATTTTCGTAAATGGGCCGCCGAGGTTCGTAAAGGGGTCGTAAAGAGGTCGGTTCTTGGTATTGGTTATCGAGGACCGGTTCACTTGTTCGGTTTTGCGTAGGAGGAGGGACAGGGAACACACGGAGGGGAAAGGCAACGGAGGGCAGGTCCTCCTCTCCCCGGCCCTCTCCCACGGCGGAAGGCGAGGGGGGCGGAAGCGCGTGCCCGCGACCGCGAGGCGAGAAACGGCCCGCCCGCCGGCGGGGATTAGATCGGGTCCAATTTGGTGTCGCGACGTTCACCGGCAGCAGCTAGAACGAGTGCACGAGCCGGACGGTGCCATTCAGCATAGGCAGCCCGTCGTGGAGGAGGTCACACGGCTGGCATCCCCCCAGGATGCGGGCGCAATTGGGATGCAAACCGGTGGTGTCGTCGCGGCGCTCCTCAACCACCGGCTACGTCGCTGGGAACCCTCCGGGTTCAAGGGCGAAGCGCTGGATCGGACTGGTGCCGCGCGTTGCTGGCACCGAACTCCAGGATGCCGGCGCCCGGTTCGGCGACGTAATCATCCCTTGCCAATTCGCCATGGGGGAGCCAGATTGTGCTCGAGACCAATTGCGTCACCAGCATGACGACGACCAACACATACGATGATCTGGACCGGCCGACGAGGATTGCCTCAAAGATGTCGGCGTCACCGGCGATTTCGTTTGCGTGTGCTTGCTCCGCGAAGGGAAGCCGCCAGTTGCCTGAACGACCAGCTGTGGCTCGATTGCAAGCCGCGGGGGGCGGATAAGTTAATAGTGAGAACTACCCCCTCCGCGAGCCGCGGTCGCCCCCAAAACCGGGCAAAAACCGCTTGCTTGAGCCACCCCAAGCCCACCAACGGAGCTTCGGTTACCAGCGGCACACCCCGAAACCAACCTTGGCCGCGTTGGAGCGCGACTTTGTCCACATCCCTGCGTTAGGGGATGGCTGTGGAATTAATTCTTGCTGAGAACGCGCTGAAAGAGGATGCTCGACATTCAAATGAACGAAGCGATGGAAAGAACAAAACAGCCAAAGCAGATTTGCCGCTTCAACTGCTGCCACGACGCCAGGACGAAGCTGGCAACTTATAAATAGTGAAAACAATTTCGATTGGTCGAGTCC
>CAIYZC010000258.1 GCA_903930565.1 uncultured Pedosphaera sp.
CAGCCGCACCACTTCCTCCGGCGGGGCGGTGGAGAGGTAGGCGTCCGGACCCTTCACCGACGGGGTGATCAACGATTCGGGCACTTCCAGGTTCCGGGCGCGGAGTTCGGCCACGCGGCTGGCGGCGTAGGCCGGCCAGTCGTCCTCCCACGGCATCGGGATCCACGGCATTTTGGGTGGCTCGGCCGGGCCGTCCCACGGAAACTCAAAACTCTCCGCGTAAATGCGCCGCGCGTTCATCCACGCGTCCTGGACATGCACGATCTTGCCCTGTTCCCGATCGTATATGTAATCCCCCTCCAGTTGTTGCCAGGTGAACAGGTACTTCGCCTCCCGGCTCAAGGGCGGGCCGCGGAACACGGTTTTGATCTCTGGGCGCTGGGCGTAGGCAATGAACCGGTCTTCGAGGCCTTCCTCCTCTTTGGCGTCAAAGACGGCGATTTGGGCGCGGAGTTGGTCACGGGCGGCGTCGCCGCGTTGGAGTTGGGTCAAAGTGTTGGCGGCGCGGAGGAGCAGGTCCAGTTGGGCGTCGGGGTCCGGTTCAGGAACGGCGGGATCAGGTTCGGCCAGGGCGGAGGCCAGATCGAGGAGGGGTTGATCGAGGAGCCGGGCGACCTCGGTGGTGAGGAGGGTGGCGAGGTCGTCGAGCAATCCCAGGCCGGGCGCTCCATTGGGCGCGGAGGAAACGAGTTCGAGTTCCTCGGCGGTGTCGCGGGTGCGGCGGAGGACGGCGACGTCGGCCTGGCGTTGGAGCCAATCCTGGTAGCCGCCCAGGTTCCATTGGGAAAGGTTTTGCTGGGTGATGGGGGTGGTGTGGCCATAGGCGGCGAGGCGGGCTTGGACTTCGGGCAGGCCGTTGAGCCAGCTCACGAGGTCGGTTTGGGATTCCAGGTCCGCTTGGATACGGGTGTTGAGCTCCCGCCGCACCGAGTGCGGCAGTTGGGCGATTTTACCATGACGCTTGCGCGTGGCGACCGTGGCCATACCGGGGAGAGGTTAACAGGGGGATGGCGGAACCGTATTTCTACGGTAGGTGATTACGGTGGTTTTTATTGGGGGACCGCGGAGGGGGCGCAAGAGCCGGCGTTTTTACCACGGAGGGCACAGAGTTCACCGACGGAGGGGAAGGCGGGAGGATTGGAGCGCAGATGGGGACTGGGAATTTGCTCTCACGCGGAGCGGCCAGAGCGAGGCAGGAGGGGAGGTTCGCGCGAAGGCGCGAAGCCGCGAAGGGGGCCAAGGGGGATTGAACTACGCATGGGGTGGAGGAGGCACCATTACTGCGGACTTCGCAGATGGGCCCGGATGGGGGCCGGGGAAAGGGATTGGGGTTGGGTTCACGCGGAGCCGGGCCAGAGCGGGGCAGGAGGGGAGAGGCAATTATGAATTGTGAAGTATGAACTATGAAGGGCGGAGGGGAGGCTCGCGCGAAGGCGCGAAGGCGCGAAGGGGGCCAAGGGGAAGGGCCGCCAAAAAGCGCACAAAATCCAGGCAGGAGCGACTGAATTTCTCACGCGGAGCGGGGCCAGAGCGGGGCAGGAGGGGAGCGGGAAGGCGGCAGTTTATCCGCTGGTTCAAGGTCAGATTTCGCAGATTGGGACGGCCGACGGCTTCATTCGGTGGGCCGATGGACAAATTTCGACAATTCGCGAATGTTCGTGTCCGGTGGCCGAAAGACGCGGGCAACCAGGCCCATCGTTGCTGGCGGAACCGCTCCGGGCTCATCGCTTCCACTGAAGAAAAAAAGGATTTCGATCTTGTGAAAACCAACCTCATGTGGAACATTCGCCTGACATAAAACAGGCTACTTGGAATGACCGCCACCCATCCCAATCTTTCCGTGAACCGACCGATCTCGATCGCCCGGGATCGTCCAATGCTCCCGGCGCTCTCGATGGCAAATTGGCGCAGCAATCCGAAGCCGGGCGCGGCGAAGCAGAATCTGGAGCGGACGCGCCGGCGGCGGGGTTGGGCAAAAACGTGGCGCCGACGAATTCCGAATGCGGCAAACAGCAACGAGACGTCCATCATAGTCAGGTGAAAGGTCCGAATTTGAAAAACCGGAAAGCACGCTTATTTGCATTGGCTCGCGGCATCGCGGTAATCCTGATATTCAGGATTGGCGTTTGGTTTGGCGGATGGGAACTCCCCATCTACAATCCCGTGGAAGCTGTTCAGGTGTTGGAGAGCGGCAGGTTTACCAACGGCTCACCCATGACGGCTTTGAATGTACCAATAAAACCGAAAGAGATTTATCAGACCACGGAGGAAGGACTTGATTCCTACGCGGTTTATCTATACCGAAGCAGTGATTACATCCTCATGATTTATTCGTACAAGGATGTTGCTTTCGCGGCCCTTTCGTGGCGACTGGGAGGCGGGGAAGATCGGGTATATTTTTACGACAACGCCCGGATGGAACGGTATCTTGCCTTAAAACAAACTTCCCAAACAAGGTGAAATGCGCCTTTGCCCCAGGAGCAGCCGGGAGGGTCAAAGCGTTCATTGCCGGTGCAAGGGCGCCAGGCACCTTCCGAACGATTGAGGAACCAATCCTGAACCTTAAACCCAAGGTATCTAGATTTACTTACCATTACTAACCATGCTACAGAAGACCAGCAACAAATCCGTACGCGGACCAAACGTTTTGGTCACCGTCCCGAATGTTCATAAGGTTTGGCCGGTTGCGGCTCAAGGCGTGGCGCAGGAAACATTGCCCAGCAAATGAGCACGTTGCTTCCTGGTAAAACTGCTTTTGGTCATCAAGGAGTGTTCGCACTCAAAGTGCCTTTCTGCGGCTGCGCGCCAGGAAAAAGGAACTACTACATCAACGGAACGCTTCAGCACAGCGCGTGGTGAGTGGAGACCAGGCCATGAACAAGTTTCAGAGAGTCTTAAATTGGCTGCTGGCGATCTACGGCGCTGCGTTCGTCTTATACCGGTTCAACCTCGCTGCGCCGCCGAACAACATGCCAATTTTTATTGTCATGGCGGTCATCGCGGTGGTGGCCGCGAGTCTTTCGCGAACCAAGAAGAAAGTCGCCGTTGCTTCGCTCATGGTCGTTGTGGCGCTGCTCTTGATTGTCAAAGAGCACAACGACGGCGTTGCAGTC
>CAIYZC010000259.1 GCA_903930565.1 uncultured Pedosphaera sp.
GGCCTCATGCCCGAGGGTCCAGACGCCGTTCTTGAGGTATTCCGCCTTCACCGCCAGCACCCCGTCCGGACGGAGCTCACTCGTGCTGCGCACCTCGGTGACCCCGCCGGCGTCTCCCGTCACGGTTTCGTGGGCGTGCACGCGGCCGCCCTCGAAGCGCATGGTGCCGGTCGTGCTGAAACCCGCGGTGGTGAAATAATGATAGACCAACGATTGCCGCCCGGCGTCCCAGGTGATGAGCGTCTCGCCGCCGTAGGCGCCGTTGTTGACCGAGTGCAGCACCCGCACCGCCTGCCCGTTCAGCGCCCGCTCCCACCGGGCGACATCCACCTTGGGCTGCTCGGGTTTGGAGTTCTTGAAGGGGCCGCGCCACGTCTTTTCCAAGAAGGGCCGGAACGGTTCCAAGTGGGCGTTGAGGTTGGTTTCCGCGGCCCGCGCGGCCGGGAGCCCCAGCCACAGTCCGGTCAACAGCGTCAGTAATCGAAGGAGCTTCATGGCGCGAGTCTACCCCGCCGAACCGCCGGCGGCAAGCCGCCGGGGAGGCCGCCCATCGGAAATTGGCTCGCCGGCGCCGCGGGGCAAACTTAAGTTCTGTTCATGCGGCGCATCGGTCTTTTTGGCGGTTCCTTCGATCCGGTTCACTTGGGCCACCTGCTGGTGGCCCGGGCGGCGGTGGAGGAGGCTGCGTTGGATCGGTTGTTTTTCATCCCCGCCGCCCGCTCCCCCTTCAAACCCGACCGGGCGCCGACGGCCGATGCCGAACGGCTCCGCCTCCTCCGGCTGGCGCTGGCCGGCCGGCCGGAGGTTGAACTGGACGATCAGGAAATCCGGCGGGGTGGTTATTCCTACACCATCGACACCGTGCGGGAGTACGGTCGCCGGTTTCCGGAAGCGCAGTTGTTTTACCTGATTGGCGCGGACCACGTGCCCACGCTGGCCCAGTGGCGCGCGGCGGAGGAACTGGCCCGCCGCGTGGAGTTTCTGATGATTCCCCGCCCCGGACAGCCCGTGGCGGCATGGCCGCCGGGGTTCCGCGGGCGCGCGCTCCACGGCTTCCCGTTGGGAGTCTCCGCCTCCCAAATCCGGGAGCGGGTGCGGCAAGGCCGGCCCATCACGGATTTGGTGCCGGCGGCGGTCGCCGAAGCCATCCGCAATTATCACCTTTATCTTTGAAGCGGGCTGGGGCAGGCTGGGGGGGATGGATTCTAAACAGCTGGCTTTGTTGTGCCGCGAACTGGCCGACAACCGAAAGGGCGAAAATATCGTCGTTCTGGACGTGCGCGAACTCTCTTCGGTGACGGATTACTTTGTGATCGTCTCCGGGACGAGCGAGCCGCACTTGCGCGCCATTACCGACGAAATCACCTCCAAGCTCCGCGATGAAAACAACGTGCGGCCCCGGGCCACGGACGGCAGTTTTCAAACCGCCTGGGTGGTGTTGGATTTCTTTGATGTGATCGTGCACGTCATGCGCACGGACGCCCGCGCCCGTTACAATCTCGAAGGGCTCTGGGGCGACGCCCCCCAGGTGCGCCCCCGCCGCACCTCTAAAGCGCCGGGAGCCGCGGCGGTGGAAACCACCGCGGACGCGGAAGTCGAATCGCCCGCCCCCGTCAAACCCCGCGCCAAGGCCAAGGCGAAGGCCAAGCCCCGCGCGAAGAAAGCGCCAGCCGCCACGGCGGAAGCCGCTCCGGACGCGGAATAACGCCGCGCCCGGGCGGGCGGGGGTTCACAGGAAGAATTCCCGCCCCCGCCAAATCTGGAACCAGCCGTTGTCGTTGTTCATTTCGATGAACAAAAACTGCCGGGTGGTCTTGCCGCCGCCGATTTCCACCTCGCGCCAATAGTCCCAGTATTCGAATTTGCCGTTTTTGGTGGTGCCGGCGGGCGCCCGTCCGTCCTCGGTTGTGGTGGGGACGATCAGGGTGGCGACTTCATAGGCCCCCACCACGTCATTGATCCGGGTGAAGACCTCTTTTTCCCCGGTATCGTTGTCGCTGATTTCAAAAATCCCCGTCGTGTCCTTCACCAAGGCCAGGAATTCCTCGCTGAACGCCAGTTCATCAAAGAGCCGCAAGAGCAGGGCGTCGCGGGTCCCGTGGTCGTTGGGAAACACCCGCAGCAGCACCCCGACTTCGTCATCGTGATCGAAGGTCTTGGTGTTGATGCCCCGGAGCCGGTAATCGGCGAACGCAAATTCCTGCTCCCCGATCCGTCGCACGCCCTCGCAAATTTCCCGCACGGTGAAATCGTAACCTGCAAATTCCGGACCGTTCAGGTGGGAGACCGCCACGGCGGAACCGATCCGCAAGTCGAGCGGGTTGTAAAACGCCACGGGGGTGGCGGTGGGTTGGCCCCGGTGGGTGAGCATTTCCCACAGGGTGCGGCCGTTGCGCGCCGGGTCGCTCATAGTCAGGTGCCCAAAACGGCGGTGATAACCCGGGTGATGACGAGGCACAGCCCCAGGATAAAGCTGCCGATGACGATGGCGGCGGCGATGTTTCCGCTCTTCAACGTCTCATCGAAGGGCAGGCCCGGGGTGAGTTTGTCGAACACCCGGTAACCGAGGATCAACAGAAAAATTGCGACCAAGCCGAAGGCGATCGTCACCAGGAGATCCGCCACGAAGTATTCAGGGAGATGGAATTGCATGGTTGTTGGGGGAGGGAGCGGGTGGTTGAGCAGGTTGGGGTTCAGGCGTTGCTGGTTTGCCAGCGTTTGAAGAAGACGAGCCAACCGAGCAGCCAGGTCACCCCGACGGCGGCGGGCACCATGACCAGCCAGAAGGCCGCCTGCCCGTTTTGGGTCGGCCGGGCGGCATACGCGCGGTTCACGGTTTGGTCGTCATACATCAAATCCTGATCCAGCCCGGTGGGGCTGTATTGGGGGTTCGGCGCCACTTGCTGGGCTTCGAGTTGGTGGATGCGCCCTTCGAGTTGGGCGTTCGAATTGAGCAGCGCTTGGTAGCGGGCCGCGTCCATGTCCGCCCGGTGATGATACGCCCAGAGCGCCTGCTCCTCAATGGACCGGTCCAGCAACCACCACCAAAAGAAGCTGCTGTAGGGGTCGTGGTAAATGATGACCGGGCGGGAATAATACGGCTCGTAATAGCTGCGCAGGCGGTAGGGCCGCGTGGTGTAAATGGTGTGGTCCACATACACCGTGGTGTGGTGGTAGGTGGTCGTGGTGCGGGAGTAACCACCGCCGCCGTTGCCGGCGCCGGCGCCCCGGGGAATCACGGGCGGCACGCCATTGCCGCCGGCGCCGTTGGCCGGGCGCGGGGCGTTCTCGTGCTGGTAGGTGGCGTAATTCTGCTTGCTGGTCTGCTCCTTGGTCGCGCGGGAAGCCGCCGGGTCAAACGCGGGTCCGGACGGACTTTTGGCGGGAACCGCCGGGGAGGAGCGGTTGACGGGCGGCGGGTTGCCGCCGGAACTGTAGCTCTTCCCCGAATTGTAGCTCCGGGGGGCGCTCCCGCCCGAGCCGTAGCTCTTGCCCGAGCCGCCGGAATAACTTTTGGTGCCGCCGCCACTGAAGCTGCGCCCGCCGCCGGAAGAGTAGCTCCGCCCTCCGCCCACCGCCCCGGCGGTGAAGGGAACCGCCAGCAGGCAACCGGCCAAGAGCCAGATTTGGGCGCGTACCACAAGGCCGCGGGGACCTTTGCGAGACAAGGTTCTCATGCCCCCAACATACTCCCTTTCCTCGAAAAAGGGGTATTACAATTTAACGCGCCAATTACCGCCGACCGGGACTGGACCGTGACTCAGCGGCCGATTTTCAACTGGTCCACCACTTTGCCCGCCCCGGCGACCACTTCCGCATAGGTCGTGAGCTTCGCCCGGATCGCCTCGCTCCGCACTTTCCCTTGCAGCGTCACCACCCCGCCCGCGGTCATCACCACGACGTTGGCGAAATCCGCATCCCGGATCTTCTGCGACTTCCATGCGCCCATGATCTTCGCCTGCAAATCTCCATCCGCGTCCGCCCCGCCCGCGGTCGCGGCGGCCGCGCCCGCTCCCCCCAAACCGTAGGCTTGGTAGGCGGCCACCGCCCAGTCGTTGTCCAGAATATCCGTCCAGAAGAATCCGCCGCTGTTGGCGGTGGCGGAGATTTTCCCTTCGTTGGCATCCAGCAGCACCGCCGGCTCCTGCCGGTCCACCAACAGGGCGGCCGGCGGGATCGCGAAGACGTTCTTACCCGACCCATCCCGCGAGGCCACCGCGAAATAAGCGTGGCCGCTGCGCAAATCGACCACGAGGTTCGCGACCGTTCCCAAAACCGTTCCCGCGGGAGTTTTGACCTTGCGGGTGAGCAGTCGGCTGGAGCGCCAGGCCACCACCCGTTCCTCGCGGTCGGGGCGGACGAATTTGAGTTTGAAATAGGCATGGGCATGGACGGCGGCTTGGCCCAAAGCCGCCGGATCGGTCACCCCCGGGGAAAGGCGCGGCACATCCGCCAGCACGGCTTGCTCGGCCACCAAGGTCACCTTGCCCGCCTGCACATACAATCCGGTCGCCGGCACCGGGATGTGGCCGTTGCTCCCATCCTCCCCCGTCGGCAGCACCAGGGCGCACAAAACCCGTCCGGAAGTCAAATCCATCAACAAATCGGCGACCGTGCCCAAATTGTGGTCCGGCCGGTCCGTGACCGGCATGCCGATCAGTTCGGTGACTTTGCGGGCGGTGGCCAGATGTGACCAAAAAGCTGGATCTGGGGCGTCGCCCTCAAAGGGGTCGAGGCCTTTGCCCGCCGCGGCGGGCGGTTCCGCCAGCCGGGGGCCGGCCGGGGTCGCGAACGGAATACTCGCCAAGCTGAGGGCCAAGGCGGCCGCCAAGAGGGGACGTCGGGAGGACGAAATCATAAGTTTATGACAGCAAGTTTTGTGCCTTTATCACGGTTGCAACCCGCGGTTTGCCAGTCGTTTACGCCGTTTGCCGCGGCGGCTATTCAGCGCCTGGGCGCACGGTGGTAACGGGCCGTTGACTTGCTCATTCTAAAGGATAGCACCGATCATCTGTTTTCACAAATCCGCCGGGCCTCCGGCGCATATCCAGATCGGCCGGCGGCTTGCGGCTTCATTGACACCGCCCGCCCGCGCTGGTACGGTGCCCAAGCTACCGATGGACTATAAAGACTCTTTGAATCTGCCGCGGACCGGCTTTCCCATGAAAGCCGATCTGGTCACCCGCGAACCCCTCCGCCTCGAACAATGGCGCCAATCCGACCTCTACGCCCAAATCCAGCAGGCGCGCCTCGGCGGGGAGAAATTCGTGCTCCATGACGGGCCCCCCTTTGCCAATGGCGACGTCCATATCGGCACCGCCTTGAACAAGATTCTCAAGGACATCATCATCAAGTACCAGACCCTGCGCGGCAAAAGCGCGCCCTATATTCCGGGCTGGGACTGCCATGGCCTGCCCATCGAGTTCAAGGTGACTCAGGAAATGCGCAAAGCGGGCAACACCGCCGCCGATCCGGCCGCCATCCGCACCGCCTGCGATGCATACGCCCGCAAGTACATCGATTTGCAGCGGGTTCAATTCAAGCGCTTGGGCGTGTTGGGCGATTGGGAGCGGCCCTACCTGACGTTGAACAAGGACTATGAGGCCGCGGAATTGAGCCTCTTCGCCGATATCGTCGAGCAAGGCTTCGTTTACCGGGGCAAAAAGCCCGTGTATTGGAGCATCCCCTGCCGCACGGCCCTGGCGGAAGCCGAAGTGGAGTACCACGACCACGTCAGCCAGAGCGTGTACGTGAAATTCCCCGTGCTCGGACGCGAACAGACCTTTATCGTTATCTGGACCACCACGCCTTGGACCTTGCCCGCGAACCTAGCCGTCGCGTTCAACACCAAGTTCAATTACCAACAAGCCCGTGTGGGGGCGGAGACCTACATCGTTTCCGACGCCCTGCTGCCCGCCGTGGCGCAAAAATGCGGTTGGACCATCGATGCCACCGCCCCGATCGATGCGGCCGAACTCGGCGCCTGCCGCTACCAGCACCCCTTCTGCGCCCGGGAGGGCGCGCTGCTGGTTGGCGACTCCTTCGTGACCAACGACACCGGCACCGGTTTCGTCCACATCGCCCCTGGCCATGGGTTGGACGACTATAACCTCGGCCGCCAAAATGGCCTGCCCATCTACTCCCCGGTGGATGACGATGGTTGCCTGGCGTACTCGAACGAATTGCCCCGCGAACAGCAGTTGCCCGCCGAAATGATCGGCAAATCCATCCTGGAAAAGCATGGCAAGAGCGACGCCAACGAGGCCGTCCTGCACGAATTGCGCCTGCGCCACGCCCTGCTCCACCAGGAAAACTACCACCACAGCTACCCCTTCTGCTGGCGCAGCAAAACGCCCGTGATTTTCCGCGCCATGGACCAGTGGTTCATCAAGGTGGACCATGTCACCCCGACCTTTGCCCGCCAAATCAACGCGGAGGATGGGGCGGCGGGGAGCCTGCGCCGCCGCGCCCTCCACGCCATCAAAAACGAGGTGCACTGGGTGCCGGATTGGGGCCAAAGCCGCATTGAGGCCGCGGTCTCCTCCCGGCCGGATTGGTGCATCTCCCGCCAACGCACCTGGGGCGTGCCCATCCCCGCCTTTTACGACGCGGCGGGTGAAGCGATCCTTGATGCGCGGATCGTCCGCGGCGCGGCCCGGCTCATCGGCGAACACGGCTCCAATGTCTGGTTTGAAAAGTCCGCTGTCGAACTGTGGGCCTTGATCCGGCCCGCCGATTGGTCCGGCCCCGAAGCCGTCGCCAAGTCCGGCGACACGCTGGACGTATGGATCGATTCCGGCTCCTCCTCCCGCGCGGTGCTCGCCTTGCGGCCGGAGTTGCAGCACCCGGCCGCCACCCCGCCTTGGCAGGCGGACGTGTATCTGGAAGGCAGCGATCAACACCGCGGCTGGTTCCAATCCTCCCTGCTCCTCTCCCTCGCGGGCAACGGGGTGCCTCCTTTCAAAACCGTGCTCACCCACGGCTTCATGGTGGACGCCGACCGCGAGAAGATCTCCAAGAGCAAGCAGGGCCAGGGCGGCTACGAAAAACCCCAGACCGCCGAAGCCTACGTGCAGCGTTATGGCGCGGATGTGGTGCGCCTGTGGGTGGCGTCGCAGGATTACCGCAATGACATTGTCGTGAGCGAGGAGCGCATCAACAAGGTGGGCGAGGCATACCGCGGCATCCGCAACGCCCTGCGCTACCAACTCTCCAACCTCTACGACTTCGACCCCGCCACGCAGACGGTCCCCGACGCCCAACTCACCGGCCTGGACCGCTGGATTCTCGGCGAGTTCCACCTCTTGGAGGCCGCCGTCCGCACCGCCTACGACCAGTACGAGTTTCACGTCGTTTACCAAAAGCTCAGCCAGTTTGTCGCCGTGGAGCTCTCCTCCATCTACCACGATGTCGTCAAGGACCGGCTCTACACCGACGCCGCCAATTCCCCCCGCCGGCGCTCCACCCAAACGGCCCTGCGCCGGCTGGTGCTCGGCTTGAGCCAGTTGCTCAGCCCGCTGCTCGCCTTCACCGCCGATGAGGCGTGGGACTTCATCCCCGGCGCGCCCGCCGCCTCCGTCCATTTGTCGACCTGGGAAGGTTGCGGCCTCCCCGCCACGGCGGCCGAACGCGGCACGTGGAAGCAACTGCTCGCCCTGCGCGACGCCGTCCTGCCGGAACTCGAAAAGGCCCGCCAAACCAAGACCATCGGCAAGTCCTTGGAAGCCCGCGTCGTCCTCACTGGTTCGGCCGCCGCCTTGGGCGCCGCCACGGACCATCCCGCGGAACTGCGGGAACTCCTCAACGTTTCCCAACTCGAAGTCACCGTGCTGCCCGACCCCGCCTCGCCCGGTGCCGCCTTGATGGCGCAAGTCGCCCCCGCCGCCGGCGAAAAATGCGAACGCTGCTGGCACACCGAGACCGACCTCGGCACCCACGCCGCCCACCCCACCCTGTGCGGCCGTTGCGTCGCGGCGGTGAGCTGATGTATTCGCGCGGGTCCAGGCCCGCCCGCCGCCCCAAGTTTTGGGCGGCGGGATCGCGACTCCGCCGACTGTCCCCCTTCGCTCCGCAGGTGCGGGCAGTCCGGCAAATCGCCTAAAAGCGCACCCAAAATCGGCCAAATGATCTAAAAATACGCATTTAAGGAAAGTATACTTTCCTTAAATCGCTACTTTTGGTTATTTTCATGTTTTTCCGGTTCAAGTCCGCAACCGCCGCCATGCGCTGTGCTGCCCTCCATTCGATCCAGGTTGCTCGACCCTCCGTGCCCTGACCCTTCAACTCACGCAGGCCAGGGTAACTGATCCCGGCTATCAACGGCGGTATTTTGGCTCAAAAGTTTCCCTTCCAGCCCGTTGAACCGGTCTACCATCTCGAATGAGCTCACCGCCGGAAGCGCCCCCAATAACACAAAAATATTCTAAAATATTTGATTTAAATAAAGTATACTTGACTTAAATGATTCAATTTGGTATGGTATACCAATGATCGGTTCGAAACTGGAATTGCAGGCGGTGTTGCGCCAGTTCAATCCTTGGTGGCGCGATGGGCGGGTGCGGGAATTGCCCAACTGGCGGCGGGCGGCCTTTGGGCAAATCATGGTTTGGCTGACCAACCCACCGGCCCCCCGCGCCTTGTTGGTGTCCGGCGCCCGGCAGGTGGGCAAGACCACCCTGCTATTGCAGGCGGCCGAGGCGTTGCTCCAAAAAGGCGTGCCGCCCACCAAGATTCTGTACGCCACCTTTGACCATCCGCTGCTGAAACTGGCGGGCTTGGAGGGGTTGCTCGAATCTTGGACCGAAATGCACCCGGCCTTGGACGGCCCCGAATACCTGTTGCTCGACGAAATTCAATACACCAAGGACTGGCAGGTTTGGCTCAAGCACCAGGTCGATTTGGTCAAGCACCGCCGGATTGCCGTGACTGGCTCGGCCACGCCGTTGCTGGTCGCCGGGCAGGAATCGGGAGTGGGGCGCTGGCACACCTTGCGGCTCGCCACGCTTTCATTTTACGAGTACCTGAAAATCAAGCGCATCGCGGAAACGCCCTTGCCGGCGGTGGCCTCGTTGGGGGAATTGTTCGCTTGGGATCGGCCGCGCTTTGCCCAATTGGGCGCCGCCGCCCGGGAGTTGGTGCCCCATTTTCACGAGTACCTGTTGCGGGGCGGGTTCCCGCAGACCGCCCAGATGGCAAGCATCACCCAGGCGCAGCAACTGCTGCGGGAGGACATCGTGGACAAGGTGCTCAAGCGGGACATGACCGCGCTGTTCGGGGTGCGCCGCATCTTGGAGTTGGAACAGTTGTTCCTTTACCTCTGCCTGCACGACGGCGGATTGCTGGACCTGCCGACGTTGTGCCAACAGTTGGAAGTGAAAAAGCCCACCGCGAACAATTTCCTCGCGCTGTTGGAAAACACCCACTTGATCCATCGGTTGGCGCCCTTTGGGTACGGCAAGGAAATCCTGCGCGCCCGGCACAAGGTGTACCTGGCCGACGCGGCGATCGCCCCGAGCGTGTTGCTCAAAGGCACCGCCCTCTTGGAAGACGCCACCGCCCTCGGGGTGGCGGTGGAGACCGCCTTTTTCAAGCATGTCGTGACGCGGTATTATCAGCAGAGTGTCGCCTTCAACTATTGGCACGGCAAAAAGGGCCATGAAGTGGACATCATTGCCTCCATCAACGACCGCCTGGTGCCCTTTGAGGTGAAATACCGTACGCAGGCCACGGAATTGCGGGACTTGGCGGGGCTGCGCCAATTCTGCGCGGAACGCCGCGTGGCGAAGGGCTATGTGATTACGAAAGAAATCGACGACTTCGGTTTGCTGCCGCTGGGCGGCGACGCGGGGGGCGGCGCGCTGGCGCTTAAAATCCCCGCCCCGCTGGCCTGCTATTGGCTCGGCCGCTCGGAAGTCGAGGCGGGGGCGCCCGAATAAGGGCGGTGGGCGCGGGCGCGAAATCGCCGGTTGACAATTTTGGCCGAGCCGGGCATTCGTTAGCGCCATGAACCCTTCTCGCCCCGGCGCGGTGCGGCCTTTCGCGGCGTGCCTGCCCGTGTATTTTTCCGGAGTTTCCGCCTTTTTGGCGTTGGCCCTGACGAGCGGTAATTTGGCCGCGCAGCAAACCGCGCCGCCTCCCGGCACCAACGCCCCGGCGGGGGCCGCCCGCACCAACCGCCCGACCGCCGGATTCGGGCAAGCGGACCAGCAGCAGACCCTGCGGGATCATCAAAACATGAAGGAGCAGTTGGGCATCAAGGTGCTCCGCCCCGGCCCCAGCGGCCAGGAGGGCCGGACCAATTCCGCCAATTACGACCCCGCCAAGGCCAATCCCTACCCCGACCTGCCCGAGGTGCTCACCCTCAAGGACGGCCGCAAGGTCACGAGCCCCGAAATGTGGTGGCATGATCGCCGGCCGGAAATCGTCGCGGACTTCGAGCGGGAAGTGATTGGCCGGGTGCCCGCCAGGGTGCCCAAGGTTACCTGGCAGGTGGTCACCCAAGTGGTCGATGGGGTGATCGGCACCAATCTGGCCGTGCATGGCAAACAATTGGTCGGGCATGTGGATAATTCGGCCTTCCCCGACATCAAGGTGGACATCGCCATGACCTTGGTCACGCCGGCGGCGGCGAAAGGGCCGGTGCCGGTTTTGATGATGTTTGGCGGTTTTTTTGGCGGCAGCGGCCTGCCCCGTCCCGCCGGCACGCCGGCGCCGGAGCGCGGGGGCGGTCGGGGCGGATTCGGCGGGGCGCTGCGCGGCCCGTCCTCCACCGAGCAATTGATCGCCGCCGGTTGGGGGTATGCCACCATCAATCCCGGCAGCATTCAGGCCGACAACGGCGCGGGCCTCACCAAGGGAATTATCGGCTTGGTGAACCAAGGGCAGCCGCGCAAGCCGGACGATTGGGGTTCGCTGCGCGCTTGGGCTTGGGGCGCGGCGCGGGGCTTGGACTACTTGGAAACCGATCCGAGTGTGGACGCCAAAAAGGTGGGCATCGAGGGCGTCTCGCGCTATGGCAAGGCCGCTTTGGTCACCATGGCCTTTGAACCGCGCTTCGCCGTGGTGTTGGTTGGCTCCTCCGGCGAAGGCGGCGCCAAACTGCACCGGCGCAACTTCGGCGAAGCCGTGGAAAGTCTCACCGGCACGGGCGAATACCATTGGATGGCCGGCAACTTTATCAAATACGGCGCGGCGGAAGCCACGTTCGGCTCGAAAACCGCCAACGATCTGCCCGTGGACGCCCATGAATTGATCGCCCTGTGCGCGCCGCGCCCCACTTTCATCAGCTACGGCATCCCGGAAAAAGGCGACGCCAAATGGCTCGACCAACAAGGCAGCTACATGGCCACCGTCGCCGCGGGTCCCGTCTTCCGTTTGCTGGGCGCGCGGGACATCGGCGAAAAGGCCGATTACCGGACCGCGCAAATGCCCCCCTACAACACCAGTCTGTTGGCCGGCGAGCTGGGCTGGCGCCAGCACGACGGCGGCCACGAGGACCAGAGCAACATGTCCTATTTCATCGCCTGGGCCGACCGGATGCTCCATCACGCGCCGGCGGCGCCGGCGCCGGCGCCGGCCAATCCGTAAACCTTCGAGATTTGCCTGTGTTCGCGTTTCCCCCTTGGCGGGCGGTCCTCCGGGCCGCCTGCCTGGCGTTGCTCCTCACCCTGCCGGCGTCCAATTTTGCCGGCGCCCAAACCAATGCCCCCGCGCCCCGCGGTCCGCGGCGGGGCAGCCCCCTCGGCCCGGCGGATCAACCGCGGCCCCGCAGCGACCCCAACTCGCTGCTGGCCCACGAGCAATTGCTGGCCAAGGCGAAACAGGGCGGCATCGACATTTATTTCGAGGGCGATTCCATCACCCGCCGCTGGGGGACGAGCGACGCCGCCTACCGCGAGCTTTACGCCAACTGGCGCAGCAACTTCTTTGGCTGGAACGCCGCCGATTTCGGCTGGGGCGCGGATCTCACCCAGAATATTCTTTGGCGCCTCGACCACGGCGAATTGGACGGCGTCCACCCCAAGATCATCGTCCTGCTGGCCGGCATCAACAACGTCGGCAGCCTGCCGCCCACGGACGAGTCCGCGGCGGAGGTCACCCGCGGGATTCAAGCGATTCTGGAGCGTTGCCGGGCGAAGGCGCCGGACGCCGTCATCGTGCTCACCGCCTTGTTCCCGCGCAACGACCGCATGGAATACGTGCCCGTGATCCAGCGCATCAACCAAAACCTGATCCCGCTGGCCGATGGCAAACGCATCCGGCTGATCAACGTGAACGACCAGCTCGCCGACCCGTCCGGGAAGTTGTTCCCCGGCATGGTCAACGCCCGCGACCAACTCCACCCGAACGTGTCCGCCTATCAAATCTGGGCGGACGCCCTGAAACCCATCTTCACGGAGCTCCTCGGCCCGCCCGCCGCCACCGACCATGCGCCGCCCCCCACCGGCGATCCCAGTGCCAAAACGGCGGCCCCGCCGGCCCCGGCCAAATAGTCCGTTCGCCCGGGCCGGCTGCTCTTTGATCCCGGGCGGGAAACGGCGTTTGACTCGCCGGGAGGTTGTGCGGTTAAATCGGGCCGTCGCTGATGAAAAACATCGTTTATTTTGATCTGGAAACCCAAAAGTCCGCCGAAGAAGTGGGCGGCTGGGACAAGATCAGCGCGATGAAGATGAGCATCGGCGTGACCTACAGCACGGCCCGGGGCGGTTACAAGATTTACGGCGAAGCGCAGGTCAACGAACTGCTGGCCGAATTGCAACGCGCCGATCTCGTGGTGGGCTTCAACAACCTGCGCTTTGATTACGAGGTGTTGCACGATTACACCTCCTTTGACCTGCGCCAACTCCCCACCTTGGACATGCTGGTGGAGCTGCAGGCCACCCTCCAGCACCGGCTCTCGCTCGATTCCATCGCGACCGCCACCTTTGGCGTGGAAAAAACCGCCGAGGGGTTGCAGGCCATCCAGTGGTTCCGCGAAGGCAAGCTGTTGGAAATCGCGGAGTATTGCTGCTACGACGTGAAGATCACCAAAATGGTCCACGAGTACGGCGCCCGCCACCATCAGTTGCATTACCAGAACAAGTTTGGCAAGAAGCTGACCGTGCCGGTGAAGTGGTGATGGGCTGGGTTCCGCGGGGTTGGGCTTGAAACCCCAACGCCCCGGGCGCGAACGCCCGGGAGGTTGAAATGGTACCGATGGAGGGGGTCGAACCCACACGCCTAAAAGGCACAAGATTTTGAGTCTAGCGCGTCTGCCAATTCCGCCACATCGGCTCACCTGTTCGCCAACGGTTTGCGCCGGGATGCGCTCCACCGTCAGTTACATGGCCAATATGCCATATTCCCGGCGCGCCGCAAGGAGTTTTCTGCGGCGAATTTTGCGGCCCGGATTCCGCCTTCGCCGGGCCGGTTGACAACGGCCGCGCGGGGTGCTAATAGGTACCATTATCCGATTATGCGCGCTCCGAGTGTTTGTTCCGCCTGCTCGTTCCGCGGTCCTGCCGGACCGTCGGCCCTGCTTCGTTTCCTCCAATTGACGGTGGGGCTCGCCGCCCTAACCGCCGCCGAATCCCGGGCCGCGGATGTCAGCTATTACTCCGTGACCAAGGGGCAGGGCTTCCTGCAAACCAACGCCACCACCGCACCGGCGCTGAAGGTCGGCGCCTCCAGTTTCTTCTCCGCCCAGATCATTTCCGCGGTGCCCAACACCGTCTTCGGGGCGTTTATCGCCATTCCGTCCGCCGGCAGCCGCAGCTTGTTCAGCACGACCTACAACGGCCCATTGGGCTTTGCCGACCGCGCCGCTTCCCCGGCCGCGCTCAACGGCGTTTACCCGGATGGCAGCTACACCTTTTCCTTTTCCACGGTTCACGATGGCGGCAAAAACTTGGCGGTGTCCCTGACCGGCTCGGCCTATCCCAATGTGCCGCAAGTGAGCGGGTTTGCCGCCCTTCAAGCCATCGATTCCACCGCGGCGTTCTCTCTCGCTTGGAACGCCTTCACCGCCGGCACCGCTGCGGATTTTATCCAATTGCGCATTGAAGACAGCACCGGGACGATCTTCAGCACCGGGGCTTTGCCCGGGGCGACCAACGCCTTGAACGGCACGGCCGGCGGCGTAACGATCCCCGCCCACACCTTCGTTCCCGGGCGCACTTACCTTGGGCACCTGCTGTTCGAAAAAATCACCGGCGCGAATGCCACCTACGCAGGCGCCACCGGCCAGGCCGCGTATTGGCGGCAGACGGATTTTTATGTCACCACCAGCGGCAGTGGCGATGCGACGCCGCCCACGATTCTGGCCCTGAACCCCGCCAATGGGGCCGTCGCGGTGCCGCTCAACATCCCGCTCACGGTCACCTTCAGCAAACCGATGGGGACGGGCTTTTCCATGTCCGTGGGGGGCACGACGAACGCTTTTTACGCCACCTGGAGCGCGGACCGTCGCACCTGCACGGTGGCCAGTTCCAATCTGTGGCCCGCCAACACCACCCTCAACTGGACCTTCAACCCTTCCCCGGGCGTCCCGCTCCTGGGGGACCAATCCCATAATCCCCTGCTGTCCGATCTCTCCACCAGCTTCACCACCGGCTCCCGGGCGCTTTCCACGACGCCCGCCACCCCCGCCGTCATGAACCCCGGTCCGCCCAGCAACGGAGTTTTCCGCCTCGTGGCCACCGGCGACGCCTATCGCACCTACATCTGCCAAACTTCGGCCGACCTGCTCAATTGGCTCCCCCTGGCCACCAACCAAGCCGCCGGCACCCAGGTCAGCTTCACCGACTCCGCGACCTCCCTTCCCGGCCCCCGCTTTTACCGCTTGGTGGCCCTTCCCTGAAGGCGGCGGCCGGCCTCCGGGCTTCGAGGTCCGGGGCTGCGGTTGGGTTCGATCCCTCCGGTCCAGTGGGGCCATTGGCCCATGCTCCCCCGGCGTACGTCCGAGCTTCCTGGTGGTGCGAAACGCGCTTTCGTCTCAATGCGCTGACGGCGTCCGTGCTTCGTGCTGGCAATGGGCAGTTTGTGTGTCACCGCCGCGGTGAAAATTCCCTGCCGCAGCCTGCGTTCCCAACCCGTCCCCCGCCTTCCGTCCCGCTTGTGTTTGCGGCCCGCCGGGGTTACCGTCGGGTCACGAAAACGACCGTGACTGACCGTTTATGAAACTCGATGCCGCCGATCAAGCCCTGCTGAAAAAGCTCTATCGGAACGTGTCCGACACCCCCTTGGAGCCGGGGCACGCCTTCTACGAGCCCGTCTATGGGGAGGATGGGCCGGTGGAGCACATGCTCAAGCACGTGCAATGGGCGGAACTCGAAAGCGTCCAGTATTTTTCAGGCTTTCGCGGCTCCGGCAAAACCACGGAATTAAAGCGTTTGGCGGACAAGCTCAAGGCCGCGGGCTACTTCGTCGTGTACGCGGATGCTGAAAAATACATCAACCTCGCGGGTCCCATTGATATCACCGACCTCCTTCCGGTGCTGGCGGGTGCCTTCAGTGATGCCCTCGAAGCCCGGTTTGGGCAATCGGTTCTCCAGGAATCCTATTGGACCCGCTTTTTGAATTACTTGGAGCGCACCGAGGTCAATCTGCAAGAATTTGGTTTGAAGGCGGGCGGGGCGGCGGCCCCGGCAGGCTTGGCGTTGGATCTGAAAATCGCCTTGCGCGGCACTCCCAGCTTCCGGCGGCAGGTGCAGCAAAAACTCGCCGTCCATATCGGCAACCTCAAGGCCGCCGTGGATCGCTTTTTTGAAGAAGGCATCCAGCTGATCCGCCAAAAATTGGGTGAGCCCGATAAGAAGGTCGTTTTCTTTCTCGATTCCTTGGAGCAGATTCGCGGCTCCCTCTTCGACGAAACCGAAGTGTTGGCCAGTGTGGCCACCCTGCTGAACAACCAAGGGGCGAACCTGCGGATCCCCTACGTCCATCTGATTTATACGGTTCCGCCCTGGGTGAAGTTCCTGCATCCCAATCTCCCGGTCAAATTCCAGATCATCCCCAGCGTTTGCCAATGGGAAAATGATGCCGCCCGGACCCCGGTGCCCGAGGGCAATGCCTCCCTGCGGCGATTGTTGGTGCGTCGGTTCGATGTTCCCGGCTCGGCGGAACGGGTTTTTGGTCCCGCCACGCCTGGGGTGGACCAGTTGGTCAAGCTCTGCGGTGGCCATTTTCGTGATTTGCTGCGCTTGGTTTCCGAAATCTTGGTGCGCGCCAACCAGCTTCCGATTTCCGACCAAGTTTTGAGCGATGCAATCGCCTCGGTGCGCAGCCAGTTTTTGCCCTTGGCGACCGACGATGCCTTGTGGTTGGAGGAAATCGCCCGCACCCGGCAGGCGAGTCATGCCAGCCGGGAGGAAGGTGCCAAACTGGCCCGGTTCCTCGACAGCCATCTGGTGCTCTTTTTCCGCCGCGGCGAGGAGTGGTACGACATTCATCCGCTCATTCGAGAACAAGTTGCCCTAGTTGCTGCTCAGGGCCGGGACTCCAAACGCCCAACGGCTGCCTAGGCTCTGGGATTTTCCCGCCGGCGAGCTATGAATCACCTGACCCCCTTGCCAGCCAACCGGACGATCTTAGATATCGATGGGGTGCCGCCGCTGCAGCGTCGCTACGGGCCAAAATCCTCAAAGGAGTGGCAGTTGGTCCGCCGGCATTTGGAGCTGGAAGGGGGCATGGCTTTCATCACCGTGCTGGTGCCCGAACCCGCGGCCGCCGATATTTGTCGCGACGAACTCGCCGGTTGGTTGGCTCCGGAAGGCAAGCGTTTGGCCATCCTGCCCTTGAACGAACCCGCCACGCTCGCCACCCTTTCGTTTCTGCTCGCCACGTTTCCGATCACCCCCGACTTAGGCGCGCTGTGGATCTCGGCCGGTATCGTGAGCGAAGCCGACCCGGAATACCCCGCCTGGCGTCGGGCTTGGTGGGAAGCGGCATCCCGCGTCAACGAACGCCGCGACATTTACCGCCGCCGCTTCTCGGTGCCCCTCCTGTTCGTCGGCCCCCCATGGCTGCAACCCCTCTTCCGCGACGCCGCCCCCGATTTTTGGTCCACCCGCGCGTTTGTCGTTCGCATTGCCCGCGAAGCCGATTTGGCGGGCCCGGATCGGATGGTCGAGCGTGAATCCCGCCGCGAATCGACTCCAGATCAGGTTCCGCGCCCGGCCCCGGAAGACAGCCCCGATCCCGAATTTGCCCTCCACGAAGCGGCCAAACTTGCCGGCCGGCCGGAACGGATCCTGCTCCAAGCTGAATTATACCTTCGTGCCGGCCGTGGGTTCTACGCCCGCAATGACTTGATGCGCACGGAAGAATCCTTCCGCCAAGCCCTGGCGCTCCAGGAGCAAGGCGGCGCTACCCCCACCAGCCGCGGAATTACCACGCACGAATTGGGCCGGGCGGTAATGGCCCAAGGTCGGTTGGCGGAAGCCGAGACCCTCTTCCGCCAAGCCCTGGCGCAGAAGGAGCAAGGCGGCGATACCCCCACCAGCCGCGGAATTACCACGGACGCTTTGGGCCGGGCGGTTATGGACCAAGGTCGGTTGGCGGAAGCCGAGACC
>CAIYZC010000260.1 GCA_903930565.1 uncultured Pedosphaera sp.
ATCCCCCTGCGTTTCCGCCAAGAGAATGCCGTCCGTCATGAGTTTGATGTACGTGTCCGCGCTGGACCGGTCATCAAAGCGGATTTTGCAACCCACCTCGCGGCCCCAGCCCACGTTGAGTTCCTCCGCGATGCGTTCCGAGATGGAGAGGGCGGCCACGCGCCGGGGCTGCGTGCAACCAATCGAAGCTTCCACGCCCAAGCCCGCCTCCAGGCACATCTTGGGTAATTGCGTGGTTTTGCCCGAACCGGTTTCGCCCGCGATGACCACGACTTGGTTCGCACGGATCGCCGCCACGATTTCATCCTTGCGCGCGGTGATCGGCAGGTCCGGCGGATACGAAATGCGCGGCAGTCCGGCCAAACGCCGCTGCCGGCGCACCACCGATTCCCGGGCGTGGCTGAGCAAGCGGTCGAGAATGGCGTCGTGGGTCTCCGGATGCCGTTGATCCCGCAGCAACCGGACCAAGCGCGAGCCGAGCCGCACCCAATCGGGCAGCATCCCCTGCGGCAGCAGCGCTTGAATTTCCTGTACGCGGTCGTCGGCCATATGCCAGAACCGCCAACCATACCACCCGTTCCCGCGCAGGGGAATAGTGTTTCGCGGACGCCGCCAAAGTGGCCCCTCCCGTCTGCTCCGCGCCTCCGCGTCTCGGCGGGAGCCTCTCCTCAACCGTTTTTCCACCGCCAAGGGCGAACGGCCGCTTGACTTCCGATACGGAGCGGGAAATAGTCGCGTAAAATCTATGAACCTCCCCCCAATGATGACTTCGGCCCCGGTTGCACAGCGCAGCTTGCGGGTCATTCAATCCATTGACGAATGCGTTTCCCCGGAAGAAAGACGCCGGCGGCTGATGGTGGCGGTGATGAGCGTATTGGCCTGGCTGGTGGCGTTGGTATTGGCGATTCCGTTTTGGTTCGTCCTGCCGATTCTGTTTTTGGGCTGGATCATCAATTGGCTGCTCTCCGAGTATCACGTGCGCCGGCTGCAAGCCCTGGGCACCACCGCTTCGCCCGAACAATTTCCAGAGGTCGCCGCGGCCATGGCCGAAGTGTGCCGGCAATTCCAGCTCGTGGCCGTGCCACCGGTCATCATTCTCGGTCATGAGCAGATGAACGCCTTCGCCATCCGCTTCGCCCGCAAAAAGGTGGTCGTCCTCCTCTCCAAAACGCTGGAAGGGGTGGTGGATCACCCGGCCGAGCTTCGCTTCATCCTCGGGCACGAATTGGGGCATATTCTCCTGGATTTCAGTTGGCGCGGCCGGTTCGAAATCTACAAGCCCGCCGCCTATCGCGCCGCGCGGGAAATGACGTGCGACAATTGCGGCTGCGCCGCCGCGGGGGAGTTGCCGGCCGCCAAACATGCTTTGAAGCGCCTCGTCGCCGGTAATTTGCTCGTGGATCGCTTGAACGAGGATTATTTGCAGGCGGAGGCGGACCACCTTTACTCCGGCTTCACCGGTTGGCTCCTGCGCCGTTATCTCACCTATCCCCCGCTCGGCCGCCGGCTCCAGGGCGTCACGGAATTCGCGTCCGCGAAGTGACGCCGGGCCGGACGGCGGAATCGTCATGAATCAGCATGATTTGATGCAGCTCGGCGTGCCGCCCGGGGAGCCGGAACGGCAGGGGCTGAAGTTCATCGCGCAATCCATTCTCAAGGGCCGGGATCGAACGCAGTTGCCCGGGGAGGTCGCGGCCGTGTTGGCCGATCCCGGCGGCTTTTTGAGGGATCCCCTGCGCGGGGACTTTGCCAAGGCGCTCCGCGAATTCACCGGCCACATCCGGTCCCGGCCTGCCCCTTGGCGGCCATGGGGCGCGGGTTTGGATCCGGAAGCGGTCACGCAAATGGCGCGAGCCTGCCAATTGCCCGTTGCGGTGGCGGGCGCCCTGATGCCCGACGCGCATGTCGGCTACGGACTCCCCATCGGGGGCGTGTTGGCGGCGGACAATGCGGTGATTCCCTACGCCGTTGGCGTGGACATCGCGTGCCGCATGAAACTTACCGTGTTGGATTTGCCGCCCCGCGAATTGGATCGCCGGCGCAAAAGCCTCACTGCCGCCATCGAAGCCGAAACCCGCTTCGGCATCGGCGCCTCCTTCCATCCCCGCCGCGACCATCCCGTCATGGCGGAGGATTGGCGCCTCAATCCCGTGACCCGCCACCACCGGGACCGCGCCGCCGCCCAGCTCGGCAGCAGCGGGAGCGGGAATCACTTTGTGGAGTTCGGCGTGTTCACCACCGAACAGACCGTGGCGGGGCTGCCTGCGGGCGAATACACCGCCCTGCTCAGTCACAGCGGCAGCCGGGGCGTGGGCGCCGCCGTGTGCGACCACTACAGCAAACTGGCCATGACACTGCACCCCCGCCTCGCGCGCGAGCACCAGCACCTCGCCTGGCTGCCCCTCGACGCGGACGCCGGCCGCGAATACTGGGCCGCCATGGAATTGATGGGCCGCTACGCCGCCGCCAACCATGCCCTCATCCATCAACACCTCGCGCACCACGTCGGTTGCCAGGTGTTTTTGGACGTGGAAAACCACCACAACCTCGCCTGGCGCGAGCGGCACGTCATTGACGGCGTGGAACGTGAGGTCATCGTGCATCGCAAGGGCGCCACGCCCGCCGGTGCGGGCGTGCTGGGCATCATCCCGGGTTCCATGGCCGCGCCCGGCTTCCTGGTGCGCGGCAAGGGCAGCGCCGCCGCCCTGCAATCCGCGTCCCACGGCGCCGGCCGCGCCATGAGCCGCACCAAGGCGAACAGCACCTTCGATTGGGACCGCGTGAACCGTGAGCTCAAGACCCGCGGCGTGAACCTGATTTCCGCCGGCCTGGATGAAGTCCCCGGTGCTTACAAAGACATCCACCAAGTCATGGCCGCCCAGTCCGACCTCGTCGAAACCCTCGGCCGCTTCGACCCCAAGCTCGTCAAAATGGCCCCCGCGGGGGAGCGGCCGGAGGATTGACCCGCAGGGAACCGGGCGGGGTTGGCTGACCCA
>CAIYZC010000261.1 GCA_903930565.1 uncultured Pedosphaera sp.
CGGAGGTCGCGGGCCACGCTGGGGGACCAGGAGCCGCCGCAGATGACGTATTCGTCGGCGGTGAGTTCGCCGCGGTTGGTTTGGAGGGCGGTGATTTCACCGTCGGCGCCTTGGGTGCGCCAGCCGGTGACCTCGGTGTGCCAGAGGAATTTGACGCCGTGCCATTCACATTGCTGCTGCAACCCGGCCATGAAGCGTTGGGGGGTGAGGTGGCAGTCCTGGGGAAAGTAAACGGAGCCGTGGATGTCCATGGTCACGCCGGGATCCAGGGCGGCGGTTTGGCGGGCGTCGAGGACTTCGGCGGGGATGCCGAGCTCGCGGGCGCGGGTGGCGGTGGCGGCTTCCTCCTCCCATGCATGCTCGGTTTTGCAGAGCATGACGAGGCCTTTTTTGACGAGGCCGAAGTCGTTGCCGGGGAGCGCGGCCAATTCCTCGAAGCACGCGCGGCCGGCGAGGCTGAGGTCGCGCAGAAGGGGGGAGGCGCGGCGGACGTGCTCGGCGGTGCCGGCGCGCCAGAAGCGCCAGCCCCAGGACAACAAATCCCAGTCCAGGCGGGGTTGGACGTAGAAGGGGGACTCGGGGTTCCACATCCATTTGAGGCCCAGGGCGACCATGCCGGGGGCGGCGAGGGGGATGAAGTGGCTGGGGACGATCATGCCGGCGTTGCCGAAGGAGCAGCCGTCCCGGCCGGGGCCCTGGCGCTCCACCACAGTGACGCGGAAGCCGCGTTGGGCGGCGTAGTAGGCGGTGGAGAGGCCGATGACACCGCCGCCGACAATGAGGACTTCGCGGCTCATGGAGTTAGCTCAGGCTGAAGCACGGCGGCGGAACCCGGAGTAAGTGGCGCGGGGTAGGGGAGGGGAATAGGTCCAATAGGCCCCATGGGTCCAATGGGTCGTTATGGGGGGATGGGTGGTGGGGGGCGCGGAGGGCGAGCAGTGGGTGCGCCTCCACGCGGAGTCGGCGGTCGGCAGGATGCCGGCGGTCCCAGGGGGCCGGCAGCCTTGGCGGGGGGGTGTTTTCATGTGGGGGGAGTGAATTTCCGAGCTGGGTTTAGGAGCGGATGCCCCAGCAGAAGGGATCGGCGTCGTCGAGGAGGAGGGTGGCCTCGGCGTTCACGAAGGCGGTGCCGGTGATGGTGGGGAGAATGGCGCCCTCGGCGGAGCGGCGGTAGGTGCCGGTGAAGCGGCTGCCGATGATGCTTTCCTGGACCCACGTTTCGCCCTCGGCGAGGTGGCCATCGGCGGCGAGGCAGGCGAGCTTGGCGCTGGTGCCGGTGCCGCAGGGGGAGCGGTCGTACGCTTTGCCGGGGCAGAGGACGAAGTTGCGACTGTCGGCGTCCGGATTGGGGGAGTCGGCGAAGAGCTCGACGTGGTCCACTTCGGGGTAGCCCTGGGTGTTGACGGCCTGGCGGACGCGCCACGTGAAATCGGTGAGGGATTCGACGCTGGAAAGGTCGAGGGCCTGGCCGTGGTCGCCCACGAGGAAGAACCAATTGCCGCTCCAAGCGACGTCGCCGGTGACGGGGCCGATGCCGGGGACTTGGACGGTGACGGCTTTGGCCTGGCGGTAGCTGGGCACGTTGGTGACGGAAACGAGGCCGTCCGGGTCGAGGCGGGCGGTAACGATGCCGACGTTGGTGGCGAGGCGGTGTTCGCCGGGGCCGATGCGGCCCAGGTATTCCAAGGTGCGGATCAGGCCGATGGTGCCGTGGCCGCACATGCCCAGGCAGCCGACATTGTTAAAGAAGATGACGCCGGCCACACAGGACGGATCCGGGGGCGGGAGGAGGAGGGCGCCGACGAGGACATCCGAGCCGCGGGGTTCGTTGACGACGGCGGAGCGGAAGCGGTCGTGCTGGTCGCGGAAAACGGCCAGTTGTTCCGCGACGGAGCCGCCGCCGAGATCGGGCAGGCCGGAGACGACGACGCGGGTGGGTTCGCCCCCGGTGTGGGAATCGATGATGCCAACGCGGCGCATGATGGGTGGGGGTTACTTCCGGCGGGGCAGTTTGGGGCGGCTGGCAATGCCGGCGTGGATGATTTCGAGGACGCGCTTGCGCTCGGCGCCGATGAGCGGGAGGCGCGGGGCGCGGACGGTTTCGCTGCCGAGGCCGCATTCCTGAACGGCGAGCTTGATGTATTGCACGAACTTGGTGCTGACATCGAGGTCGAGCAGGGGCTTGAACCAGCGGTAGATTTCGCGGGCTTTATCCCATTCGCCGCGACGGGTGAGTTCCCAGAAGTATTGATTCTCCGCGGGGAAGGCGATGCCGCTGCCGGCAACCCAGCCATCGATGCCGAGGATGGCGCTTTCCAGCACGAGGTTGTCCACGCCGGTGAAGAGGGCGTAGCGGTCGCCGACGGTGTTGTGGAGGTCGGTGATGCGGCGGACATCGCCGGAGCTTTCCTTGAGCGCCACGAAATTGGGCACGTCCGCCAGTTCGGCGAACATGGCCGGGGTGAGGTCGTTGGCGTAGGACAAGGGGTTGTTGTAGAGAATGATCGGCAGGGCGGTGGCGCGGCCGGTGGCGCGGAAATGGGTCAGGGTCTCGCGCGGGTCGCCCTTGTAGAGCATGGCGGGCATGAGCATGAAGCCATCCGCACCGGCTTTTTCGAGGTCGCGGACGTAGCGGCAGGCTTCGGCGGTGCTGGATTCGGCGACGCCGCTGAGGACGGGCACGCGGTGGTTCACGGCGCTGATCATCGCCGCGATCAACGCGCGCTTTTCATCGCCGCCGAGGGCCTGGTTTTCGCCCAGGGAGCCGAGGAAGATCAAGCCGGTGACGCCGGACGCGATCAAGGCGTCCGCGTGGCGCGCGGTGGCGTCGAGATCGATCGACTGATCTTTTTTGAATTGCGTGGTGATGGCCGGGAAGACTCCCTGCCAGTAAGGTTTATGGCTCATAGTGGGTTCAGGACCGCGATTGCATGAGGGCTTCGATTTCGTCGACTTCGATCGGGGTGTGGCCAAGGAGGTCCACATTGCCGCCGGAGCGGACCACGATGTCGTTTTCCAAGCGCACGGCAAAGCCTTCTTCCTTGAGGTAGATGCCGGGTTCAACCGTCATCACCCAGCCTTCCTGCATCGGTTCGACCGTAAGGCCGACGTCATGGACGTCCAAGCCTAAGGGGTGGCCGACGCCGTGCATGAAATACTTTTTGAGGGCCGGGCTGTCCGCGGATTGGTTTTTGATGTCGTCCAAGGAGATCAAGCCGAGATCGACGAGTTCCTTTTCCATGAAGGCTTCGGCTTCCTTCTGCCAATCCTTGGGCAGTTTGCCGGGGACGGCCGCCTGGCTGACGGCGCGAAGGACGCGGAGGACGGCGTTGTAAACCTGCTTTTGGCGGGGGGTGAACCGGCCGTTCACCGGAATGGTGCGAGTGAGGTCGGCGTTGTAATTGGCGTAGCTGGCGGCGACGTCGAGCAGGAGGAGTTCGCCGGGTTGGCAAACGCGGTCGTTTTCGACGTAATGAAGGATGCAGGCGTTGCCACCAGTGGCGATGATGGGGTTGTAGGCGAACTGGCCGCCGCGGCGGATGAATTCGTGGGCGAACTCGGCCTCCACTTCCATTTCCTTCACGCCCGGTTTGACCATGCGGGCGACGCGGCGGAAGCCGGCGTCGGTGATGTTGCAGGCCTCTTGGAGCAGGGCGATTTCGGGTTCGGACTTCACGACGCGCAGTTTGTGCATCAACCGCGCCAGGCGTTGGTAATCGTGGAGCGGGTAGCGTTCGCGGAGGGATTTCACGAACCGCGCCTCGCGGGTTTCCATGACGATGACGGCGCGTTTGTGTTCGTTGGCATTCAGGTAGACGTGCTCGGCCTCCAGGATGAGGCGGTGCAGGATGCCATTGAACTCCGAGAGCCATTCGACGCGGGCCACGCCGGAGATTTTTTTGGCTTCGTCCTTGGTCAGTTTGTGGCCTTCCCACGTTTCCATGAGCGCGTTGGGCTCGCGGAGGAAGAGGATTTCGCGGAACTTCTCGTCATGGGCGTCCGGGTAGAGGAGGAGGAGGGTTTCCTCCTGTTCGATGCCGGTGAGGTAGAAGAGGTCCGAGTTGACCCGCAGGAGCAGGTTGCCATCCGCGTTGGTGGGGAGGGCGTCGTTGGTGTTCACGAGCGCCAGCGAATTGGGGAGCAGCAGCGCACCCAGGCGGGCGCGGTGGCCGGTGAACAGGGAGGAGTTGATCGGGGAGTAGCGCATGGTTTGTGGTGGGTAAGGAAAGCGTTGGCTCAGGCGCGCAGGGCCGCGGGGAGGCGGTTGGGGCGGACGTTGTCGTAGCAATGGAGGGCGGTGAACCGTTGGATCGAGGCGGGGAGACCGACGGCGGTGAAGCCGGGGTGGCCGGTGGCGGGGTAGGGGCCGCCGTGGTTCATCGCGGGGCTGACGGCGACGCCGGTGGGCATGCGGTCATTGATGAGGCGGCCGACGCGGGCGCGCAGGTGCGGTTCGATGATGGCGTAATCCGCGTCATCCGAGCCGGCGGTGTCGGAGTAGATGGCGCCGGTGAGGTTGCCTTCCATGCGGCGGAGGATGGCGACGGTTTCGGCCGGGCCACGGGTCCAGACCAGCAGCGCAACGGGGCCGAAGGCTTCCGTTTGGAGGGCTTGGGGTTGTTGCAGGAACTGGTCGGCGGTAACGCTCAATAAAGTATTCGCGAAACGGTAAGCGGGGCCGGGGAGGGCTTCGCCGCCGCACAGCAATTGCGCACCCGCGGCGCGAAGCGTGGCCACGGCGGCGGTGAGGTGATCCCGGCCACCGCGACCCAGCAGGACCCCGGGGTTGGCGGCCGTGAACTTGGCCTGGGCGGCGGCGACGAAAGCGTGGCCGGCGGCGGTGTCGGGCACGAGGATGAAGCCGGGGTTCGTGCAGAACTGGCCGGTGCCCATGGTGCAGGAGGCGAAGAATTCGGTGGCCACGGCCTCGCCGCGTTCACGGAGCGCACCGTCGAGGATCACGATGGGATTCACGCTGGACATCTCCAAATAGATGGGGCGGCCGGCGGCGTCGGCGGCGCGTTTCAGCGCCAGGCCGGCGGAGCGGCTGCCGGTGAAGGCGGTGGCGCCGACGCGGGGATCGGCGACCAATTCCAAGCCAACTTCGCGCGGGGTGCGGTAGATCATCTGGAGCGTGGCCGCGGGCAGGCCGGTGGCTTGCACGGCCGCGAAGCCGATTTCCGTGAGGAGGCGGGTGGTGCCGGGATGGGCGCCGTTGGCCTTGGCGATCACGGGGTTGTGGGCGGCGATGGCGGCGGCGAAATCACCGCCCGCGGACGAATTGAAGGCGAAGGGGAAATTGTTCGGACCCATTACGACCACCGGGCCGCCGAGGGGCCCGGCTTGGGCGTGGATATTGCGGGCCTCATCGCGCACGGGGCGGCGCCAGGAACCTTCGCGGGCGGCCTTGGCGGCCTGGCGAATTTGGTCGGTGGTGCGGGGCAGTTCAGCGTCCTTGAGGCGCGGAGCGCGGGGCAGGCCGCTCTCGGCGTGGGCGAGTTCGACCAATTCCGCCGCACGGACTTCGATGCCGGTGGCGAACGCCTCGAGGAAGGCGGCGATGCGGTCCCCGGGGAGGGCGCGCAATTCCTCGGCGGCGGTGACGCCGGCGGCGATCACGGCCTCCACCTCGGCGCGGGAGGAGATGGGAAATTGTCCGGGCAGGTTTTCGGCCAAGGAGGGGTTTTCGGCGGCGAAGGTGCCGACCGCGTCACTGGACCGCCATTCACCGGCGACGAGCACCGGGCAAACTGTTTCACTAGTCATAATCGCAAGGTTCCGAGTGCCGGCCGGGGGTTCCGGCGGCGGGAGCAATGTGCCTCCAGGGGCTGAAAAATGCACGCGATTTATTGGACACGCGGCGGCCTGGGGCGGTGGCAAAGGAGCGGGGCATGGTGCGGGGGCTTTGGGGAAACTGGACGGGGGCGGGCAGTTGGGGGAGAGTGGCGGGATGAAGCCGGTGGCGCGGGAATTGCAGGAGCGGGTGGGGCGGGAGTTTTTGACGCGGGGATGGTTGCGTCCCGGCGCGGGGCTGGTTGTGGCGGTGTCGGGCGGGTTGGATTCGATGGTGTTGCTGCGGATTTTGGCGGAATTGGCGGTTGAAAACACCTGGCGGTTGGTGGTGGCGCATTTTAATCACGGGTTACGTGGGGCGGAGAGCGAAGCGGATGAAGCCTTGGTGCGAGCCGCGGCGGCGGAGTTGGGTTTGGCTGTCCAGGTAGAACGGGGGGCGGTGCGGGAGGCGGCGGCGGCGGCCGGGGTTTCGTTGGAAATGGGGGGGCGACGGTTGCGGCATGATTTCTTGGCCCGGGTGGCGCGGGGTGCGGGGGCGGCGGACGTGGCGCTGGCGCATCATGCCGATGATCAGGTGGAATTGTTTTTCCTGCGGCTACTGCGGGGCAGCGGGCCGGCGGGGTGGGCGGGGATGAAGTGGGCGAATCCGTCGTCGGCGGATGCCGGAGTGCGGTTACTGCGGCCCTTGTTGGGGTTGGGAAAAGCCGAGTTGCGCGCGTGGGCGGCGGAGCGCGGGTTGAAGTTCCGCGAGGATGGGAGCAATGGAGATTGGGGGATTCCCCGGAACCGGGTGCGGGGGGAGTTGCTGCCGCTGTTGGAGGCGCAGTACCAACCGGCGTTGCGGGAGGTGATTTTACGGCAAATGGAGATTTGGGCGGCGGAACTGGAATGGGAGGAGCGCGGGGAGGCCGAGATTGGGGCCGCGGCGGACGATGGAGTCGGGTTTGCGGATTGGCCGGTGGCGCGGCAGCGGCGCTCGTTGCGGCGGCAATTGCGCGAGCTGGGGGTGCCCCCGGGCTTTGATTTGGTGGAGGTTTTGCGCACGGCGGAGGGGGTGCGGGTGGGGTGCGGGGAGGGGAGGATGGTTAGCCGGGACGCGCGGGGAAGGGTGGAGGTGGGGGGAACGACCCCGGCCGCGACCCGATTTCAACCCGGAGAATTGGTCGTGCCGTTGACCGCGGGCGGGGGGCGGGTGGAGTTTGGCGGGGTGGCCGTGGAATGGGCCGTGGGGGCCGGGGTGGAGGCGGGGCGGACGGAGGGGGTGTGGTTTGACGCCGACCGGGTGGGGGCGGAGATAGTATTGCGGCATTGGCGGCCGGGGGACCGGTTCCAGCCGTGCGGGATGGCCGGGCACGTGAAGCTGCAGGATTGGTTCACCAACCAGAAGGTGCCGCGGGAGCGCCGGCACGGTTTGGTGGTGGCGGCGACGCGGAGCGGGGAGATTTTTTGGGTGGAGGGGGCGCGACCGGGCCAGGGGTGCCTGCCGGGGCCATTAACAGAACGGCGGTTGCATTGGCGCTGGAACCGGTTATATTGAGTCTCAAGGTGCCGGCGCGTAACGCGTGGTTTCCGGCAAAACTGGTAAATGTAATGTCTGACGATAACCGAAATCTTGACGATGACCGCCAGCGGAAGAACGGGGATTTTAAAATGCCCGCCCGCAATTGGTTGGTTTGGATTCTGATCATCTGCTGCGTGGTCTTGGTGATGTTGATGCGCAACATCAACGAAAACGGGTACGAGACCTGGAGCCAGCACGAATTCAAGCAGAACCTGGCCTCCAACTGGATTGCCAGCGGCACCGTGGCGTTCAGCCCGCAGGCGACCTTCATGACGGAAATCACCGGCACCTTCAAACGGCCGCAAGAGGCGGCGGAGAAGGCGGCGGAGAAGACCAAGCTGCCGCCGGAAACCAGCGGCCACTTCAAGACCAAGGTGCTGCTCACCAAGAAGGAGTGGAGCGAGCTGCTGGCCCGCGAAAATTTCTCGGCCAAGGAGCCGAACCCCATGGTGACGAGCGTGGTGTGGGGCCTGCTGCCCTTCCTGATCGTCGGCGGCATCATCTGGTTCGTTTTCGTCCGCCAGATCAAAATGGCGGGCAAAGGCGCCCTGAGCTTCGGCAAGAGCAAGGCGCGGATGCTCGCCAAGGAGAAGAACAAGACGACCTTCAAGGATGTGGCCGGCGTGGAAGAGGCCAAGGAAGAGGTTTCGGAACTCGTGGAGTTCTTAAAGGATCCCAAGAAGTTCCAGAAGCTCGGCGGCCGGATTCCCAAGGGCGTGCTGATGGTGGGCTCGCCCGGCACGGGCAAGACGCTGCTGGCCAAGGCGATTGCCGGCGAGGCGGACGCGGCGTTCTTCAGCATCAGCGGATCGGATTTCGTGGAGATGTTCGTCGGCGTGGGCGCGAGCCGCGTGCGGGACATGTTCGAGCAGGCGCGTAAGAACACGCCCTGCCTGATTTTCATCGATGAAATCGACGCCGTGGGCCGCAGCCGCGGGCATGGGTTGGGCGGCGGCAATGACGAACGCGAGCAGACGCTCAACGCACTGCTGGTCGAAATGGACGGCTTTGACACCCAGGAGGGCATCATCATCATCGCGGCGACGAACCGGCCCGATGTGTTGGATCCGGCGTTGCTGCGGCCCGGCCGCTTTGACCGCCAGATCACGGTGAACCTGCCCGATGTGCGGGGCCGCGAAGCGATTCTCAAGGTGCACGCCAAGAATGTGAAACTGGATCCCTCCGTGGACCTGGGCATCATCGCCCGCGGCACGCCGGGCTATTCCGGAGCGGAACTGGCTAATTTGTTGAACGAAGCCGCCTTGCTGGCGGCCCGGACCGGTCGGCGCGCCGTGGGCATGGTGGAATTGGAAGAGGCCCGCGACAAAGTCCGCTGGGGCCGCGAGCGCCGCAGCATGGCCATGACCGACGAAGACAAGAAATTCACGGCCTGGCACGAAGCCGGCCATGCGCTGGTCAACGTGATGCTGAAGCACACGCATCCGCTGCACAAGGTGACGATCATCCCGCGCGGCCAGGCTTTGGGCTCCACGATGTATCTGCCGAAGGACGACGTGTTGAACCGCAAGCGCAAGGAATTGCTGGACATCATCGCGGTGACGATGGCGGGGCGGATCGCCGAGGAGATCGTTTCGGACGACATTTCAACCGGGGCGATGGGCGACATCCAACAAGCCACCCAGATGGCGCGGGCCATGGTCACGCAATGGGGTATGAGCGACAAGCTCGGCATGGTGCAGTACGGGGAGCACAACGAATACGTGTTCCTGGGCCGGGAGATGGCGCGCAGCAAGGACTACAGCGAGCAGACGGCGGTGGATATCGACACCGAGGTCAAGCGCATCATCGACAACGGTTTCCAAGTGGCCACCGAGATCATCACGACGCACCGGGACAAACTGGAGGCGATCGCCAACGCGCTTTTGGAATTCGAAACGCTGGAGGGTGGTCAGGTGGAAGAAATTGTGCGCACTGGCAAGTTCACGCCGCCGCCGCCCGCCGCGAAGATGGATCCGCCCACCGGCGCGAAGGCCGCCACGATTTTGCCGGAAGTGCCGCCCAAGCCGGCCAGCCCGCATCTGCCGGGGTTGGGGTCCGCGGCGCCCGCCGCGGTCTGAGCCAACTCGGCTTGGAAATATGAATTGCGCGCCGCGCGAGGTTCAACCTCGCGCGGCGTTTTGTTTGGTGGGGGAAAGGCCGACACTACCCACTTTGGGATTGCGGATGCCGGGCGTGGGGAACCAAAGGTTGCGCCCAAAGGGGGGCAACATTTGGGATAGGAGAACAATCCGTTTGGGATTGGGGAGGGCGGCCAAGTTGGGCGGCGGGGGCGCGGGAAAGGTTTGGGTTTTGTGGCTCCAGGCGGATGAATCCGCCAAGCGCGCGGGCCGGTTCGTGGAGTTTTTGGTCGTGGGAGGAGTTCAAAAGCGGTGCTACGCTGCGCTACACCGCACTCCAAGACGCTGGCGCGTGGTCGATTACGCCGGCGATGCGGAATCCTCCGGGCGCGCGGCGGGTTTTCTTCTGGTCGGTAACTTTGCACAGTCTGCAAGTCCGGGCGGGCAACCAAAACCGAGGTTGAGCGCGCGGATGGTTATGTCCGACCAGCGCTTCGAAAATCCGTGTCGGGCCAGATTTTGGGCGGTTGGCAAGTTCTCGGCACCGGCTCCGGGCGGGGAACCCGAAAGCGGAACTTCATTCCGCACTCCACAACCTTGCGGTTCTCGGTTGCCGCCGAAGTGGTGTGCGCCCCCTGTCGATGGGGTGGTGGATTGTGTTTGGTTTTGCTTTTTGGCCTGAGATTGCTATTTCCAGGCTTATTGCCAGGCGCAGAGTTGGTCCACGTAATCGGCGGAGCCGTCGCGGAGCCAGCCGTCGAGTTGGGCTTGGTCTTTGAGCTGTTGACCGCGGCGGCGGGGGACGACCACGAAGCGTTTGCCGACTTCCGGAAGGGCGGTCATGTCCACCCACAGTTTCTCGAACTGGCTGACGGGGAAGACATCCTCCTGGCCGTGGCCCCAGCGTTTCTTCACGTCCTTGATGGTGATGTAAGTGGGCAGGCGGGCGGCGAGGGTGCGGACGGCGGCGGCGCAGCGGTCGGCGGCGGCGAGGTCGGCGCGGCGGAGGCCGAAAACCTTCAGCAAGTGTTCGATGTTGATCCAGCAGGTGTTGGAATTGTAGTAGCGCAGTTGGAACTCATCCTCCTCGCGGGGCATGGCGAGGCCTTCGACGAGGCGGGGCAGGCCGTTGACGCGGGCGAGGCCGCCGCCACGGTCCTCCAAGCGGCGGGTGATGACCTCGAAGGTGAGGCAGGAGTCCTGGGCGAGGTGCAGGCCGAAAAGGGCGGCATCGGCGTTGGCGCCGAGCGTGTCGATGTTGTGGAGCAGGAGGTGGCGCACTTGGGGGCGCTCGGCGAGGAGCCGGGCGAGGACGCCATTGCGCAGGAGATTGGGCACCTCGAACCAGTGGCCGACGGGATGGAGGCACTGGGCGGGAAGGTTGTCGGTGTAGTCACCACCCTCGCCGGCCCCGCGCGCCCAGTTCATCAGGGCGGCCCGGAGGCTTTCCCGGACCTTGTGCTGCTGCTCGTCCAGGCGCTGTTGGGGCAGTTCCTCCCAGAGAAAACGCAGGTCGCGCACCATGGGAATCAGGCGCAGGCCGATGGCCCGGCCCGGGGAGAGGATGAGCGGCCCGGGATAAGCATAATTGCCGTGGCGGGCGAGCCATTCCTCGGTGGCGGCGTGGGTGAGGTAACTGGTGGTGAACAGGTGGGGCGGGGCCTGGCCGACCAACTCGCCGGTGCGGCGGCTTTTGGCAAGGTGGGCCTCAATAAAGGTGCGGTGCCGGCCGGCGAATTTGCAGAAGGGATGCAGCGCTTTGACGACGCCCGCGCCCTGGGTCCAGCGGCTGCCCGCGCCGGCGGCCAGGGTGACGATGGCCAGCTCGCCGCGCGCCAAGGCGGCCCGGCCCGCGGCCGCGAATTCCTCGGGCAGGCGGTCGACGCCATCAAGAACATCGCCATCTTGGGCGTCCTTGATTTCGGCGTTCACCGGGAGGCGGTTTTGGGCGAGGCCGATGCGGCCATTGCGCAAGTCCTCGCGGATTTGTTCGTGCTGCTCGCGGTCGAAGCCGTTTTGGGCGAGGAGTTCGACCAAACTATGATTGCGGCCGGCCTCGGTTTGCAGACGCGGAACCAAGCGGTCGAAGAGGGTCTGCATCATGCCGCCGAGTTCGGGGCGGAGGCGGCAGGCGGCGCCGAAGCGGTCCAATTCGGCGCGTTGGCCGGGGGTGAGGGAGCCGGGAGCGGCGCGGAGGCGGCGGGGAATGTGCAGGGCGTAATAGCCGCGCGGCAGCAGGGCGGCTTCGCCGGTGAGGAATTCCGCCCGGGTGCCGTGCTCGTTGATGAGGAAATCGTAAACCACGGGTTCCGTGGCGAAGGGGAGGGCGTGGGCGAGTTCCGCCTTGCCGCGGCTCATGAGGGCTTGGAGGCGCACTTGGGCTTCCGCCTTGCGATGGGGCGCGACGATGAAGCCCATGCCGCCGCCGGACATGCCGCCGAGCATCCAGAAGCCCCAGAAATCCGCCCCGAACTCACCGCGCACGGCGGTGATGAGGTTTTCGGTGAAGGCGTTGCTGGCCCAGGGGATGATGGTCTGGATCGGCTCGCGAAAATTGCGGGTGGTCAGTTCGCCGATGCGGCGGACGTCGCCCTGCCGCAGCGCCCCGAGGATGTCGTCCAGCAGGCCGATGGCTTGGTGCCGGCCGGCCCACTCCGTGGCGGAGCGCAACAGGTATTTCTCGGTGACCATTTCCAGGATGGGACCGACATTTTGGGCCATGCCACCGTGGACCAGAACCAGGCTTTCCTGCAACCGCGCGCGGGTGGCGGGCGAGGCTTCGGTGTGGTCCAAAATGTGGTGTTGCGGCATGAGGCGGCCGCGGCTGATGCCGAACTCGGGGTCGCCCGGAGTGGCGACGACGCCGGAGATGAGCTTCATGCCGGGCCAGACGCCGCCGGAGTCCTGCCAACCGCCGCCGGAGCCGCCCAGCCACTCGCCGAGCAAGGCGCGCGCCAGCACCACCCGGCATTCCTCTTCGTCCAGCGCGCCGGTGAGCGATTGCGCCTGACCCGTGGCCCGCATGCAGACGGCGATCAGGGAGGCGAGCAGGTTCGTGGAGACGGCGAGGCGCGAACCTTTCGGAATGTCGTTGACGTGGCTGACCAATTCCAAGCCCTTGCCCGGCCCCACCACGCGCGCGAGCAATTCGGAAAACTCGACGCCGGAACCCTCGATGCCCGGGGGCACGATCCCCGCGGCGATGATGGCGGCCTTCAGGAGGCCGAGGTAATCGCGTGCGAAATCGAAGACTTCGGCCAGCGAGGTGATGTCCGCCGTCGCCCCCAAGTCCACGCTCGTCAGCCGGAGCAGGGGTTCATCGATGACGCGCAGGCACGCTTC
>CAIYZC010000262.1 GCA_903930565.1 uncultured Pedosphaera sp.
CTGCCCCCGGCGGGAATGCGTTTGATTTCGCGCTCCGTCGCCAAGTCCACCACGGAGATGTCGTTGGACGGCCCGTTCGCGGCGAACAACAGTTTGCCGTCGGGCGAAAACGCGATGCCCCAGGGACGCGCCCCGACCTTGATCGTGCTCAAAATTTCCTGCGTGACCGCATCCAACACCACGATCGACCCCGCCCGCCCGGTGCTCACATAAACCTTCTTTCCGTCCGGCGCCACCTTCACGCACATCGGCCGGCAGCCCTTGGCCAGTTGCACCGACTTGAGCACCGCGTATTTGGCGGTGTCGATCACGTGCACCTGCCCGGCCGATTCCGAGGGAATGAACGCCCGCGTTCCGTCGGGGAGAAAATCCACCGTGCGGGGACGGCCGCCCACGTTGAAATGCGCCAGCGCCTTGCCCGCCGCGGCGTCGATGACGAAAATCTCACCGTCCGACTCACAGGTCACCACAAACGTCTTGCCGTCGGGACTGGTCGTGACCCCCTCGGGTTCCTTGTGCACCGGAATGATGCGCTCCACCTTGCCGCTGGCGATGTTCAAAATGCTCGCCGTGCCCACATCCTCGTTCGAGACGTAGAGGCGTTGACCGTCGGCGCTCACGGACATCTGTTCCGGATCGGAACCGACGGAGATTTTGCGCAAAAACTTGCGCTGCGCCAAATCCACCACGGCGATGCCATCGGCGGCCTTGTCCGACTTGGCGTCGTCGTCATCGTCATCCGTCTTGCCGCGCTCGAAAATCGGGTTGCCATTGGCGTCCAATTTCGGCGGCGGCGCGATGGGCGTGCCGCTCACCGCGACAAACAGCGTGGCACCGTCCGGCGAGGCCCGCAACCCGCGCGGCCGTTTCCCCACGGGAATTTTGGCCACCGCCCGCCCCGCGACCGGATCAATCACCGACAAATCCCCGGACTTTTCATTCGAGACGTAAACCAGATAACCCGGCGCCGATTGGGCCTCGACCCGGGCCGTTCCGAAGGGGGCGAGCACCACGGCGAGGGCGGCCGCGGCGGCCAAACCAGAGCGAAAGGAAAGTTTCATAATGGGGTTGGGCGAAACCAAGCAATGCCCGCAATATGCCCGCCCCGCCACCGTTTGCAACCAGAACCCGTGCCCGGCTCGCCTCCGCTGTGTCCCAAAAACGAAAGGCCATCCCGCCCCCGCAACCGCGCCCCGGCTGGCAGCTGGCTTGGCCCCGCTGCTGGATCACCGTCCGCTAATAAGAAATTGCGCTATTATCGTTTTGCGCTCTTGTCGCTAATAGTAGGTTGAGCTATTTTCGTGGAATTGAAAGGCCATCGACCCGGAATATGAACGCCATCCCCGGCAAAACAGTCCCGCAAGGCGCTTTTTCCGGTTTCGTACCGTCCCCCTTGCCTCCGTCGCTGGCTTGGACCCCGCGGCTCCTGAACCGGTTATCCGATGCCGATCGCCGGATCGGCCAGTTGGCCGGGGAGGGTGGAAGGCTGCCGAATCCGCATGTGCTCATCCGGCCCTTTGCGCGTCAGGAGGCGGTTCTGTCCAGCCGGATCGAGGGGACGCAAGCGACCTTGGGCGAATTGCTCGCCGCCGAAGCGGGGGCGGAAGTCGCACGCCGCCCGGCGGATTTGCGCGAGGTCGGCAATTATGTGGCGGCCTTGGAACATGGAGTATTACGGCTGCGGGAGTTGCCAATTTGCGTCCGCTTGGTCAGGGAGCTGCATGCAAAGCTCATGGCGGGAGTCGCCGGGCAGCCCGCCGCTCCGGGGCAGTTCCGCCGCGTGCAAAACTGGATTGGCCGCCCCGGATGCACGGCCGCCACGGCCTCGTTTGTGCCGCCGCCCCCCGACGACGTTGAACCTTGTCTCGCCGAGTGGGAAAAATTTCTGCACGCGTCGGAATTGCCGCCGCTGGTTACCATCGCCCTCGCACACTACCAATTCGAAGCCATCCACCCGTTTCTCGACGGCAACGGGCGCGTCGGTCGGCTGCTGATCACACTTTTTCTCCTCGAAAAGCGCATTTTGCCCGCCCCCTTGCTCTATCTCTCCGCGTTTTTTGATGCCTCCCGTCGGGATTATTACGATGGTTTGCGCGGGGTCAGCGAACGCGGCGCCTGGTCCGATTGGATCGAGTACTTTCTGCTCGGCGTCGCGCGGATGGCCGAGGACGGGGTGCGCCGGGCCGGTCGGATCAACGCGTTGCTGGACGAGTGGCAAAAACAAGTGGCGGACGAAGCCACCAAAACTCCCTTTCGAGCCGTCGAACTGCTTGGCGTTAATGCCTTCCTCACCGCCCAAGGCTGCGCCACCCAACTTGGCGTGGCCTTCACCACCGCCCAACGGGCCATCCACCGCTTGGAGCAACTCGGCATCGTCGCCCAAACCGGCACCGCGAAGCGCGACCGGGTGTACTGCGCCAAAGCTTTGCTGGCGGTCCTTGAGGAGCCGGCGCATTTGAACCCGGCTGGGGCTGCTTGAATCAAGTATTGGTCATGTTTTAGTCCCGGGAAAGGGTCCCTGAATCGTGCCACGGTGATATCCCTGCACGCACATCGAATCGTTACCGACTACCCGCCCGCCCTGTTCCCGGGCGCGCGATGGTTGGCGCTTTTCGCAACTACCCGCCCGGTCAATCCACCTTGCCAGGGCATCCGCATCACGATAGGTTCCTCGTCAATCATGGCCGCAAGTAATAAACTCCTGGCATTGCTGAAGCGATACGCCAGGCTGGTGCTGCTGCTCGCGTGGTTCTCCGGCCGGCCGGTGCCTGCCTTGGCGGACGAAGCCTCGTCCCTCCTCAACACCGCCAGTGCAAAAGCCGCCCGTGGCGACCGGGACGGTGCCATCGCCGATTACACCAAGGCCATTGCCTTGCGCCCGAATTTCGCGGAGGCCTATTATGACCGCGCCGTGGTCAAGGATTCCAATGGCAACCGGGAAGGGGCCATTGCCGACTACACCCAGGCAATTGAATACCAGCCGAAGTACCCGGAGGCCTATTATAACCGCGGCAATGACCGGTATGCCAAAGGCGATCTGGAAGGCGCTCTGGGTGATTACACCCAGGCGATCGCATCCCGGCCGACTTTTGCACGAGCCTACAATAATCGTGGCGTGATCAAGCAGGCCCGGGGCGACTGGGAAGGAGCCATTGCCGATCACACCCGGGCGATCGGTATCCAGGGGGATTTTGCGGATTCATACAAAAATCGCGGCAATGCCAAGGACGCCACCGGCAACCGGGACGGCGCCATCGCGGATTACACCAAGGCCATCGCACTCCAGCCTGATTTCCCGGAGGCCTACAATGATCGCGGCAATGCGAAGGGCCTCAAAGGCGATTTGAAAGGCGCCCTCGACGACACCACCGCGGCCATTGCCCGCAGGCCTGATTACGCGGAAGCTTATTATAATCGCGGAATTGTTAGGCGCGCCGCCGGCGACCGCGACGGCGCCATCGCCGATTACACCCGGGCGATTGAACTCCAACCCAATTTCACGCCGCCCTACAAAAATCGCGCCGCGACCAAAAGTGAACTGGGCGACCGGGATGGAGCCATTGCCGACTACACCAAGGCACTAAAGGCCAAACCGGATGACGCGGAGGCCCGCCTCCTGCGCGGCTATGCCCTTTTTGACAATCATGCCTTTGCGGAAGCGCTCGCGGATTTTCGAAAAGTCCGGCCGCCGGGTCCGCTGGCTGATTATGCCAACTTCATGGTTTGGTTGATTCGCGCCCGGCAGGGCGAGGCGTCGGCCGCCACGGTGGAACTGCAAGCTCATTGGGCCCGGACGCCCCGGCAGCCCGGCGCCTGGGAATCCCGGATCCAGGGCTATTTGTGCGGCGGGATTACCGAATCTGAATTGTTCGCCGGCGCCAAACATTCCGATCAAAATGTGGCGTCCGGCCGGCTTTGCGAAGCTTACTTTTACACAGGATACAAACGCTTGATCAACGGGGATAAAGACAGGGCAGTCGAGTATTTCCAAAGGGCGGTGGCCACGGAGAAGCGGAGTTTCTCGGAATATCGATCCGCCGAAGACGAGTTGATCCGGCTGCAGCGTGACTAGGCCGTTTAAATCGTTTCAATTGGCGTCGTACAGTTTTCCAACCGGCGCCGCCTTTGATTCCAGCCCCGCTCCCTCCAATCGAGCCCGCCTCCCCTCCCCGCGGGAGACCATGTTCGCTGGATCAACCCGCCCGCGCCACCAAGCACCGCCGCTCGATGACGAGAAAACGACACTGTTCCTCCGCCAGCCAGTGGCCAAATAGTATGGGTTTCCCGGCTTTCCGCCC
>CAIYZC010000263.1 GCA_903930565.1 uncultured Pedosphaera sp.
ATGTCATAATACAACAGGTAAGCCCGGGCGGGAAAAAACCGCCGCGCCAGATAGGATTTCAGCGGCACATAGGTCAACGCCCCACCCATCGCAACCGGAAACACATCAAAAATATTGCCGTGCAGGACGAACACGGAATAGGTGCCGCTGTTCCACCTCCGCGCAAACTCCATCGCCCACCCGCGCAATGGCAAACGCGCCGCCGCCGGCACCTTCTCCGTGGGTTTGCCCGCCGCCGCCCCCGCCATCACCCCGGTTTTCTTGTTGGTTGGACTCATAATTTTGCCGCGCTACGCCGCCCATGATAGCCGATCAGCCCGCGCTCAACAACTGAAGGAAATCCAGCCCGGGTCGCACTCGCCCCGCAGCCACCCCGCCCCGCCCGACACCCGTCCGCCAAACTCCGGCTGGACAAAAATCGGGCCTCCGATTTAGGGTTTCGCCCAGCCGTTCACCCCGCGCCCGCGCCCAACCGTCCGCGGCGCGCGACGACCAACGGCCGTACCACCCGAACTGCCATGCCATACCTGAGTTTCACCGACTGCCTCCCCCGGGTCGGGGCCGCCGCCCTGGCCGTCGTCCTCTGCCTCCTGCCCGCCCGCCGCGCGGGCGCGGAAGACACTTATCATTTCCAGTGGCTCCCGACCGGGATCCACAACCGCGTCGCGGGGAACCGCACCCACGTGCTCAACCTCACCACCAACCCGCCCGCCGGCTTGACGAATGCCCCGAGCGGCCTCACCGCCCCACTATACGGCGCCTTGGAATTCGGGCTCCCGGGGCAAACCACCCGCTATCCCGTCATCGCGGACGCCCCCGGCGGCCACATCGAGCACCTATTTGTGGACGGCCGCGGCACCGGCGATTTTGCCGGCGTGAAGGAGTGCACCTGGACCCTCCAAAACAACACTCCCGGCCGGTCGGTCAGCAACTTCACCCACATCGCGGAGGCCACCCTGCAACTCCAGTTCCCCGCCGGCCCGCTCCCCGGGGCCGTCCGGCTGTATTTCACCGACCGCCCGCCCACCATGGCCGCGCCCCCGACGCTCATCTACTTTGCGGACTACGCGCGCGTCGGCGAACTCAAGATCGATGGGGAAACCCTTCCCGCCGCCTTGCTGGATGCGGCCGCCGCGGGCTATTTCCGCGCCACCAACAACCTCGCGCTCACTTCCATCCTCTGGGTCGGCCTCACCAACCCGCCCGCCAGTCGCACGGGCCTCACCGTTCCCGTCCAACGCCCCTTCCCTGTCGGCGACCAGTGGTACATGGTCACCAATCTCCAGCCGGATGGCGCCTTCACCTTGGTGACCACCGCCAAGCCTGCCGATGCCGTCACTCCGGTGGACCTCCGCCCCGGCAAAAAAGCCCCCGTGTTTGCGACCAAAACCACCGCCGGCCAGACCATCCATTTCCCTGGCGATTACGCCGGCCGCGTCGTCCTCCTCGACTTCTGGTCCGCCATGAGCGTCGACTCGATCGCCGAATGCACCAACCTCGTCGCCGCGTATGAACAATGCCATGGCCGCGGATTGGATATTCTGGGGATCAACCTCGACCGCCCAGGCCGGGAGACGAATCTCGTCGAGGCGGTGGAAACCCACAAACTGGTATGGCCCCAAATCTATGACGGCAAAATCTGGCGCGGCGCCGTCGCTGAACAGTACGGCATCCGTACCATCCCCTACCTCATTTTGGTGGATGGCGACACCGGCCGGATCCTGGCCAACGACGACTTCCACGGCCCCAAACTTGCCCCCGCCATCGAAAAAGCCCTGACCGCCAAAAAGCCCAAATAGCCGCCCGCCCCCGCGCCAGCGTTGTGGGGTGCGGAATGAAGTTCCGCTCTCGGTCGGACCGTCCGCCCCCCACAACCAAACAACCCGGAGCGGGTAACCGCTCCAGTGCCGCAGTCAATGTGGGGCAGGTCTCCGACCCCCGGGACCCCTTCAGTCCAAAACCACCACCACCGCCCACCCGCCTGAACCCCCAAACCACCCACCGCTTGCCGCCAGCCGCCCCACCCTCTCCGCCAATCCCAATCGAGGAGCGGGCCGGGGAGGGGTGGCCCCTCGCGCCGCCCCCCCCCAGGGATTCGCCTTGCGTATCCGCAACCCGAATGTTACCGATAAAACCATCCGGATTGCGGCCCCCCGGGCCGCCGCCTGAATCCAACCTTATGGAAGTCATACTCGAACTGCCCGAGCAAGTCGCCGCCAGCCTCGGTTACCCGCGCGAAACCCTGCCGCGCCGCGCCTTGGAAGCATTTCTCGTGGATGAGTGCGCCCGTGGTCATCTGTCCCGCGGCAAAGTTGCCGAGTTGCTCAACCTGAGCTTTACCCAAGCCGAGGCCCTCTTCACCAGTTTTCGCCTCCCCTATCCCATCAAAAGCAGCGCGGAGGATGCGGCCGATAACGCCCAGTAACCCTCGGTGAACCTGATCGTCATCGCCGACACCGGCCCGATCCACTACTTGGTCTTATCCGATCTCGCGGAACTCCTCCCCCGGCTTTATGGCGCAGTCATAATTCCGGCCGCCGTGCATCGCGAGCTTTTGCATCCCCACGCCCCTGCCTCCGTCCGCAGTTGGGCCTCCGCCCTGCCTCCCTGGGCCGAAGTTCGTTGCGCCGCCCACCCCGCTCAGTTCGGCGCCCTCGGCGCGGGGGAGGGTGAAGCCATCGCCCTCGCCTTGGAAACCAAGGCCCGGCTCCTGCTGATCGATGACACGATCGGCCGACGCATCGCCAAACAAAACGCGATCCCGGTTCAAGGCACGCTCGGTTTTTTGGAAACCGCCGCCCGTCGCAACCTGATTTCCCTGGCCCCGGCCCTTAAACGATTACAAACCACCGGCATTTACTTGGCCCCGGACATCATCAACGCCGCGTTGGGAAGGGATCGTCAAAATCGCCCCCTCTCCGGTTCCCAAAGTTAGCCCCCCGCCCCCGCCTGCGCCCCACCGCCCCGACCAGCCATCTGTATCCGCCCCAATCGCGCCAAAACCATACCCAGCCAGCCCGCCCCATCGGTTCCCGGTCCGGCGACCGCGCGCCAGCGTTGTGGGGTGCGGAATGAAGTTCCGCTCCCGGTCGGACGGCCCGCCTCCCGCCACCAAGAAACCCCGAGCAGATAACGGCTCCGGTGCGGCAGTCAGTGTGGGGCAGGTCTCCGACCTGCCGTATCCGGGGGTCTCCGCCCCCCAGGACCCCTTCAGTCCAAAACCACCACCACCGCCCACCCGCCTGAACCACCCGCCCGCTTGGCGCCCCACCCTCTCCGCCATTCTCGATGGGGGAGAGGGCCGGGGAGAGGTGGCCCGTCCCCCCTTCCCCCAAACCAACCCACCACCCAGCGGCCCCAAATCTGGCGCGCCAACGGTGCGCGATTCCTCAGCCCAGGATGCAATCCTGGGTAATGGTTCCATTAAATTTCAGCGACCTGTAGGGTCGCGACTCCGGCTTTCCCTAAACCCAAACCAACCTCAAACCAACGCCCCGCCCCGCGTCGTGGAGTCCGAAAGCAAATTCGCCTTCAACCTTCAACGCGCCCGGTTCTCCAAAAACCAAGCTCCCACTGGACAAATCCCGCCCCGTTGGTTAGCCTTCCCCCCGTGCCGTCGACGCGCGGGACCGCGCCCCCACCATCCGCCCCGCCGGCACCCACGGCCCGGAAACGCCTGTATTATGCGAAAACTCATTTTACCCTCCCTCCTCTCCCGTTTTGGCGCCACCGCCACCACCGCCACGTTGGCCGTCGCCCTCGGCAGCCTGACCACCCCGTGGGCCGCCGCCGCAGACACCTACAAATTCCAGTGGCAGCCCACCGGCATCCATGAACGCGTCATCGGCTTCCGCCCCCACTTGCTCCCCTTGTCCACCAACGCACCCGCCGGCTTGCAACCTCCCCCCGCCAACCTGGCCGCCCCGTTGTATGGCTCCCTGGAGCTCGGCCTCCCGGGTCAATCCCGCCAGTTCCAAGTGATCGCCGACGCCCCCGGCGGCAAAATCCAACGCTTGTTCGTGGACGGCGCCGGCACCGGCGATTTTGCCCCGGTGACGGAGTGCGCCTGGACCCTGCAAACGAACGCCGTGGCTGGGTCGGCGACCAATTTCACGCACCTGACCCAGGCCACCCTGCAGATTCCCTCCCCGCACGGCCCGCTGCCCGGGAACCTGCGGTTCTATTTCACCGACCGACCCGGGACCCCGACCCCGGCCAAACCCACCCTCATCTATTACGCCGATTACGCCCGCACCGGCGAAATCCAGATCGCCGGACAAACCATTCCCGCCGCCCTCCTCGATGGCGGCGCCATCGGCTATTTCCGCCTCACCAACGACCTCTCCCGCAACCCCCTCCTTTGGCTCGGCCTCACCAACGCGCCCGCCAACCGCGCCGGGCTCACCGTCCCCATCCAGCGCCCCTTCCAAATCGCCGACCATTGGTACGCAATCACCAATCTGGACGCCGAAGGCACCTTCACCGTCGTGCCGGCCGCAAAACCCGCCGCCACCGCGCCCACCTCCACCGTCGATCTCAGCCCCGGCAAAGCCGCCCCCCGCTTCGAGGCCAAACTCACCAGCGGCCAGACCGTCCACTTCCCCGGCGACTACGCCGGCCGCATCGTGCTCCTCGACTTCTGGGCTACCTGGTGCGGCCCCTGCGTCGCCGAACTGCCCAACGTCGTCGCCGCCTACGGGAAGTATCATCCGCGCGGCTTTGAAATCCTCGGCATCAGCCTCGACCGTGAAAACGCGGAGACCAAACTGGCCGAGTTCACCCAGGCCCGCAAGCTGCCCTGGTCCCAAGTCTACGACGGCCAATTCTGGCAGGCCGCCGTCGCCCGGCAGTACGGCATCCACGCCATCCCCCATGCCCTGCTGGTGGATGGCGACACCGGCTTGATCCTCGCCGACAACCTCCGTGGCGAAGCCCTGGCGCCCGCCTTGGAAAAGGCGCTGGCCGCCAAAAAAGCGCAATAACCCGCCCGCGCGCCGGACGATTCGCCGCCGCGCGAATTCCCCCTTGCGCGATGCCCCGCCCCGTGGTTTGTTGATTCCACTGCGGGGCCCGCGGCCGTACGTGTGAGACGGCGCGGCCCGCTGGAACCGATCAACCAATCGCCAATCTTGAATCCGCCTTGGGCGCCGCCCTCGGCGCCCCCCGTCACCCGATGCACCGGCCCACTCCGCCCTCCTCCCCGAACCTTCCCCCGGAAGCCCCCCGCCACCTGCCCCGTTACTCGGCCAAGAAGATGATCAAACCGGTCAACTTCATCTGCGTGGCCCCCGACGCCAAGCACGTGCATGTCGTCGGCGACTTCAACGATTGGGATCCCCAGGCCCACCCCATGCACCGCCAACCCGACGGCGGCTGGGTTCTCCAAATCCCCCTTCCCCATGGCCATCACCATTACCTTTTCAGCATCGATGGCAAACCCACTCTGGACGCCCGCGCCCAAGGCGTGGCCCGGAACGAGAAAAACGAAAAAGTCTCCCTCGTTTCCGTGAGTTGATCCGCGCATTTTCTGCTTGCCGCCCCGCGGGGCGCCGCCCAATCTTTCCCCACATCTTATGAAATTAACTCTTTTGCTCGCGTTGACCCTTTCCCTGGGCACCGCCTCCTTCGTGGCCGCCGAGGACGCGGCGGTGAACACCCTCACCCCCGCCGAAAAAACCGCCGGTTGGCAGCTCCTCTTTGACGGCAAGTCCATGAACGGCTGGCACAATTTCAAGTCCCAGACCATCCGCCCCGGCTGGGTCGTCAAGGACAACGCCCTCGTCTGCGCCGATCCCCATAACGCCGGCGACATCGTCACCGCCGGCCAGTACGACTGGTTCGAACTCCAGTTGGATTACAACATCTCCGAAGGCGGCAACAGCGGCATCATCTTCCACGCCACCGACAAGGGCGGCGCCGTCTGGGCCACCGGACCGGAATTCCAATTGGAAGACAACCAAAAGGCCGCCGATCCCCAACGCTGCGGCTGGCTCTACGCCCTCTATCAACCCGAAGTCGACGCCAAGACCGGCAAGCCCCTTGATGCCACCAAGCCCGTCGGCGAGTGGAACCATGTCCGCCTCTTGATCAGCCCGACCAAGTGCGTCCATGAAATCAACGGCGTGAAGTATTTTGAGTACGTCCTCCACAGCGAGGACTTCAACGCCCGCGTCGCCAAGAGCAAATTCGGCAAGATGCCCGGCTTCTGCAAGGAAGACCTCGGCTACATCTGCCTCCAAGGCGACCACGGCTCCGTTTCCTTCCGCAACATCAAAGTCCGCCCCATTCCCGCGGGCAAGTAAGCCCTTTCCGCAATTCCCCGCAGCGGGGCCGGCCAACGCCGGCCCCGCTTTTTTTTCGCCCCCGCGGCCCCGCAATCACGCTGCCGTTTACCCCCGTTTACGTTCCTCAAAGATTTATGCAGAAATATCTTGTGTTCCCGAACCCATTGAACGATATTGCTTCAACGGATCGCGGGGTGGAGCAGCCCGGTAGCTCGTCAGGCTCATAACCTGAAGGCCGCAGGTTCAAATCCTGCCCCCGCAACCATTCCCGGCCGCAAACGCAAGTTTGCGGCCGCTTTTCTTTCTTCACCCATCACCACCTCACCACCACCCATGTGGGGGCAGGTCTCCGACCCCCAGGACCCCTTCGGCCCAGAACTATCAACACCGCCCGCCCGCCTGAACCACCCGCCCGCTGGCCGCACTCCCCCCACCCCCGCCGCCATTCCCAATGGGGGACAGGGCCGGGGAGAGGTGGCCCCTCCATGCTTTTCGTGAACCGCCCACTGCCGACCGCCCTATCCGGCGCGCCAACGGCGCGCAATTCCTCAGCCCAGCTATGCAATCCTGGGAAATGGTTCCAAAAATTCCCAGCGACCAGTAGGGTCGTAACCCCGGCCCGGTCTGCACCTCCATTCCATCCATCCGCCCCACCGCCTCGATTGGGTTCGAATGGAGTCTCATGAGAATCTGACTGCCCCCCCCCGGAAACTAGATTTGCGGCCCTGCCTGGCGGCCATGGGCAAATCCAAGCCCCCGCAACCTAAAACAACCGCCGAATTGGGCGTCAGCCGTCCGCAGCCGGCACGAAGCCTGGCGGGTCTGCCAGAGACAATTACATCCATCATCCACTCTCCCGCAAATCCAAACCGAACTCTTCGGAATTTCCGAATGGTTGCCCGCCCCGGATCTCTCTGGTAGCCCTGCTCATTGCCCGGTTGACTCCATGCGGGGTCCCGGCATGACCAAATTCACACCTGCCCGGCGACTCCGTCCGGATAATTTCATTGCCGTTCCATCACTCTTCCTTCCCTCCGGCGGCGCCCGGAAGTTTTTTGGCCTTGGCCTCCAGTTCCCGAACCGTTTCACGCTCGGCTTCGGCTTCCAAAAAGGCCCGGCGGCGGGCGGCGAATACATCATACTCCGCCTCCGCCTGCGCTTCCGCCTTTTCGCGGCTCACCTTGCCGGCATTGGGCAGCACGCGGCGTTCATTGAAGGTGAGAAACCCGTCCAATTTCTGGTCCCAATCCCGCAAAAACACTTGTTTCCGGCGCTTGGCTTGATCCTCCGCATAATCCAGCCACATGACCACGATCCGGTTCAGCTCCGTGATTTCCTCCTCCGTCAGGTAGTTTTTGGCCACCGTTACGTCCGCCTTCCGAACCGCGGCGCCCTTCCAACTCGTCAGGCCCATGTTCGGGCGCGCGTGATCCGCCCGCGCCGCGATGAGTTCCGGTGCCGTTCTACCGGTGGCGGCGAAATGCAGCTTGTTTTGGATCACTTGGAAGAATTTGATGCAGTCCGCTGCCGTCGGCCGGTAATCCGCCGCCAAGGCAAAAATCTCCTTCACCCGCAGATACATTCTGCGCTCGCTGGCACGGATGTCCCGGATGCGCTCCAGCAACTCGTCGAAATAATCCGGCAGGCCGCTCCCCTCGACGGGCGGGTTTTTCAGGCGTTCATCGTCCATGGTGAAGCCCTTGACCAAAAATTCTTGGAGGCGCGCCGTGGCCCAGCGTCGAAATTGCACGCCCTGCGGAGAGCGCACGCGAAATCCGACCGCCAAAATCGCATCCAAATTGTAATGGTCAAGGAGCCGGGAGACCTCCCGTTCGCCCTCGGTACGAACTATCCGGAATTTCCGGATAGTTGCCCCCGGTTCCAATTCGCCGTCGTCAAACAGATTCAGCAAATGTTCGTTGATGGTGCGGACATCCTTCTGAAAGAGGTCGGCCATCAACGCTTGGGTCAGCCAGACCGTTTCGCCGGCAAACCGGCATTCGACCCGGCTACGCCCATCCGCGGTGGCGTACAAAATGATTTCGCCCGTGGGGCGTGGTGATGAGGAGGCCATAAATAAACCGTTTTAAAACCTCGGCATACTCCCGCATCCGTCCAGCTGCATCCCGGCGGCCCCATGAATTTTGGTCCCGAAATCTGTTTTGCGACCAAATTGTTCCAATCTTGCCAACCGCCTCGCCGGCCGGCACTTGCCTCGCCAATGGGCGATCCCGTTTTGGCCTGCTTCGTGGCGCAGTCCAATCAACAACCGGCACCCGGGTTGAGTCGAAACTTCGCCCCCCGGCGAGTGCCCTAGGCCCCCGGAAAATAAAATAGCCGCCAAATTGGACATCAGCCTTCTGAAGCTGGCAATCGCACCCCGTACCGGGGCGGCGGCGGACGCCGGGCCGGCAACCAGCGCGCCCTGGCTCTCCCGTGGTTGTATCCTGTTTCGCACCTTCGCCATGGCGTGATATTCCATCCAATAACATCCCCGGTTCAACCCTTTAATGGCACTTGCTGTCCGCCCGCCCCGCCCCCACCGCCCCGCCTCCACGCGGCCCAACGGGCCACCAAATCATATCCCCATGGCAGATGCACGGCCGCACGTGCTGCCCAGGGTCCCCTCCAGCCCTCGGTTCGGCGCCCTGAATTGGGCGCGACAATCCTCCCCATCGCCGGCACCCACAACTCCGCTCGCCGCTTTCCCGTGGGGCGGGTCTCCGATCTGCCGTATCCGGGAGTCTCCGACTCCTAGGACCCCGTTCCCCCCAAACCCGACCCACCGCCCCCATCCCTATCTGGCGCGCCAACGGTGCGCGATTCCACAGCCCAGGATGAAGTCCTGGGTATTCGTCCCAAATATCTCCAGCGACCTGTAAGGTCGCCTGGAGTTTGGCAAAAGTCCGCCTCCGAATGATCGCGGCAACACCTCCCTTCTGACGCCGCCAATCCGTTTCTGACCGTTCGCTCGCGCCCTTTTCCACGCCGGAATTCGCCGGCGCTTTTTCGTTTTTATCAAGGTA
>CAIYZC010000264.1 GCA_903930565.1 uncultured Pedosphaera sp.
CAGCCAAAGCGCATCTTGATTCTGGGGGGCACCGGTTTTCTCGGGCCGGCGTGCACCGAATCCGCCCTGGCGCGCGGCCACACCGTCACTCATTTCAACAGCGGCCGCACGGAGGAACGCAGGCAGGACGCAGGCCGTCCCTCGTTGGTTCCCGCCGGCGTCGAGCAGTTGCACGGCAATCGCGACCCGAACAAGACCGCGGACGACCGCAAGACCGAGGGCAAAGCGGGCGCGCCAAAGGATCCGAACAGCCCCAAGGGCCTGACGCAGCTCGCCGGCCGGAAATGGGATGCGGTGATTGACACCAGCGGCTATTTCCCGCGCATGGTCAAGGCTTCGGCGGAACTGCTGGCCCCCAATATCCAGCAATACATCTTTATTTCGAGCATCTCGGTGTATCGCGACACCAGCGTGCCGAACGCGGATGAATCCGCCCCGCTCTGCACGCTGGCGGACCCGGCCACGGAGGACATGGGGAAGGACGCGGCCAATTATGGCGGGGGCAAAGCCCTCTGCGAGCAGGCGGCCGAAGCCGCCCTGCCCGGGCGGGTCGCGAATGTCCGCCCCGGCTTCATGGTCGGTCCGCGCGACACCTCGGGACGCTTTATTTACTGGCCGGTGCGCGCCGCGCTGGGCGGCGCCATGATCGTGCCCGGGAAGCCCGCCGACCCGATTCAACTCATTGATGTCCGCGACGTGGCGGACTGGCTCGTGCATTGCATCGAACAGCGCATCACCGGGATTTTCAATGTCACCGGCCCGGCGAAGGAGCTGTCCATGCAGGGCCTGCTGGAAGGCGTCCGCCTCGGAGCCGGGGGCAATCCTGCGTTAACGTGGGTGGAGAACGATTTTCTCACCGCGCACGGAGTTAAAGACGGCCAGTTTCCGCTGTATGTTCCCCCGACGGGCGACACGGCCGGGTTTCATCGTTGCAACATTGCGCGGGCCCTGGCCAAGGATTTGAAATTCCGCCCCCTGGCCGACACCGCCAAAGCCACGCTGGATTGGTACCGCTCGCTGCCGGCCGACCTGCAACCCCGGATCGCGCCCCAGTTCGCCAAACGCCCGGGGGAGGAAGACTGGCTGGAAGCCGAAAAGCACCTGCTCGAAGCATGGCAGAAACAGTCGCGGAAAGGCTGAGAGCGGGGGGGGAACGGGGTTGGCGACCCCCGGACAGCAAAGGTCGGCCTAATCGGGGGGGGGCAGAACCCGGTGAGTTAAAACTCAATTTGGTCGCCACTGATAATCCACCAGAATGTTCGGCAGTTGCGCCTTCACTGTCCGCGCCCAATCCTGACAGGCTGCTTGGCAGCCACTCACCGCGTCGATTTCCACCGCTTGGAGGGCGGCCCGTTTCCAGTGCAGCTTGATGCGAATTTCAGCTTCTCCCAAATCCGTTTCTTGATCGAACGACCCTTCGTAACTTCCGTAGTGGGTGGCTTTGCGTGATTTAAGAAACTGAAACTTTGCGAAATGCTTTTGGTCAGCCGCATCGATGATCAGCTGCTGCTGTTCGAACTTGATCGCCGGGAATTGGCGGCCCAAGCCCGCCGTACAAAGCCACGCCACTATGCCCCCCCCGGCAATCCGCTCGGCACGCCGAAGATACTTAAAACCCGACATGAGCGCTCAGTGCTTCCATC
>CAIYZC010000265.1 GCA_903930565.1 uncultured Pedosphaera sp.
CACCTGATCAAGCGTGAGCCGCAGAGCCGGCTGGACATTTAATTCATGCGCGCATCACTTTTTTTGCGACGAGTATGGGGTCGGGCGAAGCGGCCTTGGCGGGAAGGGGGCGGGCTTGGGCGGTGCGGTGGCCTGACCGCCATAGCCAGTTCGGCGAAAGTGGGAGACGCGGATGAGAAAAACTGGACAGCCGGGGGCTGCGACTGGCTCTCGATTAGGGAGTCAAATCCTCTCGCGTGCGGGGGGCCAAGAGGTTGCAGACGGACGGTTCACGCCAACCATTAGTCGCCATGCTCGGGCGCGGCGGCGTTGCGGCGCGGGGCGTCGTTCACTTTGATGCCGTAGTGGAAATCTGCCCGGGCGAACCCGTTTTGCCGCAGTGCCTCCCCCAGCAAAAAGTCTTCCTTGGCTTGCACTAGCCGCGGATCCGGCCACTGCAAATGCCGCAATGCCGCGGTTCGGATCGCCCAAAAACTGCCCGTGGCGAAGACGAAGTCCAGCACTTCGCGCCCCCGCTCATCCCGACTCAGGGGCAGCGGTAATCCCTGGTACCAGTTAGCGGTCTCAATCCATTCGCGCAGGCCGGCGGCGGGTTGGCGAATCCGGTAGTGGCTGCCCCATTGGGCGACCTCCGGTCGGCTTTCAATGGCGGCGGCCAGGCGGGGCAGCCAGTCCTTCCGGGTGAAATGAATGTCGTCGTCGCACCAGACCAACCATTTGGTCGCCACGGGCGGGGAATTCAGCAGGCGGCCCATCAAGGGGCATTTGAACCGATTGCGGGGTTCGACGAACAAACTGATGTTGCGGTGGCGCGCGGCATATTCCTCGAAAAGGTTCTGCGTGGCGGCTTCCACCTCGTTCAACCCGGCGCGCAACGTGAACAGCCGCGAATCGGTGGTATCGTACAGCGAGGTCAAAAACCGACGGGACAAGGCCACGTTATTCCCGTAAGCCACCACGCAAACCGTGAGGGGGAAACGCAGCGTGGGAAAAGCGACGGTCGCGGGGTGGGCGGGCACGGGGTTGGTCACGGCTTCACGTTGATCGCAATGATGAAAGGGGCGGCGGGGCAATTGGGATCGGCAATGAAATCCAGGGCTGTGACCTCGATCGCCGGCTTGGGGTTGGCCCATTCCTGGCGGTAGAGGCGAATTTGGCGCTCGTAACCAAAGTCCCCGCTGGGTTCCTGCGTTTCCCAAATTGGCTCCGGGAGGGCGATTTCGCGGAGCCGTTGTGCCGGCGTGGCCCAAAATCGGGCGGTGTCGCGGCCGTAGCTGATTTCCGATTCGGATTGCGTTCCGTCGGCGTAATGCCAAACCAAACGCGCCACGGTTTGCCCGACGGTGGCTTCCCAAATGGTGCCTTGCAACCACGCGGCCCCGCTCAGCCGGCGATGAATCGGGAGGTCCAACTTCTGGCTGGCGAAAACCTGCAACCAATACGCGGCGTTTTTGGCGGATAGTGCGGCGTTCGGGCATCCCAACACTTGAACCAGTCCGTTCAACCACCACTCATTGGTTCCCAAGAGTTGAGCATGCGCCGGGACCGGGTCGAAAATGGCCCGCAAATCGGGTGCAGTTTGCATCGTCCCCATAATCTTGAACATCGGAAAATCCCACCACCACGCGTGATCTCCAAAGCCACAGCTCCAAGGGCGCAAATCCAAAGCGTCAGGTAAATTTGGTTGGCAATCATCGTAGAAGGGGGGGCCCCGCATTCCGAAGAGAACGCTTGCATCGCGGGCGCACAAGGGCACTTAGTCCACCCAGCATAATTCCCAATAGCGTCCACTCCAATAGACGGAACCGTTCTCGGTCAAGTTGCGGCGCACATCGTCGCGGCGAGCCCACTCCGCTGGGGCCGCAGTTCGGTGAGCGCTGCAGCGCAACAGTGGGATTTGTTCATGATTATCCCGCCGCAAAAGCTCCTTCTTCATTTCGCCGCGGGTGAAGGGAGGCGCCCCCGGCGTCAGGTATTCCGCGCTAAATTTCTCCCGATGCACGCGTGCCGAGAGTTCATATTCGTACATGTTGCCGGGATCTGCGTTGGCCCCCCGGCTGGTGTTCGCCGCATGGGCGGCGTTTCCCCCCTGCGCTTCCGCGGTGGTTTCGGGGCAGATTCCGCCCTCCGGCGGCAGTAGTTCCAAGCTCCGCAAATCCAACAGCGCGCCGGGGTATTGTCCGTTATGCGTCCGGCGGTAGGACTGGATGGATTCCAGGGTTTTTCGCAGTTCGCGGTCGCAGGGCAGCGTGTCGGCTGGCAACGAAACGGGGCAGTGGAAAAGAAAGAGCCAAACGCATGCGCGCAGGAATGAAAGTCGCTCCATAACACCCTGCTGCATGTGGTTGGCCCCGATTGTGATAAGTCTGTGGTCGGTTTAGGCTTGGGAGGAGAATGGGTTCTCCAGCAGGATCTGGGAGGATTCCGAGCCGCCCACTTCCTGAGCAGTCGGTCCGTTGGCGGAATCCGGATGTTTCGAAAGAACCCTCATGGAAACGATGTAGCCATTGACCTCCATCATATCCACCACGTTATGAACATGGTCTCCGCACTTGGGGGATTTGCCGTCGATCAAGGCCG
>CAIYZC010000266.1 GCA_903930565.1 uncultured Pedosphaera sp.
TTGGTGGCGAACCCGGGGTGAAAGGCCACCCCGAAGCACTGCGCAATTTTCGGCTCATGCGCGCTCAAATCCAAGGCCACCTCCGCCTTCGCGGCATCCGGACGGTTCGGAAACGACCAAATCTGGTCCTTTTCGACCACAAACAAGCGATCCCGGCCCGGGGGACTCGCCAAATCCACCGGCGCCTGGAAGCGCACCGACGTGAACACCGGCTCCGCCACATAAGGCGGCGCCGGATCCGGCGAGCCCACCAGCCGCGACCCGGTCCATAAGGGCCGCCCTTGCGCCCGCACGGCGTCCCGTCCCGCGTTTAAGCAGAGCGCCAACCCGAGGCACAAAATGGCGGAGCCACGTCCACCCGCAAAATGCTTCATACTCCAACCCTAATCGGCGTCCCCCCGCCCGCGAAAGCAAATTTGGACCGGCCAGACGAGGGATACGGCGTGGGTGAACCTGCTTTTTTTGGTTCGATTCTCCGGGAAATTTGCTTTCGCCTGCCGCTGCCTGGGGGTTAAATTCCGGCCTTATGATTAACGATTTTCGTGTGGAAGCGGATTCGATGGGGACCATGCAGGTGCCCGCGGACGCGTATTACGGCGCGCAGACGGCGCGGGCGGTGGAGAATTTCCCCATCAGCAACCTGCGGTTTCCGCGGCCGTTCATCCGGGCGCTGGGCTTGATCAAAAAGCACGCGGCGGCGACGAACGCCGGGTTCGGTTACGTGAAGCCGGCCATCGCGCAAGCGGTGCAGCAGGCGGCCCAAGAAGTGGTGGCGGGCAAGTGGGACCACCAGTTCGTGGTGGACATCTTCCAAACGGGCTCCGGCACCTCGACGAACATGAATACCAACGAGGTGATCGCCAACCGGGCGATCGAGCTCCTCGGCGGCAAGCGCGGCGACAAATCGGTGCATCCCAACGATCATGTCAACGTGGGGCAATCCAGCAACGATGTAATCCCGACGGCGATCCATTTGGCGACCCTGGACTCGCTGGTTAACCAGCTCCAGCCCGCCCTGCGCGAATTGCACACCGCTTTGGACGCCAAGGCGAAGGAGTTCAATGACGTCCTCAAGATCGGCCGCACGCATTTGCAGGACGCCACCCCCATCCGCTTGGGCCAGGAGTTCAGCGGCTACGCCAGCCAGGTCGAGCATGGGATCAAGCGGTTGCAGGCCGTGGAGGCGAACCTCGGTGAACTCGCGCTCGGCGGCACCGCCGTGGGCACGGGGATCAACACCCACGTCGATTTCGCCCGGCTGACCATCGCGGGCATCGCCGCCGAAACGGGCCTGCCGCTGCGGGAAGCCACCAACCATTTCGAAGCCCAGGGTTCGCGCGACGCCTGCGTGGAAGCGGCCGGGGCGCTCAAGACGGTGGCGATCAGCCTCGTCAAGATCGCCAACGACATCCGCCTGCTCGGTTCCGGCCCCCGCTGCGGCATCGGCGAGCTCAAGCTCCCCGCCACGCAACCCGGCTCCTCGATCATGCCCGGCAAGGTCAACCCCGTGATGTGCGAAATGCTTATCCAAGTGGGCGCGCAGGTGATCGGCAACGACGCCGTGATCGCCTTTAGTGGGGCGTTCGGCAATTTTGAATTGAACGTCATGCTCCCCGTCATCGCCCACAA
>CAIYZC010000267.1 GCA_903930565.1 uncultured Pedosphaera sp.
CGCTCCCGGCCGCCGCCGGCGGGCTCACGGCCCGACCAATTTTTGCGCGCGGGCCCGGCCTTTGAGGGCGGGTTCGAAATCGGGCTTGCCGCGGAGGATTTCTTCAAACACCGCCAGGGCTTCCGCCCCGCGCTGCATTTGCAGGTAAGCCACCCCCAGGTTTTGGCGGGCTTCCAAGTAATCCGGTTTCAGCCGCAAGGCTTCCTTGAGCGCGACCAGGGCCTCGGTGTATTTGCCCTGAAGCGCCAGGGCGTGGCCCAAATTGTTGTGCGCCATCGGATCGTCGGCGGTCAGTTTGATCGCGGCCTGAAATTCCGTCACCGCCTCGGCCACCTTGCCATTGGAGAGGAGCAGGTTGCCCAGGTTGTTGTGCGCTTCGGTGTAATCCGCATAGATCCGCAACGCCTCGCGGTATTCCTTCTCGGCGCCCTCCTTATCCCCGGACTTGGCGAGGGCGAAGGCCAGGTTGTAATGCGCGTCCTCATCCTCCGGCGTGATGGCGACCGCTTGCCGGTACTCCGCCACCGCCGCGGCGAACTGGCCGACTTTGAGGAATTCGTTGCCCTGGTTCTGGTGGTGCGCGGATTTTTCCGTCGGCCCGAGTTCGGCTTCCAAGGGGAGCGGCGCGGCGGCGGCTTTTCCCGGCGTCGCGACCGCGGGATCAAGCGCCCCGGGGGCCGTGGCCGCCGTCGGCGGGTGGTTGCTGTCCTGCAGGAGATTTTGGCGGGCCGGGTCCGGGCGGAAGGCGCCGGTGGAGATCGCCACGGCGATCCCTCCGAGCACCACGACCAGGATCGGGAGCGCCACCCAGGCGGGATTGCGTTCCCGCTTCGCGGGGGTGGGGGCGCCGGCCCGGGGCGCGCCCCGGGACTGGCCGGGGCGGTTTGTATTGCGACTCATGATGCCGGCAGGATGCCCTGCCGGGCGTGGAATTTCAATGCTTTCCGCGGGTGATTCGCGGTGCCGGGGGATTTTTGCCGCGCCTTTTCCGGGCCGGGCGTGTAGGGTGGGGGCGCGATGTTGAATTACCTGTGGCTGGCCTTGGTGCTCGGCGCGGTGGCGCTCGGCGGCTGGAACGGCCAGTTGCCGACGGTCACTGAACGCGCCCTGAACATGGCGCGCTTCGCCGTGATGGACCTCGCCCTGCCGCTCGCCGGCGTGATGGCCTTGTGGCTGGGCATGATGCGGCTGGCGGAAAGGTCCGGCTTGGTGCGCGTGCTCGCGCGCGCCCTCCGCCCCGTGCTCACCCGCTTGTTTCCCGACGTGCCGCCGGAGCATCCCGCCATGGGGGCCATGGTGATGAACATCGCCGCCAACATGCTCGGTCTGGCCAACGCCGCCACGCCGCTCGGGCTGCGCGCGATGCGCGATTTGGAATCCCTCAATCCCCGCCCGGGCACGGCCACCAACGCCATGTGTACCTTCTTGGCCATCAACACCGGCTCGGTGCAATTGATCCCGGTCACCGCGATTGCGGTCCTGGTGGCCAATCACGCCCGGGAACCGGCGGCCATCATCGGCCCCGCCTTTGCCGCCACCGCCTGTGCGGCGGTCTGCGCGGTCACTGGTGTCAAATTGTTGCAACGGTTGCCTTGGTTTCAATTGCCCCCGCTCCCCGCGGGTCCGGCCGCCGCCGGCCCCGCCGCCGCCCCGGCTGCGGAACCGACGCCGGAAGCCCCGGCCCCGGGGCCGTTGTCCCGCTGGGGTGGGGTGGCCCTGGGTTTGTTCGCCCTGGGTTTTCTCGCGTTGTTCCTGCGCACGGCCTTTCCGGCGCTGTTCGGCCGCGAACAGCCCGCCGATTGGGCCGCCGACGGCCCCGGCGTGCGGGTGGTCAAAACCCTTTCCCTGCTGGCGTTGCCGGCTTTGCTCGGGTTTTTCCCGCTCTTCGCCGCCGCGCGCGGACTCCGGGTTTACGAAGAGTTCACCGAGGGGGCCAAGGAGGGATTTCAAGTCAGTCTCCGCATCATCCCCAACCTGGTGGCCATGCTCGTGGCGATCGGCATGTTCCGCGGTGCGGGCGGGGTGGAGTTGCTCACCGCCTTGCTACAGCCCGTGCTTTCCCTCGTGCATTTCCCGCCGGAACTGTTGCCCATCGCCCTCATCCGACCCCTCAGCGGCAGTGGCGCCCTGGGGGTCTTCACCGAGTTGGTGAAACAGTACGGGCCGGACAGCCTCCTCACCCGCACCGCGGGCACTTTGTATGGGAGCACCGAGACGACCTTTTACGTCCTGGCCGTTTATTTTGGCGCCGCCAACATCCGCCGGACCCGCCACGCGGTTTTGGCCGGTTTGATCGCGGACACGGCGGGGGTGATCGCCTCGGTGATCATCTGCCGCCTGGTCTTCGGCTAAATAACGCTCGCCCCCCGGGCGGCGCTTCGCTAAGGTGCCGGCATGAGTGCCGCCATTGTGACCCGCGGTTTGACCCGCCGCTACGGCGCGGTCTGCGCGGTGGACGGGTTGGATCTGGAGGTGCCGCGCGGAACCTTTTACGGGTTTCTGGGCCCCAACGGCGCCGGCAAATCCACGACCATCAAAATGCTCACCGGCTTGGTCGCCCCCAGCGGCGGAACCATGACCGTGCTGGGCGAGGACTTGGCCGACCGCCGCCACGCCCGGGAAGTCAAACGCCGCATCGGGGTCGTGCCGGAAAACCTCGCCCTCTTCGACAACCTCACCGCCCGCGAGTTTCTCACCTTCATTGGCCGCATGTACCTGCTCCCGGCGGCCGTCATCAAGGACCGGTCCGAGGAATTGCTCGCCATGATGGAGCTGGCGGACCAGGAGAAGAAACTCACCCTGGAGTATTCCCATGGCATGAAGAAGAAGCTCGCCCTCGCGGCGGCACTCCTGCCCAACCCCGAGCTGTTGTTTTTGGACGAACCCTTCGAGGGCGTGGACGCCGTGGCCTCGCGCATCCTGCGCGACATTCTCAAGCGGGTGGTGGAGCGCGGCGCCACCGTCTTTCTCACCTCGCACGTGCTGGAAATTGTCGAAAAACTTTGCACCCAAGTCGGCGTGATCGCCCA
>CAIYZC010000268.1 GCA_903930565.1 uncultured Pedosphaera sp.
AGTCGGTCGGCGGGCACGGCGCGAAACACTTCGGCGGCGCGGGCTTTGCGCGGTTGGGCGAAATAACCCGAGAGCGAGAAGTACGCGCCTCGGGCCGCAAACTCGGGCACCATTTCCACCGGGCCGCCGTAGGAATGCAACAGAAAGCCGCACGCCGGCCCCGGTTCGGCGCGGCTGATTTCCAACAGCCGCCCCCAGGCCCGCAGACAATGAATCGTTACCGGCAGGTTGCGTTCCGCGGCTTCCCGCCATTGGGGGAGGAACACGGCCTCTTGCGTCGCGGCGTCGTGCCCGGCGATCCAGCGGTCCAAGCCGATTTCCCCGACGGCCGCCGGACCGGCGGCGAGGTGTTCCCGCCAGCGTTCCCGCCAATCCGGACCCGCCTGCGCCACATACCACGGGTGCACACCATAGCTGGGCAGCACCCGGGCATCGCGCCGGGCCAACTCCGCCACCGCCGCCCAATCCTGCGGGCGCGTGCCGTTCACCACCATGCGCCCGACGTTTTGGCGGGTTAGTTCCGCGAGGATGGCGGTCAGGTGCGGGGTGAGCCGCGGGTCCTGCAAATGATTGTGGCTGTCGATCAGCGGCGGGTTCATGCCGCGTCCCCCGGCGGCGCGTCCCGGTGCGCGGCGGCGAATTGCCGGATCGCGTCACCGATCCGGGCCAGGCCGTTCCGGCGGTTGGGGGTGAGGTGCCGGGCCAGGCCCGCGGCCGCCGGCAGGGCCGGATCGCCGGCCAGGATTTCCTCCGCGGTTTGCCCGCTGTAAAAGTCGCACAACACCACCGCCACGCCCTTCATCACCGCGGAATCCGAATCCGCCCGAAAATGGCAGCGGCCCGTGGTGAATTCCGAAACCAGCCAGAGGTTCGCCAGGCAGCCCTCGACCCGCGCGGCGTCGGTCCGGCACTCGGGCGGCAGCGGGGGGCGCCGACGCCCTTCGGCGACGATGTACGCGAGCCGTTCGCGGGCATCGGTGATGCCGGCAAACGTCGCCTGTAACTGGCGGGCTTTTTCCGCGGTCGTCATGGTGGGTCCGGCGGGGGACCGGGGTCCGCCGCCGGGGACTACCGTTAACACCCCGCGCGCGCCAACGCCAGTCCGCGCGGCGTCCCGCTCATTCATCCGACCGGCTCGGTCCGCCGGACTTGCGGATGGCCCACAGCAGGCGGGCGGTGAGGTAAATCGCCGCCGCCAGCCCCGCGGCCCCCACCAGCGAGACACCGTGCCAGACCGGGGGTGCCGCGAGGCACCACAGGAGCGCCGAGGCCACGAGCAGCGCCGCTGTGACCAGTCCCAGCACCAGCCGGTTCACCACCGGATCGAGATGGTGGTGGTCGAGATGGACGTGGAAGGACCCTTCGCGCACCCGGCGCAGCACATCGCCCAGGTCGCGCGGCAGGCTGCCCGCCAGGCGCTCCCAGTCCCGGCCCGCGCGGCGCAGCCGCACCACGGCGCGCCGCGGGGACAGCCGGCGGCGCAAGAGGGTGGTGTAAAAGGGACCGAAGACCTCCGCCAGACTGAACTCGGGGCTGAGCCGCCGCGCCGTGCCCTCCAGCTCCACGAGGGTCCGCAACAGCAGAATGCACGCCGGGGGCAGGGTGAGTTGATAGCGGCGCACGATTTCCAACAGGTTGCCGAAAGCCGCGCCGATATCGAGTTCCCGCAACGAGCGGCCGACATGGTCCGCCACAAACTCCGCGAGGTCGGCGCGCAATTGGTCCCGGGACACGCCCGGGGGGGCGGACCCGAGGCGCAGCAGCGTGTCACCCAAGTCCGTCGCGTCCTGGGTCACCAAGGCAACCAAAAGGTCGTCGATCGCCGACGCCAGTTCGGGGTCCAAGCGGCCCACCATCCCGCAGTCCAGCACCCCGACCACCCCGCCGGGCAGGAGCATCAGGTTTCCCGGATGCGGGTCGGCGTGGTAGAAGGCGTCCCGGAACACCATTTGCAGGTACATCGTCGCGCCGCGGCGGGCGAATTCGTCCAGATCCACCCCGGATGCCGCCAACGCCGCCGTGTTGGTCCCCAGAATTCCGTCCAGTCGTTCCATGGTCAGCACGCGCCGGGAGGACCATTCGGCATAGGGCACGGGAAAGTGGACGTTGGGATCCCCCGCGAACCGCCCGGCAAATTCCATCAGGTGCCGGCGTTCAATTGTAAAATCCAGTTCCCGCAGCAGCGTCCGGCGGAATTGGCGGACCACCGTGACCGGCTGGTAACGGCGCAGTTCCGGTGAATAGCGCTCCGCCAGGGCGGCGAGGGCGGCCAGAATGTCCAGATCGGGCAGGATTTGTCGTTCCAAGCCGGAATGTTGGATTTTGACGACCACCTCCTCGCCGGTGGGTAGCCGGGCGCAGTGAACTTGGGCGATGGAAGCCGAAGCCAGGGGGGTGTCGGCGAAGGCGGCGAAGCGTTCCTCCACCGGGGCGCCCAACTCTGCCGCCAAGGTGGCGCGCACGGTGGCGGCGGGCTCGGCCGGCGCGGCCGTTTGCAGCTGCGCCAGCTCCGCCGCCACCTCCAGCCCCACCAAATCCGGCCGCGTGGCCAGCACCTGCCCGAGCTTGATGAAGGTCACCCCCAGTTCCGCGCAGGCCATCCGGGCGCGCTGCGGCAGGCCGAGCCCGGACAGTGCCTGCCCGTCCCCGCTGCGCAGGTGTTTCCGCAGCCACCCATAGTGCGGGGCCTTCACCCAATCGGCCAAACCGTACTTGGCCAGAACGCCCAGGATTTCCGCCACCCGGTGGACATTACTCTCCAACCGTGCCAACGCAGGAAATTTCATACCTTTGAAATATAACCCCGATCGCGGCGGAGCGCCCCATATTCCTTGGCGCGGGCCGGTCCGGGATTGCGCCGCGGGGTCCTTGATGGCATCTTGGCGCCCGTGATGACGGATCGGCCGCCTGATGCCCCGCCCGACTCGCCGGCCGCCGGTTCGGCTGGGGAGCCGACCCGCTTCCTGTTCGTCTGGGCGCAGGGCGCCCGGCACATTTTGCATCAGCACCCCGCCTTGGCGCTCACCTTGGGCTATTTGTTCCTCAGTTTGGTGGGCATGGTCTACGAAGAGTCGTTCTTCAGCCAATTCGACCTGCAAATCCTCGATTTCGCCGATCCCAGCGATTTCATCCTGGTTTCGCTGCGGAAGCCGGCCCTGCTCGGGATCACCCTGCTCTCCCTCTGGGTCATGCTCCGCATGGTGCGGCGGCACGCCCGACGGATGGACCGTTCGCCCCGGTACCGGCGCCTCGCGGAGTGGATTGCCCGGCGCCCTTGGTGGCCGCTGGCCGCACGCTTCGTCTATGCGGCCCTCCTGATGGGCTATTTTCTGGCCCTCACCGCCAGCTATGCCGAGCACAACGCCGACGTGATCAAAAAGGGCCGCGGTCCGAAGGTGCGCGTGGAGGTGGTGGCCGATGCCGCCGCCAAATCCGGGCCGCCCGGCGAGCGGTTGTATACGCTGCTGGGCACCACGAGTCGCTATTTGCTCCTCTATGATTCCGCGGCCGGCCGAACCGAGGTTCTGCCGGTGAACAACCTCGCCCGGTTGACCGCCGCCCGGTGAGGGGAGGCGCCCTTGTGGCCCAAGGCACGAAAAAAATCTGCGTTCGGCCGTTGACAGGCCGCCGCCGGCCGCCTATTGTCCACCCCCTTGACCGAAGCGAACCGACGGATCATGCCGATCCGGTTGGTATCCCACGAGTCCACGGGAGAGGAAGTGAATTGAATTGACCGAGATTAAACTGAAGAAGGGCGAGCCAGTCGAAAAGGCCCTGCGGCGTCTGAAGAAGAAGATCGACCGCGAAGGCACGTTGAAAGTGGTGCGCAACCACCGGCACTTTGAAAAGCCCAGCGAAAAACGCCGGCGCAAAGAAAAAGTCGCGCGGTTCTCCGCCATGCTGTCCGCCCGTTACGCGGATTTGTAAGCCGCTCCTGTCCCTGTCGGAATTTTGCCTTGTCCACGCCGGGCGCGGTCATTTGATTGGCCGCGCCCGGCTTTTTTGCTTTTTTTGACCCGGTCCGAGTCCGCCTATGTATTCGTTCTCCACGTGTTGGAACTCCCACCGCCACACCGACGGCCGGGCCATGTTGCGCGAAATCCGCGAGCTCGGCTTTGACACCGTCGAGCTGAGCCACGGCACGCGCATCAGCCTCCTGCCGGGCATTTTGGACGCCGTGGCCGCCGGCGAGGTCAAGATCTCCAGCCTCCATAATTTCTGTCCCCTGCCCGTGGGCGTGAACCACTCCGCGCCCAACCTCTTCCGCTTCACGGCCGAGCGCTCCACCGAGCGCGAGAACGCGTACAAGCACACCCGCAAAACCCTGGAGCTCGCCGCCCGGGTCGGCGCGCCGCTCGTGGTGCTGCACTACGGCAGCATCGATATGAAGGAGTACACCGACAAGCTCCTCGAAATGGTCGGTCGTGGCGAAAAAGGCACCCCCAAATACGACAAGCTCTGCGACGAAGTCAGCCGCAAGCGCGAGGCGCTCAAGGAAGCCCCGATCGAACGCGCCAACGAACTCCTCGGCCGCTTGATTCCCGAGGCCGAAAGCCTTGGCCTCAAGCTGGGCATCGAAAACCGCGAGGCCTTGGAGGAATTGCCCTTGGAATCCGATTACGCCTTCCTGTTCCGTGAGTTCCGCAGCCCATCGATCGTTTACTGGCACGATTGCGGCCACGCGCAAATCAAAGAGAACCTCGGCTTCATCCATCACGCGTTCCATTTGGAGGCGCAAAAGGAACGTTTGTTCGGCTTCCACATCCACGATGTGCAAGCCCCCGGACGCGATCATTGCGCCCCCGGCACCGGCACCGTCGATTTCGCGGCGCTCAAGCCCTTCGTGAAACCCGAACACCTCAAGGTGTTCGAGTTCAGCCCCTCCCTCAGCCCGGACCAGGCGAAGCGCGGGGCCGAACATATTTTTCAAATCTGGGGCCGGGATTAGCCCTTCCGCCGGCTTCCCCTCCCCCGCCAACCGCCGCATGTCCCACCTCCGAACGGCCGCCACGGACATTGTGCGCCGGTTGCAAGGCGCCGGTTACGGCGCGTACTGGGTGGGCGGGTGCGTGCGCGATTTCCTCCTGGGCCGCGAACCCTACGATTACGACATCGCCACCTCGGCCACCCCCGACCAGATCGAGGCGGTGTTTCCCCGCACCATTCCGGTCGGGCGGAAGTTTGGGGTGATCATCGTCCTCGTGGACGGCCGGGAATTTCAGGTCGCCACCTTCCGCGCCGAGGGCGATTACCAGGACGGCCGGCACCCCGGCCGGGTGTTGTTCAGTCACGCCCAGGCAGACGCGAGTCGACGGGATTTCACCGTCAACGGCCTGTTCTTCGATCCCCTCGCGGACCAGCTCCACGATTGGGTCGGCGGCGAGGCCGATTTGCGCGCCCGGGTGCTGCGCACCATTGGCGCGCCGGCCGAGCGGTTCGGGGAGGACTATTTGCGGATGCTCCGCGCGGCGCGGTTTGCCGCCCAGTTGGATTTTCAAATCGAACCCGCCACCCTGGCCGCCGTCCAAGCCGGGGCGGAGCGCATCCGCGGGATCAGCGCCGAGCGAATCCGGGACGAGTTGGTCAAGCTCTTCCGCCCGCCCCACGCGGCGCGTGGTCTCGATTGGCTGCGGGACACCGGTTTGCTGCCGCACGTCCTGCCCGAAATCGCCGTGATGGAATCCTGCGCGCAATCGCCGGATTATCACCCCGAAGGGTCCGTGTACAACCACGTGCGGCTCATGTTGGCGCAACTCCCCGCGGATGCCCCGGCCGGGTTGCCCTGGGCCGTGCTGCTGCATGACGTCGCCAAGCCGCAAACCGCGAGCCAGGACCCCGTCACCGGCGCGATCCATTTCTACGGCCATGAAAAGGTCGGCGCGGACATGGCGTTGGACCTGTTGCGGCGGCTCAAGTTCCCGCGGCGGGAGGCCGAGGAAATCGCCACCGTGGTGCAGTACCACATGCAGTTCAAGGACGTGCCCCAAATGCGCAAAGCCACCCTGCGCCGCATGTTGTTGCGCCCCACCTTCCCCTTGGAGCTCGCGTTGCACCGTCTGGATTGCCTGGGTTCGCACGGCCGTTTACAGCATTACGAGTTCATGGTGGAGCGCGCCGCGGAATTCGCCCGGCAACCGGAAATGGTTCCGCCGCTTCTGAACGGCGACGACCTCCGCGCCCTGGGCGTGCCCCCGGGACCGGGCATGGGCCGGCTGTTACATGAATTGCGCGACCGCCAGCTCCAGGATGAACTCGCCACCCCGGAAGCCGCCCGGGAATGGGTGCGCCGGACCCTCGCGGACGGGGCCGCGGACGGGCCGCCCGTTCACGACGCTGCGGTCCCGCCGGAGCCGCGGACCAACCCGCGCCGGGAACTTTAACCCCGGCGAGCGCGGCGGATTCGATTGCGCTCCCCTGGGCGGCGGGAAACACACTTGCCATTCGTTGCCATTGGGGCACACTCTATTGATGAAACCGCCGCAATGCAGTCTTCATGGGGCCGGATCCGGGCGCATCACCGCTTTCACGCTGATTGAGCTTCTGGTCGTTATCGCCGTCATTGCCATTCTCGCTGCGCTCTTGTTGCCGGTGCTGGCCCAAGCCAAACTGAAGGGTCAAAAAATCGCCTGCATCAACAATTTGCGGCAGATGGGGATGGCCCGCCGCATCTACACCGACGATCACAACGGCACCCTGATTCTCGCCGTGGATAATGAAAACAGTGTGGATATCACCGTGAGTGTGGGGAACAACCAAGTGATGGTCTGTCCCTCCACCAAAGTGCCGAAAACCGCCTCCTCGGGCAACGGCTTCGGCACGGCGGACATGGCCTATTTCGGCACCGATCCCAATAATTCCTCCTCGGCCAATTTGGCGGGCAGTTACGCCATCAACGGCTGGCTCTCCGTCGATCACTCCCCCGTGGACAGTTTCACCACTTACTTTTACCGCCGCGAGGCGGATCTCAAGGCCGCCTCCACCACGCCGATGTTCTGCGATGCCACCTGGTTTTACGTCTTCCCGTTGGAAACCGACGCCACGGCCATCCCCATGAACCTCTACACCGGCTATACCGGCAACCGCTCCGTTTGCGAGCACAGTTTGGGCCTCTGCCTGATTGACCGCCACAACAGCCGCGCCGCCTCCAGCGCGCCGCGCAATTACCGCTACGTCCCCAATGGGGTTCTGCCCGGCATCATCAACATGGCGTTTGCCGACAACCACACCGAATCGGTGCGGCTCAACAATCTCTGGACTTACAAGTGGCATAACAACTGGGTCACGCCGGCCGTGCATCCTTGATCCCAAAAGCGGCGGTTGAATCCCGAAGCTCGCCTCTGAAGGAGCGCCGGGTTGCGTTGGCAACGCACCCAGGATTCGGGCAACCCGGAGGGTTGCGGGAAATGAGCCCGGCGTACCACGCCGGGTACCTCGCCTTTTGATCCACCTCGCCCCGGCAGGGGCGGGGGAAGGCGCACGAAGCTTCATTGGGTGACGGCAACCTGTCTTGGGCAACTTGAACTCCAACTTGCTTCACCCCGCCGGTGCGGCGCTCCTCAACGCCCTTCGCCGGTCGTCGCGGGCGCTCCCGCCGCCGCCGTCTTTTCCATGTCCCGGTCAAACGCCACCCCGTCAAACGGCACCACGATCACCTTGCTCCCATGGTTGTCGTTCGGTTTTTCCTCCTCCTTGGGCACGTCCAGCACCGCGAAGGTGAAATAGGCCACGTGGCCGTTTTCGAGGTACACGCCCGGCCGCTCGATCTTGTTCCAGTGGTTCACCGTCCCGTCCGTATGGCGCAAAAAGTCCGTGGTTGGGTCGTACGCCAGCCCGCGGAATGTCCAATTGTGGATGCCGTCCGGCGAGGTGAGGTGGAACGCCTTGCGGGCGCTCCAACTGTTGACCACAATGTGATACCGACCCCCGCTGTGCCACACCACCGGGTCCTCCAAATTGCGCTGCGGCAGTCCCGTCACGCCGGGATACACCGACCGCCCCTGCGGTTCGTACGGCCCCAGGATGCCGTTCGTGCTGATCAAAATCACGCCGGAACGCGGCACAATTTCAAACGCGCCGTCCGGACGGAGCAGCACGCTGAAATTCGACGGGCGCGCGACGCGCGGTTGGAAGGCGTTGGTGTTCACCTGGATTTTCCCCAGGTGCTCCCAAGGACCGTTCAGCGATGGGGAGACAAACACCTCCCCCGGCCGCGTCTCGCTCACCACCACGGCGTAACGACCGTCCGGCAAAACCAGGGCCGTGACGTTGTGCCCTTTGCCTTTTTGATCATCCGGCCAGCACAGCCCGGTATCCGTGTACGGCCCGACCGCTTGATCGCTGACGGCATGGACCGCCGCGGAGCTGAACCACCCGTTGTGCCCCCGGGCCTGATCCCAGCGGCTGGCGAAGAGATGGAACTTGCCCTCCGGCCCTTTGATGATCTGCCCGTCCCAGTAGCACCACTGCTTCATTGTCGGATCCTCCAGTCCGTTTTGCGGGTCGCGGGGCTGCACATTGGCGGCGCCCCAGGCGTTGGTCGTCAAGGGGCCGTGCAGGGGCATCGGCCGGAAATAATCGATCAACGTCTTGTCCGCCGCCGGCAAAGCGTTGCCGGTCAAAAGCGCCAGCAGGAGCGGGAGTCGCACGGACCAGTTCGGGAATTTCATGCCCCAGCCATAGCAGGAACTCCGGGCCTTAACACCAAAAACCTTGGACTAGGCGCACGCTGGTCCCGCCAAATCCGCCACGGCCCCGGCAAATTCGGGAAACTCAAAACGAAATCCGGAGGCCTGCAACCGCGCCGGCACCACCCGCCGACTCTTCAAGATCAGCTCCGTCTCGGTGCGCAGAAAGATGGCGCCGATTTCCAGCATCCATTTCGTGGCCGGCAGCCCGAACGGCGCCCGCACCTGTTCCCGGAGTTGCCGCATCATCATTTCGTTGGGCAGGGGCTGCGGCGATGTCACGTTCACCGCCCCCGCGAGTTCCGGATGTTCGATCAACCACTCCACCGCCCGGCAAAAGTCCGCTTCGTGCAGCCACGAGACATATTGGCGGCCGTCGCCCATCGTGCCGCCGAGCCCCCAGCGGGCCAGGCGCCGCAGCACCGGCAGCACGCCTTCGCTCCCCCGGCCCAGCACCATGGCCAGCCGCATGGACACGCGCCGGGTTCGCGGGGTCGCGGCTTCCGCGAGTGCCGCCTCCCAGGCTTGGGCCACCGCCACGGAGAATTCATCCTTGATCCCCGGTGTGCCCGCGATGACCCCGTCCTCCCCCATCGGTTGCTCCAAAGAATGCCGGTAAATGGTGGCCGTTCCCGCATTCAACCACACCGCGGGTGGGGTTTGGCACCGGGCGATGGCCGATCCAATGGCCCTGGTCGCATCCACCCGCGAATTCCAAATCGCCCGCCGATTCGGTTCGGTGTACCGGCAATCCACACTGCGTCCGGCCAGGTTCACCACCACGTCGGCCCCTTCCAGTTCCGCGGCCCAGGCCCCGACGTTCGCGCCGTCCCACGCCACCTCCCGCACCCCCGCCGGTACGGAGCCGGTCCCCGGCCGCCGCGTCAGCCCCACGATCGTCCAACCGCGCCGCCCAAAATACCGGGCCAACACTCCGCCCAGGAACCCGTTCGCCCCCGCCAGAATCATGCGTTTCATAAATCAATAACTTCCGATAGTTCTGTTATGACAGAAATACTGGACCATGTCAAGGGCCGGCCTTCGTCCAGCTTGGGAGCAAATTTAAGACTCCTGATCGGGTGGATTAAAAACTACCAAAAAAGCATTGCCAACCACGGCCGATTTACCTAAAAGAGGAAAATGAAAAAAACATTGCAAACGGCCGTGGATATACATCCGAACTACCGGTTTGCCCAATGGGCTTTGGGTTGCCTGTCGCTGCTCACCTTGGTCTGCGTGGTGGGTTGCGAATCTCTCACCGACCGATCCTTTGACGAGCGCATGGCCCGGCAGGTGGGGAAAGCCCGCGTGGAATCCGCCGAGCAGGAATATGCCGCGGCGGTCGCCCGGTTTCAGACCACCGAACAGGCTTACCTCAAAGCCGTTGCGGCGTATCAGCCCGGGCCTGATTTGGATCGCGCAAAAGCGGCTGTGGAAGCTGCCCGAAAACCAGTGGTCGCCGCTCACGAGCAACTCCAAAAGGTGCGTTTCGACGCCGCCACAGAGATTGCCCGGAGCAAGACCAATCAGAATTTAAAGGCCAGCGTCCAGGCGTTGACAACACCCGCGGTAACCCCACCCCCCACGCCTGCGGCGGTCAAGCCCAATTCGTCGCTAGGCAAAGCGGAGTCTGCTACCAAAGGCGGACGCCCCCGAATCCACAACCTCGGCTCCGAGGCCATTCTAAGATTTATCCCCGGCGGTCCATTGGAAATCCCCATTCTGGGTCAGGACTTGGACGACCCCGAGAGTGTCGTGGGTGTCTCAATGCCCGCGCCACTGGTGGCCGACGTGGACTTTTTTCTCTCGCCGCGCACCAACGGGTCCAGGTTGGTGGTCACCATCCTACCGAAAGCCACGATGCAAATGCAAACCAAGGACCGCTTGCGTCTGGAAGTGAATATCACACAACGTTCGCAAACTGACCAACAAAAGGCCGCCCGGGCAACGCTCACGAATTATTTGCGCCCGGGCTCGAAATTGACTTCCCAAGAGGCGAGTGACGCCGGGATTATTGCCGCGGAACATTATCCGCCTTATTCGGATGTTCAGTTGGCCGCCCTGAAGAGAGCCTTGCTGGCGCGCGTGGACGACAAAGAGAGGGACGAATTTTCGCAGAATTTTCAGGCTGCTTTCAACCAATCCAAAGCGTTCTCGCTGGAGGATCGCAAACCCAGAGGGGTGCTGCTGGCGAGTGCTTCCAGGACGTTTATCCTCTATTCCGAGCCTGATTATCGAACCTCCATCCTCAACCACCAAATTGATCTTCAGAACATCACGGCCTTCCCCCTGCCCCAGAAGGAAACAAAGCAATTATTCGGTCAATTTGTGGACCAAGAGTTCTTTGCGTTGCGACTGACCCTGGTCAATCCCACGGACAAAGATCAATTGGTCAGCCTCGGAATGATCAAGGTTTATGGTCGCGCCCTGGTCCAGCCGGAATCGACGAATAACCTCGGACCGGCGTTCACCATGCCCATCGAGGTGGCGCCCCAAAGTTTGGAACACATCTACACCATGGTGCAAAACGGCAAGTCCGACTTGACCAGGGAATGGATTTTTCGGGGTTTGGAATTTGTGGGAGCCATGGCGACCGTGATCGCCCCCGCCAGCCACGCGGGCATGCACTTGGTGGAGGAAGTCGCGATTGCGACCGGCACCGGAATTCCGGGATTGAAAACGCTGTTTGTGGACAAGGTCCCCAATAATCTCTTGAACATTGTGAACTTCGGCATGCCCGATTTGATCAAAGTGCCAAAGGGTGGCAGTATCAATGGCAAGTACCTCTTTTTCTCCAAGGGCAAACTGCAAGCCGTGCTTCAGGATCCATTGATGAAGTATAGCGCCGTGGAGCTTCAAGGGTTGAAGCCATCAGAACTTTCGAAATCGTTCGCCGTTCCGGTTGTTTCCTTATCCTTCGATACGCTTCAGATCCCGTTTGAAAACACCACCAGTTCCACGGAAAGCGATACGGCCAACAAAGCTGCGGATCTCAAAAACCGCGCCGGAACGCTGGTCAGCAAATTGAAAGATCTCCAGAGCAACTGGACCCCGACAAGCGGCACTTTTGTCGGGCTCACCGCCGGGGACTACAACCTTGCCGTTGACAAGGTTGACAAGCTTGCGGGATTTGATTATTCGAAAATAAAGATCATCACCAACGCCCCCGCGCTGGTCGCCGCGCTCAATACTTTTAAGACCAATTTGGCTTCCCTGAACCCATCGCAAATCAACTTGAATTTATTGACCGCCAATAATGGCGGGATGCCGCGATTGATCTCCAGCATTGAACAAATGCTGATCGTCGAACAAGGCCTGCTTCAAAGCAAACCCGCCACGCTCTACGAAAGTACTCTGGCGGAAGCTCAGAAGCAAATCACGTTGGCGGAGGCCAAATATAATTTGCTCGCCGCCGTGGCCGACGCCATTGTGACCACCAAAATCGTGGCGGCGCTGAACACGGCTTGGCAGGAAACATCCGACCAGCTAAAGGCGGACGACTTAAACGCGCTTCAGACCGCTCTCGCAGAAGTGAATAAGCTCCCCAAATCGCCCTTCGGGCAGTGAGGATTTGCCGGGGCCGGTGGGTGGCTCACCCCCACCGGCCCCCTTCATGGGGCTCCCCCCGCGCCCCCGCTCCTATTCCTTGGGCGCCGGGTCGGGGCTCGCTTCCTTGACCAAAAAATCTTGGAACGTTGCGCAGCCGAACAGCATGGGGTAATCCCGCCGCATCGCTTCGAGCGGCACCTTGCCCCAGAGTAAATTGACCCACCGGTTCGGGAATTCCAAACATTGCCCCGGCTTCACCGGCTGGATGACGCAGGCGTTGCCCTCCAGAAAAATGCAGGAGTGATCCGGCCGCTCCTTCAAAGCCAAACCCCGCCGGTCCTGGCGCAACCGCAAGTGTTCCTCGATGAACGAGGGTTCGCTCAGCCCGAGAAAGGACGCGATCCGGGCAATCTCCGCCGGTTCCAACCGGACCTCGCCCGGATGCCGGCAGCATGCCCCGCAGCGGTGGCATTGCAGCTCGTAGGACATGCTCTGTGGTTTTTCCTGCTGGCGGCGGGGTGCGCCCGGCCCTTTGGGACGCCCGGCAACCCCTCGCCCGCCGGAGAATGCCTTAGTGCTTGTCTTCCCAGAGGCGGAAGTAGAGCGCCTTGCGGAGTGAAACGTAAGCCTTTTCCAGGTCCTCCTTGGCCATTTGTTTGTGCCCCCCAAAATTCTCCGGCGCTTCATCCAAGGCCTTGATTGCCGCCCGGATGTCGTGCATGGCCTTGACGATGTTCGGATGCTCCCGCTCCTCCATCTTCATCAGATTGATTTCCCGCGGATTGCCGGGCCGCTTGCCGATGATCACTTCCACGCTGATGCGTTCCTTGACTTCGACTTTGCCCTGCGGTTGCGGTTCCGCGGGCAACGGGGTGGCGGCCAGGGCGGCCAGCGTCAGCGCGGCCAGGGCGAGGTTGAGCAGTTTCATAATTCTTCCTGATACGTTGTTGGTTAAAACGAGAACGCACCCAACCTCCTCCGATTTTGCGCCAAACTCAAGCGGGAAAATACCGGCGGGAAGCAGGCCCGCCCGCGTGCTCCCCAACCTTTCCGGTCTTCCACCCCTTGTCGCCTCCCGCCGTGGGAGGAGCGGGCCGGGGAGAGGAGGAACCCTGAGGCCATCCGTTGACGCCAAAATCATCCACTACCCCAAACACCGCCCAACCGACCACCCTATCAACTTGTAGGAGACGACGTAAGGAGACTCTTG
>CAIYZC010000269.1 GCA_903930565.1 uncultured Pedosphaera sp.
CGGGTTATTGGCCGCCTGGCCGGCCGGCGGACCGCCGCTGGTGTGGGACAAAGCCATCGGCACCGGTTATGGTGCGCCGTCGATCCGGGGGGAACGGTTGGTGTTTCATCATCGCCAGGAGGATGAGGAGATTGTGGAGTCGTTGGAGGCGGGCACGGGCAAGTCGCTCTGGCGCTACGCGTACCCCAGCCATTTCCGCGACCCCTACGGTTACAACAACGGACCGCGTTCGACCCCGCTGCTGACCTCCAACCGTTGCTATACGTTTGGCGCGGAGGGGAAATTGACTTGCCTGGATCTGGCTTCCGGCAAGCTGGTGTGGCAGCGGGACACGGAGAACGGGATCGACTTCAATATCCCCAACGCCTTCTTCGGCGTGGGCAGCAGTCCCATCCTGGAAGGCGGACTGCTCCTGGCGATGGTTGGCGGGCAACCGAATGCGGGGATGGTCGCATTTGATCCCGAGACGGGCAAGACGGTGTGGCAAAGCGTGGGGGCGAAGAATTGGGAGGGCGTGCCCATGACCGCCTGGCCGGGGGAACGCACCCTGCATTGGCAGACCTTTGAGAAGCAGGCCAGTTATTCCACCCCTTATGCCGTGACCATCCGCGGCAAACGCCACGTCCTCTGCCTGATGCGGCAGGGCCTGGTCTCGGTCGATCCCAAAGACGGCGCAGTAAATTTCAGTTTTTGGTTCCGGTCGGTCGCCAACGACTCCGTGAACGCCATGACTCCAGTGGTGGTGGATGATCAGATCCTGATTTCGGGCGCGTACTACAAAGTGGGCTCGGTCCTGTTGCAGGTGCAGGCGGACGGCAAGGGCGTGAAAGAAGTGTGGCGCGGCACCTCACTGGAGCAACATTGGAACACCCCGGTTTACCATGAGGGCAAGCTCTACGCCTTCAGCGGCCGCAACGAACCCGACGCCCATTTCCGTTGCGTGGATTTTCGCACCGGGGAAGTGCTGTGGGATCGCGATGAACGGTGGGCGGCGCACACCACCGCGCGACCCAACGTTTACGGGCGCGGTTCGGGCATTTTGGCCGACGGCAAACTCATCGTGGTTGGCGAAGGTGGCTTGCTGGGCCTGTTCGCCTTGAACCCCAAGGAACCGGTGGAACTGGCCCGCTGGCAGGTGCCGCAGTTGCACCACCCCTGCTGGGCCGCGCCGGTACTGTCCCGCGGGCGGTTGTTCTTGCGGAGCGAAGACCATTTGGCGTGTCTCTCGCTGGCCGGGTCGGCGCCGGCGGCTCCCGCCCCAAAATAGCGGCGACCCGGCGCTTACGGGGCGGGAAAACTGGCCAGCGTTTGCACGCGGGGGTCGCCTTCGGACACCACCTTGAGCGTGACGTTTGGCGGGGTCCGGGGAGGCGTGCCCGGTAAAGGGCGCAGGTAAACGGGCACGGTGCTGGTTTCGCCGAAGGGCACGGCGGCCAGGGCGTTGGCGAGTTCGGCGCGCCAACCGGGGGCGACGGCGACGATACTCAAGCGATAGAGATCCTGCCCGAGTTGGCCATTCGCATTTTGGGGATGCAGCCCGGGAGCGGTGGGGGCGGGGCTGCCGGGGTTGGCGAGTTGGAAATCCAGGCGGCTGGTATCGCCGGCCGTGGTCGCCCGCGCGGGCGGCGTGAGGCGCACGGCGCGGATTTGGGGGCCGATGCCGTCCAGCGAACGAATGCCGAGCGTGTAATCCCGGACGCCGCGGGCGTCGCGGTGGAGGTCGATCACATAAAAGTGCAGGCCGTTGGGGGCGTCCGCCCACTCAAATTGGCTGCCGGAGTTCAAGCCGGCGTGGAAGAGTGCGTCGTTGAGTTGGCGGTAGTCGGCGGGGGTGCGGAAGACGGGTTCGCCATGGGGGCGGCGGAAGTCGAGCAGGTGCCGGTCCTCGGGATGGGCGTCGATGACCCAGGTGAAACAATTGAAACCATTGGTGCCGCCGTTGCCGCTCTCCCGGTCTTTGTTCTTGGCGAGGAGCACGCCGTTGTCCGGGCAAAACGAGTCGTAGCCGACGCGTTGCACGACTTCGAGAGTGTAATAATCGTAATTCGACCGGCCGGGGGAATAGGGATTGAGGGCGGGATCCTCCGATGGCGTCCGGTCATGCGGCAGGTCGCCGTCGAGGCGGACGACGACGCCGGCGAAGCTTCCCGGCAAGGGCTCCACTTCGCGGGCGGTGACGCGGGCGATCACGAGCCCGGATTCGGCGAGCCCGTCCCGGCTGAGGCGGAGCACTTGCTCGTCGGGGAGGAAATGATTGACCAGTTTGTTGCGCAACATTAGGCCCGCGGGCATGGCCGCCCCCTCGGTGGGGGGCACGACCCAGCGGCGGTGGGGGCCGCCGGGACCGTTGAACGAGCCGCGGTCCATCATGTCCCACGGACCGGAACCCGCGCGGCGGTAGGGTTGGACGTAGGGATTGTTGTTGTTGTCGCCGATGGAGAAGGCGAAGTGGCCGAGTTCGTGGGTGATGGTGCCGGAGTTTTCCCCCTGCCGGATGGTGGAGAGACCCCATTGCATCGCGCCCGCGCGCCAGGAGGTCCAAGGGACATAGCGCGTCACCACCCAACGGGGCAGCGCGGGGTTCGGGTTGCCCCAGGCGGCGGGAATGTCGTCCCGGGTCTGGAATTTCATTTCCCCAAATTCCTGCCAGACCCCGGTTTCGTCATAGCCGGCGTAGAGCCGGAGAACGGCGTCAAACTGGGATTTCAAATCCCCGGCTGAGGCTTTCCACAGGGCGTCCGTGTCGGCCTCCAGGCGTCCGCCCGCCGGTTTGCCGGTCGGGGTGGCCTCGCGCTGGCCCCATTCGTTGAGGCCGTATTCCCAGAGTTTTTTGGGCAGCCGGTACGGGCCGAATGGTCGCAATTCCGGGATGCCGAATCGGCCCCGGGACTGTTCCATCCAGTAGCCGTTGATGGTCTGGCCGTGATTCACCGTGCCGGGGCGGTTGAAGAAATCGGCATAGAATTGCGCCACTTTCTCGCGGGGCACCGGGCGGATTTGCGGATTTCCGAAGGGGTCGGAATGCCGCGGTTGCGTGATCACAAACGGTTGATCCGGGAAATCAACAGCCACCAGGGCGATGCGGAAAGGGCGTTGCGGC
>CAIYZC010000270.1 GCA_903930565.1 uncultured Pedosphaera sp.
GCCTTGCGCAGCCGCTCCAAAAGTTGACGGTTCCGCTGGTCGCCGTGCCATTGGATGAGGCTGGTGGCGATGACTTCGCCGACATCCTCAATGGCGGTGAGTTGGGGTACCTTGGCGGCGAAGAGTTCGTCCAAATTGGCGAAAGCCCGGCCGAGGGCCTTCGCCACGCTGGAGCCGACGTGCAGGATGCCCAGGCCGAAAAGCACCCGCCAGAGGTCGCGGGTCTTGCTGGTTTCCAAGCCGGTGAGAAAGTTTTGCGCCGATTTTTCGCCCATGCGCTCCAAGCCGGCGAGTTGGGGCAGGCTGAGGGTGTACAACTCGGCCACGTCCCGCACCAATCCGCTCCCGACCAGTTGACGGACCAGGACCTCGCCGCCGCCTTCGATGTCCATGGCGCCGCGCGCGCACCAATGTTCCAACCGACCGCGGACTTGGGCGGGGCAATCCGGGTTGAAGCAACGCCAGGCCACACCCGCCGCGCCGCCCTCGGCCAGGCTTTCCGTGCGGGCCACTTGGGAGCCGCATTCGGGACAAACCTTGGGAAACTCAAAGACCCGTTCCGCACCGGTCCGGCGGGCCGTCAGCACGCCGACCACGGCGGGGATCACCTCGCCGGCCTTCTCGACCAGCACCCAGTCGCCGATGCGGATGTCCTTGCGCCGCAACTCATCTTCGTTGTGCAGGGTGGTGCGGGCGATGGTGCTGCCCGCGAGTTGGACCGGTTCCAATTCCGCCACCGGCGTCAGCACGCCCGTGCGCCCGACTTGGATGGTGATGTCGCGGAGCCGGGTTTGGGCTTGTTCGGGGGCGTATTTGTACGCCATGGCCCAGCGGGGGGCCTTCGAGGTCACCCCGACTTTGGCCCGGAGAGCGGCGTCGTTCAGCTTGATGACCGCGCCATCAGTTTCATAGGTGAAGCTGTGCCGCACGCCGTCCAATTCCCCGATGGCGGCGACCAGTTCGTCCTCCGTGGCGCAGGTCCAGGTGCGTTCCGGGGTGCGGAACCCGGCGGCGCGCAACCAAGCCAGGGCGGCTTGGTGGGTGGCGGGCGGTGGGGCGCCCACGAATTCGCCCAAGCCATAGAGCACGACTTCGAGGCCCCGCTTGGCGACCACCCGGGGATCCAATTGTTTGAGGGAACCGGCCGCGGTATTGCGCGGGTTGGCGTATAACTCCTCGCCGGCCGCGGCTTTCTCCTCGTTCAAGCGGGCGAAGGCTTTTTTGGGGAGGAACACCTCGCCGCGGATTTCCACCCGCCCGGGCACGGGCTGGGCTTCCGCCGCCAGCCGGGCGGGCAGGCTGCGGATGGTCCGCAGATTGGCGGTCACGTCATCTCCGGTGGTGCCGTCCCCGCGGGTGGCGCCGCGCACCAGCAGGCCGTGCTCATAAACCAAATTGATCGCCACGCCGTCCACCTTAGGTTCCACCAGCCAAAGCAACTCCTCACCCGGGGCGAGTTTGCGGACCCGGCCGACGAACTCCCGCACTTCGGCTTGGGAATAGGTGTTCTCCAAGCTCATCATCGGCGTCGCGTGGCGCACCGATTGAAATTCCGTCAGGGGCGCGCCGCCGACCCGTTGGGTGGGGGAATCGGGCGTGCGCAAGTCCGGGTTCGCCGTCTCCAAGTCCGACAACTCGCGGTACAAATGGTCGTATTCGCGATCAGTGATGGTCGGTTGTGCGAGGACGTAATAGGCGTGGTCGTGCCGGCGGATTTCCTCCGCCAGCCGGGCATGGCGCGCGCGGGCTTCGCTCAGGTTCATAACGCCCCCGACGTTACCCCAAGGCGTCCGCCGGGGACAGTCGAAAACGGTCCCATTCACGGGTTGAGGAGTGGGTGCCCGCGGCGGCCGACGGAAGGCCAAAGGGCCGGCGGGGGTAGCGGGCCGTCGGGCGGGCGGCGTTTGCCGCTGGCCACGAAGTGGAAAATGGCCGGCATTTTGCCCAAAGCGCCCGATGGCGGGCCCAAAGGGTCTTGGGGTGAGCACGTTCACACCATTTTGGGCACCCCGGCTGGCCGGCTTCAATTGGATTACTCCTGACCAATCACCACAGTGCCGTTTGCCTTCGACCGCCCGCTGATGTTGAAAAGGGCCTGTTTCAGAGGCCAGGTGCGCTTCCGCGCAAATAGGTCCATTTGTCCTGCTCCAGGAACCCGACCGGGGGCGGTAATGTTTGCCGTCAGAAATTATGGTCGCGCGCTTTGGCTTTGGCACCTTCGGAGTCCGGACCCTCGATTCAGTTTTCACATTCCAACTTCCAAAAATCACCAAAAAATCATTGCCGCATTTGCTCATCAATGCTAAAGTAGTCTGAGCAATAAACGACCCAATTAAAAAAATTAAGCCAGACAACGCTGTGCTGACGGGACAAGCGAACCACTTGCGAACATCGGTGCGTCTGCCTAAATGAATCTTTATCCAGGCAATGAGAGCTTGCGAGCGCATCGGCCGACGCCTTCCGGAAAAATCGTTTCGGCGCAGCTGCACCGGGGGTGTGTTTCGCTCCCGGCTTGTGCCGGCAAATGTTTGATGGAAAAACCGTTTGACCGATCGGGGTGCGGTGAATAAAGTGTAAAAAAATAAATTGCAAAAGCACAAATAAATGAACCCCGGGCTTATTTAAGACCGGGGAAATAAGGAAACCTATGGGACGCAGGTTAATCTATTGGAGCATGGCCGTGTTATGGCTGGCCGCTTTTCGGGTGTCGGGGCAGGGACGCTTGGCCGGCACCAACCCGCCCAGCATTCTTGCCTCTGGGGCCAACCACCGGCTCTGGGGGCGGACTGGGTGGGCCACCAACGCGCTGGGGCGGGTTGAGTGGCGCACCAACGGGATATATCACGAAATCGCGACCGGGCTGAATTACCGCTCCAACCAGGTTTGGCTGCCCGCCAACGAAGGGATTCAAATCACCCCCACCGGCGGCCATGCGATGCGCGGACAGCACCAAGCCGCTTTCAATACTGACATCGCCGTGCCCTTGGCCCACACCACTCCCGAAGGCTTGGTCCTACGCTCCCGGGTGTACGGCCTTAGTTATTACGATTATGCCACGGGCAACAGTGTCCTCCTTGCCGGGCTGACCAATTCCTCGGGGTTGGTGTTGCCCACCGGCAACCAGGTCTTGTATCCCGATGCGTTTGCCGGGGTGACCGCCGCCGTACGGTACACCTATACCCGCGCCGGCATGGAGCAGGACATTATCCTGCAGGAACAACTGCCCGCCCCTGAATCCTTCGATCCGCCGCTCAACTCCGCGTCCACCGTCCTGCAGGTGCTGACCGAGTTTTTCGCCCCGCCCGCACCCCGTATTCGCCGCGTGGCCCGGCCGGATGGGAGACCGGCGCACCATTTGGAATTTGGCAGTTTGCACTTGGATCTGGGCCGGGCCTTCACTTTGGGTGCGGACACCAACGGGGTCGTGGTTTATCCCCAATGGAAGCAGTTCGAAGGACGGAATTTCTTGGTCGAGGAAGTGCCCCTGCCGTCCTTGCTGCCCCTGCTCGATGCGCTTCCGCCGGCGCCTCCCGGCCATGCCGCGGCCGCCCGGCCGGCCGGCCGCGGTTTGCAAGCTCTGTTGGCCCTTCCCGCGCCCAATTTGGCATCGGCGGCCGGGGTGGGCGGGCCCCTGCGACTGGCTGGCAGCGGTTACCACGAATGGGGGTTGGTTTTGGATTACGCGGCCGTCGTCAATCAAGCCAACGTCACCTTTCAGGGCGATACCACCTATTACGTTAGCGGCACCGTGAATTTGTCAGGCACCACCCGTTTGGAAGGGGGCGCCGTGATCAAATACGCCGCCAACGCGGGGATCAACATCAACGGCCCGTTGTCCTGCCTGACCAGTCCCTATCACCCCGCAGTGTTGACCTGCGCCACGGACGACACCGTTGGCAGCTACATCAGCGGGAATTGGGCCTTGCCCACCGCCTTTTACGCCGGCACCGCGCTGAATCTCAACAATGGACTCGTCAACACGCTCCAGTGCCTGCGTATTTGCAATGCGCAAACCGCCCTCGGCGTCAACCAAGGCGTGGGCCATGCCTTTTCGGATCTGCAGATCCTGCGCTGCGGCGCTGGCGTGGCCGCGACCAATGCTGATTTCAGTGTCCGCAACGCGCTTTTCTACAACGTGCTGATCAACTTTGCGGGGGTGAACGCCATCGGCCGGGTGGAACAGTTGACCAGCGATCAAGCCAACCAATTGTGCACTTTGCCCGGGGCGAACCTGTACCTGACCAATTGCCTCCTCACGGCGGTGCCCGTCCAAACCGGGGTCGCCAGGCAGGTCAACACCTTCAGCCTGCCCAGCGGCCTGGGGGTTTACCAAACGGTGGGCACCGCCGCCCATTACCTCGCGACCGGCAGTCCGTACCGGGGGGCGGGCACCCCGGCCATCAACCCCGCGCTCGCGCTCGCATTGACCCGTAAGACTACGTATCCGCCCGTCGTCATGGATCTCGTTACCCTCAGCGCCGATCTGGCCCTCACCCCGGTCGTTTCGCGCAATGCCGGTCTGCCCGATTGTGGCTACCATTACGACGCGCTGGACTTCGCCTTGGGTTTTTTGAGTTTGGCCGGCCATACCGTTACCCTCCAAACTGGCACTGCGGTGGCGGGCTACGGCTCGCCTGCCAGCTCCAGTTGCGCCGTGATGTTTGGCACGGGAGGCCAATTTATTTCCCAGGGGGCGCCCACCCAACTTAATTATTTCGTCAATTTCAACACCGTGCAGGAACCCGCGAACCAAGCTTGGCTGCCGGTGTACAACGGCCTGATGCGGATCTACGGATCTCCCGCCAACCTCAACTGCCGCTTTACGGATTTTTCGTCCGGGTTTGCCCAAGACATCGCGCACATCTATGAAGACAATCCCGCTGGTATCCCATTCTGCTTTCGTGATTGCCAATTTCACAGCGGTCAAATCAGCGCCCCGTACGATGCCCTGAGCTTGACCAATTGCCTGTTCGAACGAGTTTGGGCGCAGTGCGGACCAGGTCTAAGCGACAATTGGCAAGCCCCCAGTGTCGTGCAAAACTGCCTTTTCCGGGGCGGCATGTTTGACTTTTTCAATGCGGAATTCGACACTGTCGTGCGGAACAACCTGTTCGACGGCACCAGCATCCCGGGTGAAGGGGCCAACGGCGTCATCGATCACAACGGCTACCTTTCCGGCGCGGACATGTTGCAATCCGGCTCGGGAGACGTTTTTCTCGGAGCTTCGCCGGTTTACCAAAGCGGACCGCTGGGAAATTATTACCTTCCCGCCGGCAGCGCCGTCCTCTCCGCCGGCAGCGCCACCGCCGACCAACTCGGCCTCTACCATTACACCACCCAAATCAGCCAACACCCTCAAGGCACCGCCGTGGTCGACCTCGGCTACCACTATATCGCCCTCAACAGTGCTGGGCAACCGCTCTCCAGCGACGGTGTCGGCCTGCCCGATTACATAGCGGACACGAATGGCGACGGCGTGTACAATGCCGGTGATTTCAGCAATTGGCTGGTTGGCACCACGGGGGCGGCCGGGGTGAACGATTTTGTTGCGTGGCAACTCGGATTAAATCCCCGCGTCACGACTGCTCCAGTCAAGACCGCCTCCAATTTCTTGGGCTTGCAGATTTACACTCCCCTTCAATGAGCCGACTTATGAAGAGCCTATTCTCGATGCTCACCGCCGATTTGGACCGTGCCAGCTCCGCCTGCTTGGGCAAAAGATTGGTTTGTATCCTTCGCCAAGGACTGCCCGGGGTGCGCCGATGGGCTTGGCTGTTGTTAATGTTGGCGGTGTTGCCGCAACTCCACGCACAGTACTGCGTACCCGCGCTGACCCAATACCAAAACCAGGACTCGGCCCGTCATTTGACACATTATTTTCAATTCAATGTGGGAGATGGAACGGTGCCAGCTAGTAGCATTTCTTACACACTCGCAACCACGGTGACCACGATCACTTTTAGTGAATCCAACCCGACGGCGGGTTTCACGGAAACATATTTTGACGGAATGACCAACGGCGTTCCCGCAAATATGAATCAGGGTTGCGACACGACGAAGCCTGATCCCACGGGTAACGAGTTTCTAAAGTGGGGAGTGACAGGCGGCTGCACCTATATCGCCAACAACGGGGCCAATCCCGGCGATCCATGTTATTCAGCCTATCTTTCATCACAATGTTTGCAGATCGTCAACGGCAAGATTGGTTTTTATTCCGATCCTAACCTACCGGTGGTTACACCTGGCCAGAGCATTCAGATCTCCGTTGGCTCTCTTTTCTGGCCCGGAACGGGCATTGAGTGCTACTATACGATGGTTTCCGTTACCACACCCACCAATACCACGATCTCCATCAACGCGAATGGGACAAATGGAAGCGGTTCAATCGCCCTGCAATACACGAACTCCTATCAGCTCTCCGGCACATTAACCACGACCAATCTGATTGATGAAGTGCGCTCGGATTTGACCGCTCAGCCCATCACCGCCAACTGGATTGATGGCATGGGGCAGGCGTATATGCAGGTATCAGAGTCCGGCGCGTGTGTATCTGGGCAATCATTAGTCTATCGTTTTGTCCTCCCCCAAACGGATGCCGAGCAGGTGTATCTCGTCAAGTTCCACGAACTCAACAGCTTGCCCGACGGCTCGGTGGCCAGCCGCGGCAAACGCGAACTGATTGCGGGCACCGGAGCGGCCGCGTACGGCAATCCGCACCAAGCCCTTCTGCCCGCCACTAGTCCCGGGCTGGACAACCGGAATTCCGTATCCGTCAATATCGATAGCGTAACCCTGGTGGTGGGGGACAAATCGAGTCCCGGCACCATTCATGGAGGCAGCGGTGGAGGTGCCGTGCCGCGCTCGCTGCTGGGGGGCGGGCCTTCCTTCGCGCAGGCCGACGGGGGGTTTGATTTGGGGGGCGGAGCAAACCTGGGGGGGTGTTTTTCTTGCGGTGCCGTAGGCGTGGGCGCTTTTACGGGGGATATGGGAGGAGGAGCGAGTGGCGGAAGTGGTCTGAACATTTCCTTGCGGCTGGGGAGTGCGGGAGCGCGCCGGCCCGGGCAGATGATAAACCTCTCCGCAAGTCTATTGGATGCCGGGGCGGTGCTGCCCGAGAATTGGGACTACGCCTATTCCGCCGGCACGGATAGTACCGGACGAAACTCCCCCGCCACGCTGCAGGTGGGCAATGACGCACAGTTGACACCCCATTTTGGCTTGCTCAATTGGGCATCCCGGCAGTCCCAAGTCGCATTTGCCTACGCCGCGGCGCCGCAATCCTTCACCAACATTATTCCTTCCCAAACAGCCCCGGTGCTGAATGGCAACCACAGCGTGAGCTTTTCGGCGCTCGGTGCCACTCAACCGTTTGTGAGCTGGAACGTGGTGCCCGGGAAAAACCAAACCCTTGTCACCAAGACTTTCGCAGATGGCTCGATTGGGGACACCTACCTTTACCAGTTCACCGGCAACAGCGTGGCGCTCAACATCAACAACGGGCAACGCGTGGAACGGGTCGTTTACTCCACGCAATGGAATTTGCAATTGCAACGCTCGGAAATCTCGACCATTGAGGATGCTGTGGGCAATGTGCTTTATCAGGTAACCCGGATTTACCAGAAGTTCACCAGTTGGTCGGGCGATTTCCTACCGGAGGCGCTCGTGAGCGAAACTGTTGGCCTCGGCCCAAGCGCGCGCACGACCACATACCAATACGACGCCAACGCCGCCTGGGTTAACGGGAGCCTGCTGCCTTTGCAGTTGGTCATCCATCCCGATCACTCCTGGGAGTATTACCAATACCAAGCCCAATACTATTGCAACCACGGTGCCGGCCCCCCGGTTAATCTATTGACCGATGTTTATTCGGGCTTGGGCGACACGCCGCCGCCGACCAATGGCAACCCACCTGACGCCACCCAATGCCGCCACGTAAATTACGACTACACTTCCGCGGACTGGGTGCAGGACAATTCGGCGGACCCCGGCGGCGGCGGGTCCGACACCCTGGAGCCGTTCACGGCCCGGACCATCACGGAATACTGTCGCGAGATACCCATTGCGCAGCATTACAGTATTCTACGCGCGCAGCAAACAATTGAAATTGAATCCTTGAATCCCGGTGGGTCTGGACCGGCGGGTTTGGGCAAGACCGGTTTCCTCTACACCATCACGACCCGGGACGATTTGAACCGTCCGCTCAGCGTGCTCCATCCTGATGGCACATTAAGCACCTACGCCTATGACAATGTTCCCGGAGCCGCCAATTACACGGTCACGGAAGCACAGGGGCAAACCAACTCGCAGCAGCCCCCGACCGTAAACGATGGCGAAAGGACCGTGCTCGTGCGCAATGCGGCAGATCAGGTGCAAACTTTCCAAACCATGGACATAGCCTCCGGGCAGATCACGCGGACGGAATCGTATGGCAGCCCGGATGCCTTTCTGCGCTTTCAATCTGTAACTTTTCTCGATGGGACCACCGAGCGCCGTTCTTTCGATTGCTGTGGCCTCGAATCCTGGACGGATCGGGATGGCGTCATCACCAGCTACATCCCGGACGGGCTGCATCGCCTGCGGCAAGCGACCCGCCTTGGGGTCAGTATCATCCGTGGTTTGGACGCGGCTGGCAATGAACGGCAACTCAGCCGCCAATCCGTTGCGGGCACAACCTCACTTCAGTCGGCGACATATGATTTGGGAGGCCAGCCGATCGCGCTTCTTAACGCGCTGAACGGTCCGACGACCATTCAGGACTACCTCATCGGAGGCCGTCGCGTGCGCACCACGACCCATCCCGACGGCGGCACCAGGGTGGAAACCTATTATCTCGATGGCTCCCTGAAATCCCTTACCGGCACCGCCGTGTTCCCGCGCGCCTTCCTTAATGACACCGGTTCGCTTGACGGGTTAACTTTGGTCGGCAGCACTGAGACTCAGTTGGACAATACCGGCAGACCATCGGGGCAGTTCGTGCGGCGGTTCCGAGACGCCTTGGGCCGGCCGTACAAGACGGTTTACCCGGACGGCACTTTTGACGCGTGGTCCTACAATGCCCTGGGACAATTGACCGGCACAACTGATGGCGACGGGGTTACCACGTATTATTTTTACAATGGCCGGGGCGAAAGGGAGTTTACCGTCCTTGCCGCGCTCGGCACGGGTTCCTCGAACAGCGACACGCCAAATTTGGCCGGCGCTGATCGCATCTGGCAGGTGGATAACGATGTGTACACTGGCAGCCGCGGGCCGGTGCGGCGAACCCGAACCTTTATTTACGACACGGTCAACTCCGCGCACCCGGTCCTGACCTCGGACACCGAGGTTTCGTTGAACGGCTTGGATACTTGGACCACGCGCTTCGGGCTTGCCGAGCATCGCAGTGTGGCGTATTCCGGCACGGGCCTGCGCACCGAAACGATCACCGCCGCCGACCAATCCATTACAATTCTCCAGTATCAGAACGGGCGGTTGCAATCCAGCACCCGCCAGGACGCCCATGGGCAACCGATCCAGCAACTCACTTATGCCTACGACCCGGTTGGCCGGGTGATGACGGTCACGGACGCACGAACGGGCGCCACCAGCTACACCTACAACAATGCCGATCAAATCCTGACGCAAACAACGCCCGCCCCCGGGCCGAATCAACTGCCGCAGACGTACACTCACGGCTACGACCTAGTGGGGCGGGAGGCCACTTCAACCCTGCCCGACCGCAGCGTGATCAACCGGACCTTTTATCCCAACGGGAAGTTGCAGCTTGCCTACGGTTCCCAGACCTTCCCGGTGCAATATGGTTACGACGCCCAGGGCCGAATGACCCGGATGACCACCTGGACCAATTTCGCCTCCTCGGCTGGCGCGGCGATTACGCAATGGGTTTTCAATGACCCCGCGGGGCGCGGTTTGCTTTCCCAAAAGATTTACGCGGACAACACGAGCACGACCTACACTTACACGTCTGGAGGGCGTCTCCAAACGCGCGCTTGGATGCGCGGCATCACGACCACTTACGGATACAACTTCACGGGGGATCTCTGGACCACCGCCTACTCGGATGGCACCACCCCGACGACGACTTATACTTATGACCGCCAGGGCCGGTTGAGCACCGTCACGCGGGGAGCTGGTACGGAGACCCTTACGTACAATGACGCGGGTGAGGTCCTGTCGGAAGCCTATGCTGGCGGCAGTTTGGATGGCCTGTCGGTCACCCATGGTTACGACACGCTGCTGCGCCGCCAGTCGCTTGCCTTGCAACCCGCCTCCGGCCCGCCGCCAGTCGCAACAAGTTATACGTACGATGCGGCTTCCCGCTTCCAAACCATCACCAGCGGCTCCGAAGGCGCGACTTACACCTACTGGCCTAATTCTTCGCTGGTGCGGCAGATCGTCTTGAGCGAAGGGGCCTCCTCTCGTCTCAGCCGTTACCAGGTCTACGATAATTTGAACCGGCTGGAGTCCGTTGTTTCCACCCCGGCCGCCGGTGCCGGCGTGAGCGTGGGCTATGGCTACAACCAGCTGAACCAGCGGCAGTCGGCCACCTTGGCGGACGGCAGCCAGTGGAATTACGCGTACGACTCCAAGGGCGAGGTTATTTCAGGTGCAAAAGCGTGGTCCGACGGCACCCCGGTGGCCGGGGAGCAGTTTCAATACACCTTCGACGATATCGGCAACCGGACCAGCACCCAGGCGGGCGGCGATCAATACGGCCAGAATTTGCGTTTTGCAAGCTATGCCGCGAACAGCGTGAACGAATACACGAGCCGCACCGTTCCTGGCGCCGTGGACATTCAGGGCGGCGCGGCGGCGGCGGCCACGGTGACGGTGGACGCCCAGAGCGCCTACCGGCATGGCAACTTTTATCGCGCGCAACTGCCGGTCAACAACAGCACCGGGCCGGTGAGCGTTGCCGTCACGACCACGGCGGTGGAGCATCAAGGCGGAGTGCTGCCGGATTTGGTTGCGACCACCGGCGGGCATTATTTCCTCCCGCAAACCCCGGAGGTTTATACCTATGATTTGGACGGTAATCTGCTCACCGATGGGCGGTGGCGCTATACTTGGGACGGCGAAAACCATTTGGTCTCGCTTCAGCCACTCTCGGTCGCGGCGGGGAATCAAACCCTGAACTTCGAATACGACCGTGTCGGTCGCCGCATCCGAAAAACGGTGCGGACAATTACCGGTTCCAGTTCGACCATCACCGCGGACACCAAGTTTGTTTACGACGGCTGGAACCTGATCGCTGAACTCAACGCCGCGGACAACACCGTTTTGTGCAGCTACGTTTGGGGGCCGGACTTGAGCGGGACGCTTCAAGGAGCCGGCGGCGTGGGCGGCCTGCTCGTCGCGCGCCCCGGCTCGGGCATGGCCGCGCAATTCGCCTGCTACGATGGCAACGGCAACATCACCGCCTACGTGGACGCCGGCACGGGCCTGGCTGCCAGCCAATTCGAATACGGCCCCTTCGGCGAACCCCTCCGCGTGGACACCACCGCCATGCGCTTCGGCTTCTCCAGCAAATACACCGACCCCGAGACGGGGTTGGTGTATTATGGGTTCCGATATTATTATCCACAGGCGGGGAGGTGGATAGGAAGGGATCCCATCGGGGAGATTGGGGGATTGTATGTGTCTGCCTTCGACCTGAACTCCCCCTTGCTGGGCGTGGACCCAGCAGGACTCGAATTAGTCAACTGGCAAGGGAGTTTTCCTTTTGGTCCGGCAGGTCCAC
>CAIYZC010000271.1 GCA_903930565.1 uncultured Pedosphaera sp.
CAGATGATGCCGCCGAGATACAGGAGAATGACGAGCCAATCGGCGGCGTTGAAGTATTGGCTCACGCGGTTCGCGGGGTGGGGTGGGGGCGCGCGGGCTCAGCCCAAGGCGGCCAGGGCGGACTCATGGGCGGCGAGGCCCTCCTCCAAGTTCCTGGCCGTCGCCTGGAGGTCCCGCACCAAACCATCCTGCAAGCCGTAGATCCAACTGTGCACCGTCAGCGCCTGGCCCCGTTCCCACGCGTCGCGCGCGATGGTCGTCTGGCACACGTTGAGGGCTTGCTCGATCACGTTCAGTTCGCAGAGCCGGGCCGCGGCCGCTTCACCCGCATAACCGGCGAGCCGGCGTTCATGCTTTTGCCGCACGTCCTGCACGTGCCGCAGCCAGTTGTCGCTCAAGCCGAGTCGCTCATGCCGGAACACCGCCCGCACGCCGCTGCAGCCATAGTGCCCGCACACGATGATGTGGCGCACCTTGAGGATGTCCACGGCGAACTGCATCACCGAGAGGCAGTTCAGGTCCGTGTGGACGACCAAGTTGGCCACATTGCGGTGGACGAACAGTTCCCCCGGCAGCAGCCCCACGATTTCATTGGCCGGCACCCGGCTGTCCGAGCAGCCGATCCAGAGGTACGCGGGCTCCTGTTGCTGGGACAGTTTGTGGAAGAAGTCCGGATCCTGCCGCGTAATGCGGCGGGCCCAGGCCCGGTTGTTGTCAAAAAGTTCGCGAATTTCGCTCATGTCGTCGTTGCCAAGGCGGTCGGTCCTGCTGGACGGTTTCCGCGGCCGGACTTTAAGGGCTGCCGCGCCCATTGTCCAGCCCCGGGCCAACCCGGGCCAACCACCGACCGGGCGAACCCTCCATGCGGCCGCCCTTTTTCATCGCCCCGCCGGGGCCCGGTCTGCTACTTAGAACCGTCGGCCCCGGCGCCGGCGCTATGACCAAACCGAAGTTCACGCCCCGGCGCATCCTCCTGCTGAAGACCCACAGCGCGGGGATCGGCGATATTTTGCGCAGCTCCGCCGCCTGGCGCGTGCTGCACAATGCCTACCCCGGCGTGGAGCTCCACCTGATCCTGCTCACCAACGAGCCGGGCTACAGCTCCGAGCGGTTCATCGCCCGCCATCATTTGCTGGCCGGCTTCCACGCCCTCGACAAACGCACCCGCGGCTGGGCTGGTTGGCGGCGCTTGCTGCGGCAGGCCGGGGCCGTCGCCGCCCAATGCCGGCCCGACTTGATCATCGATTTCGAACCCAACGGCCTGCGCACCACCATCCTCGCGCGCTGGCTCGCCGCCCGGCACGGCGCCCGCACCGTGGGCATCAATGAAGTCTTCGGCCGCGGACTGCTCTACGGCCGCGCCGCCTGCTCCCGCGACCATTGGGCCGCCCGGCTCGGCGTGACCCGCTTGACGATGGATTACACCGACCGCGATTTTCAAGCCCTCTCCGCCCTGGGCTTGGAGCGGGCCGGGACGCCGATCGAATTGGCCGAAACCCCCGAGGGCAAGGCTTACCGGCTCGGCTTTCGCGCGCGGTTCAATCTGCCGCCGGACGCCCCATTGGTCGGGCTGAACATCGGTTGCGGCACCCCCGGCGCCGCCGAGCGCCGGCCCTCCCTGCCCCTGTTGTCCGCGCTGGCCCACCACCTCCAAACCCGGCATGGCCTGCACTTGGTGCTCGGGCTCGGCGCCCCGTTTGAATCCGTGGTGGACCAGGAATTCCTGGCCATCCACCGCTCGGCCAATTCCGCGCCGTTCACGGACCTCGGTGGCCAGGCGAGTCTCTTGGAATTGGTCGGCCTGCTCCAAACCTGCCGCTTTTTCATCTCTGGGGACACCGGGCCGTACCATCTGGCCGTCGCGGTGCAAACGCCCACCATCGCGGTCTTCAACTTCGCGCACCCCGTCGCCTACCACCGGCATCCGTGGGTGCGCTGCGTGGTGGCCACTCAACCCGGCGACGCCCCAAGCCTCCTCCAGGCCGCCGACGAACTCCTGGCCGCCAACCCCGCGCGGCCGCTCCCGTGAATTTTCCCATGCCCCTCGACCTTCCCGCCATCGTCCGCCGCCACGCCGAAGCCACCGCCGCCTGGCACACCGCCCCCACGCCCGCCCCGGCCGCCCCCCCGTGGGCCGAGCTCGACGACAATCATCGCATGAATTTCGATTTGTGGCACGCCGAGGACACCGCCCGCCGGGACGACCTCGGCCCCGAATCCGTCCGCGCCGCCAAGCGCACCATCGACCGCTGCAACCAGCGCCGCAACGACGCCATTGAACGCCTCGACGTCTGGCTCCTGGCGCAGTTGCCCCCCGCCGTCGAGGGCACGCCGCAGCATTCCGAAACCCCGGGCATGATCCTCGACCGGCTGTCGATCCTGTCGTTGAAGATTTACCACATGCGCCTCGAAGCCGGGCGGGCGGACGCCGGGGCGGAGCACCGGGCGAAATGCGCGGGGCGCCTCGCGATCCTGGAAACGCAATTGCGGGATTTGCAAGCCTGCCTGGAACACTTGCTGGCCGAACTGGCGCGCGGCACCCGCCACTTCAAGCTCTACCGTCAATTGAAGATGTACAACGACCCCAGCCTGAACCCCGAGCTCTACCAGCGCGCCGCGGCCGCCGCGCCCGCGGCGCGTTGACCGGGCGTCAGGCCAACAGTGCCGGCACGACCTCGCCGCTCACATCTGTAAGCCGGTAGTCCCGCCCCTCGAACCGGTGGGTGAGGCGGAGGTGGTCGATGCCCAGGCAGTGCAGCATCGTTGCGTGGAAATCGTGCACGCTTACCGGATTCGCGGCGATGTTGTAGCCGAAATCGTCCGTCGCCCCGTACACCGTCCCCGGCTTCGTCCCGCCGCCCGCCATCCACAGCGAAAAGCATCGCGGATGATGGTCGCGCCCGAAGTCGTCCTTGCGGATTTCCCCTTGGGAATAGGCCGTGCGGCCGAATTCCCCGCCCCAGATCACCAAAGTGTCGTCCAGCAGCCCGCGCTGCTTCAGGTCGCGCACCAAGGCCGCGCTCGCCCGGTCTGTCAGCTTCGTCTGGGCCTTGATGCCGTTGGGCAGGCCGCCGTGGTGATCCCAGTCGCGGTGGCACAATTGGATGAACCGCACCCCGCGTTCCGCCAACCGGCGGGCCAGCAGACAGTTGTTGGCGTAGGATGCCTTGCCGGGTTCCGCCCCGTACATCTCCAGCACCTCCTTCGGTTCCCGCGACAGGTCCACCAGTTCCGGCACGCTGGTTTGCATGCGGAACGCCAGTTCGTAATTGTCGATGTGCGTCGCGATGGCCGGGTCGCCGAGCGCCCCGAGTTGTTTGCGGTTGAATTCCTGCATCGCGTCGATCAGCTCGCGCCGCGTGCGGCCGCTCACCCCCGGCGGATTGGAAACGTAAACCACCGGATCGCCTTGGTTCCGGAATTGCACCCCCTGATAGTTGGCGGGCAGAAATCCGTTGCCCCAATAGTGGCCTTGCAGCGCCTGCCCGCCGCTGCCGCTCGTCAGCACCACGAACGCCGGCAGATCGCTGTTCTCGCTCCCCAAACCATACGCCAGCCACGCGCCCATCGTCGGCCGGCCCGGCTGCTGGTTGCCCGTGCCCATGAACGTCACCGCGGGATCATGGTTGATCGGTTCCGTGAACATCGAGCGGATCAACGTGATTTCATCCGCGATCGAGCCCAGGTGGGGCAACTGCGAACTCAATTCCACCCCCGCGCGCCCGAACCGTTGGAAATCAAACGCCGGCCCCACGCACCGCAGCACCGCTTGCCCAGCCGTCATGCCCGTGATCCGTTGCCCCTGGCGCACGCTGGGCGGCAGTTCCTCGCCCGTCATCGCCTTGAGCTTCGGCTTGGGGTCAAACAAGTCCAGGTGCGAAGGCGCCCCGGATTGGAACATGTAAATCACCCGCTTCGCCTTGGGGGGATGGTGCAGGGCGGTCAGGGAACCCAACCCTTTCGGCACGGCATTGGCCGCCGCCCCGAACAGCTTGGGATCGAGCAAGGAGGACAACGCCAGCGCCCCGAGGCCGGTCGTGCTCCGGGCTAAAAACGCGCGCCGACTGAGCGTGCGCCGTACTTCATCCGTAAAAATCATGGGTTTCATGCCGGGCCTGGGGCCGGTCGGGATTCCACACCACGGCCGTTCCCCGACCTTCCCGGCCGCCGCTTGATACCAAGTGTGATACGCCATCCCCGCGCCCCCCGCCAAGCTTTTGTTCCGCGCCCGGCAGGCCGGTCGGTGACCCTCCCCGGAACCTGCCTGCAAAGCGCCGCGTGGATCTGTGATGGCTTCCCACCGCACCCGTGCAACGCGCGCCATTTTCGAAGCTCCGGGGCGGGGCGAAGCCACGCCGCCAAGGACGCCCCGAACCGCCCGTGAAAGGGTGTGGCAATCACGCGAAGTCCAAACCGATTGCCCCGAATCCGTGAATGGAGCAGGCGGCTTATTCGGCGCCGCGGTCACCCGAGGAACAAATCCGCCGAGACGCAAAACCGGTGGGCGAGGGTGCGCACATGCGCCAGGGTCAATTGGCGTTCGCCGCGGAGAATCATTGCGCCGAGATTGCGGTGGACGCCGAGCAAACGCGCCAAGTCGGCTCCGCTCAGGTCGTTCGCGTCCAGCAGATGTTGCAAGGCCTCCAAGGGCGTGACGGCGGGGGACTCCATGGCCGCTTGCCCCTGCTCGAAGTCTTCAACCAAGCGGCAGAGCAGGTCGAAGTAATCCTCTTGGTCCGCGGTCAATTCGTGTCCCGCCATGGCCTCCGAGATTTCCAGCGCGTTTTCCCATCCGACGCGGTCGTGAATCGGCCGCGGCATGAGCACCCCGCACAGGCCCGCGTAATCGCGCGGAAGGGTGGCGAAACTGGTTTTGGAGCGGGTTGATTTCATAGCGTTTCTTTCCAACGATCTTTGCTGTACTCAGCATGCGTCATGAAGCGGAGCACATAAACGATTTGGCGGTTGTAGTGGGCGGCGGCGACAAGCCGAAATTCGTTTCGGCGAAGGTTGAAAACCAATACCCGACGACCGCTTTTGACTTCCACCGAATCGGTGTCGGGGTAGGTTTGGCGGACTTCCAGCAAGTTGCGCCAATTCGCCAACCGCACCGTCTTGCGCCAAACTTCCAAATGACGTTCCGCTACCGGGTGCCGGCGCCCCATGGCCGCCAGAAACGCTTGTTTGATGATGCGCACGCATACAATTTGTATGCGAACCGGGGCGCCGGTCAAACAAATAAATCTCGTGCCGCGTTGCGGGCGTCCCCGTTCGGCAGTCCCGGATGGACGCCACAAACCGCGCTCCGAGCCGAGGCCTCCGATTACCGTGGGGCGCCGCTTTCCGCGCCCGTCGCGGCGCCCCACCGCCGAACTCAGGCTGGCGCGCCGGGGCAATTTCGGGAAGACTGGCCGGATGAATGCGTTCGTTTTGCGGAACTTGAAAACCATTGAAATGATCGGCGTGCTCATGCGCATTTTCAGTTTCAGCCTGGTCAGTTGGCTGGGCCCCGCCAGCCCCTTCATGTTCGTATGGTTTTTCAACACCATCGACGCCGTCATGCTCACTTGGTGCGCCCGCCTCAAACGGGATTCCGCTTACACCCTCCTCAACGGCTTTTGGATTCTCGTCGGCGTGGTGGGAATGTGGCGCGCCACCCAAGGAGCGCATTGATCCGCGAGCCATCCCTTCGCCCGGTAGGCGCCCGCATTCGAAAGCCCCGGACGGGCGACACAACCTGGCCCCGGACGCGCGTCCCTGGTCCTCGCCCCCTTGCCACCAAGTCTCGGAGGGACGCCCCAAACCGTCCGTAAAACCGTGGTCACTGATCCATTCCGCGACCCGAAAAACGGGATCCATCGTTGCCAGGTCGAGGTCATCCCTCCAAAGCCGGGCAAGGCCTAAAATCGGCGGCCCGGCCATGGGGGCATTGAAAATCGTTGGCGGCGGGGGGAGGGGGAAAATTGGCTGTCCGACATGGATTCG
>CAIYZC010000272.1 GCA_903930565.1 uncultured Pedosphaera sp.
AAAACCAGCGGAAAGCCCGAGAGCGCCAACATGCCGATGGCGTAGGTGGCGAAGGTGAGCGGCATGAATTGGCGAATGCCGCCCATCCGCCGAATGTCCTGCTCCTCATGGCAACCGTGAATCACGGAACCGGCGCCCAAGAACAGCAACGCTTTGAAAAAAGCATGCGTGATCAAATGAAACATGCCAACCGCCACCCCTCCGACCGCCAGCCCCAACATCATGAAGCCGAGTTGGGAGACGGTGGAGTAAGCCAGAATGCGTTTGATGTCGGTTTGGGCGACCGCCACGCAGGCGGCGAAGATGGCGGTGATGGCGCCGACCCAGGCCACGACCGTGAGCGCGGAAAAATGCGCCGCCAACGGGGCGTTGACCGCGCCCGCGCCATGGGCGGCCATCAAGGGATACATGCGCGCCACCAAGAACACGCCGGCGGCCACCATCGTCGCTGCGTGGATCAGGGCGCTCACGGGGGTGGGGCCTTCCATGGCGTCCGGCAGCCACACATGGAGGGGCACCTGGCCGGATTTGCCGATGGCGCCGCAGAACAGGAGCAGACCGATACCCGCGGTCAGGGAGATTCCCGCCACCGTGGTGCGTGCGGCCAGTGATTCCAAGACGGGTTGATCGAGGCAGCCATGGCCACCGTCATACAACAGCAGCGTTCCGGTCTGCGAATACAGCCAGACCAAGCCCAGGAAGAAGCCGATATCGCCGATCCGGGTGGTGATGAAGGCCTTCTTGGCGGCGGCGGCGGCGCTGGGTTTGTGATACCAGAAACCGATCAACAAATAGGAGGCCAGGCCGACCAACTCCCAGCACATGAAGAGCAGCAAAAGGTTGTTGGCGATCAGCAGCCCCAGCATGGCGGCGGCGAACAGGGAGAGAAAACCGAAGAAACGGGTGAAATTGGCGTCGTGCGCCATGTAGCCGACGCTGTAGATGAAAATGAGCATCCCGACGAACGTCACCATCACCAACATCGCGGCGGTGAGGGGGTCCAGCAGCCAACCGAGCCGCACCCAGTCGGCCCCGATTTGAAACCAGGCAAAGTTGTGCGTTTCGGGCAGGGCGGCACCCGCTCCGGTCCGACCCAGGGTGCTCACAAACGCCCCCGCGGCCAAGAGGAAGGCGCCCGCCATCGCCGCAATGGCCCAACTCGCCGAGCGGGTGCGCCCCCGCTGCGGGGTCAGGGCGATTCCGGCCGCCGCGAGCAGCGGCAGCAGCGGAATGAGATATAGATTTGCGCCGATCCAACTCATGAGCGGGGAGCGCCCTTTCGCGCGCCGAACGCCGGGCCGCGCCCGGTGCGGTCCGTTGCAGTTGCGTTTGCCATGGTTTTGCTATTCATTCGCCAAAGGGGTTCCGGGTGGGGCCTCAGCCGTGCAACGAGCGCAGATCATCCACCTGGGTGGAGCGGTAATGCCGGTAAATCGCGATGATCAAAGCCAGACCCACGGCGGCCTCCGCGGCCGCCACCGCGATGGTGAACAAAACAAACAACAGCCCGTGCATGGCCGGCGCCTCGGGTAGGAAACGCCAGAAGGCGATGAAATTGAGGTTTGCCGCGTTGAGCATCAACTCGACTCCGATCAACACCAGAATGGCGTTGCGCCGGGTCAGCGCCCCGGCCAATCCCACCGCGAACAGCAGCGCGGAAAAGAGGAGGTAATGGTGGAGTTGCATCGCGTTCAGTGGTTCGGGGCGGCGGCAGCCGGCGTCTTCTTCTCCGGCAGCGCGATAATCACCGCACCAAGGGTGGCGGCGGTGAGCAGCAGGCCGATGACTTCCAAGGGCAAAACGTATTGGGTCATCAGTTGCATGCCCAAATCTTTGACCGTGGGCGAGCCCCGGTCCACCATTGGATGGCCGGTCGCCAGGGAGCTGGTGAGGATCACGCGGGCCAGCACGGCGAAGACCGCCACCGCAATGCCCGCCCCGGTCACCCAGGACCGCGCCGGAGCGCGCGTGGCGGCGGCTTGGTCCCCGCGGTTCGTGAGCAAAATGGCGAAAACGACCAAAATGGCGACGGCGCCCACGTAAACCAATATCTGGGCGAACCCCGCGAACTGCGCCCCCAATTGCAGGTAAAGGGCCGCGAGGCCGGCCAAGGTCAGGGCCAGGCATAACGCGCAATGAACCAAGTTGCGCAGGCTCATGGCGGCCAAGGCGCTGACCAAGGTCAGGGCGGTGAGAATGGCGAAGGGGATTTCCATGCGTCAGGTGGCGTAACGATACACGCGCAGGGTGTTTTTCTTGGCCCCGCTGAGCGCGCTGCCCAAGAGGACATAAGGCCCGCCAATGAGCGCGGCTCCGAGCAGCCAGCGCACCACCAGCGCGCCGGGGAAAGTCCACACCGCCGTGAAATGCCACACGGCCGCGACCACCAAGTTGATCAGCGCGAGCGGCAACAGGAATTTCCAGGCCAAGTTGAGCAATTGATCCACGCGCAACCGCGGGACCGTGCCGCGAATCCAGATAAAAAGGAACACCATGGAAACCAGTTTGCCGAAGAACCAGACGAAGGAGGGAATCCACTCCAAGCCGGGCAGTGGCGCATGCCAGCCGCCGAGGAACAAGGTTACGCCCAGGCCGCTGATGGCGAACATACCGAGGTATTCCGCGAGGAAAAACAGGGCGTATTTGAAGCCGGAATACTCGGTCAGGTGACCGGCAATCAATTCCGATTCCGCTTCGGGCAGATCAAACGGGGAACGGTTGGATTCCGCCAAGGAAGCGATGGTGAAAATGACGAAGCCCGCGAAACCCCACGGGGTCAGCACATACCAATGCGGAATGAATCCCCAAATAAAGCCGGCCTGGTGTTCCACAATATGCATCGGCGAAAGCGTTCCGGTCATCATCACCACAGTGACGGAGGAAACGATCAGGGGGATTTCATAGCTGATCATCTGGGCGATGGCGCGCATGGCCCCCAGCAGGGAGTACTTGTTGCGGCTGGACCAGCCGGCCATGAAAATGGAGAGTTCGGTGGAAGCCCCGACGGCGAAGAAGAACAAGAGGCCGGCATCCAAGTCCAGCGGCACCAAATTGCGGCCGTAGGGCAGCACGGCGAAAGCGAGGAGCGTCGGCACCGCCAGGCAAACCGGGGCTAGAAAATGAACCACTTTGTCGGCGCTCCGGGGAATGATGTCCTCCTTGGTGAGCATTTTCAAACCGTCCGCGGCGGGCTGCAGAATGCCGAATGGCCCCACGCGGTTGGGGCCCAGCCGGTTTTGAATCCGGCCCAAGCCCTTCCGCTCCAGCAGCGTCGTGAGGGCGAAGAGGGAGGCGAAGACGCCGATGATGGGTGCGACGGACAGCACCGCCGAAACCACCGGTTGCAGTACGGCGGGCAAAACGGGCAGGAGCGCGCCTTTGGCGTCGGGTTGGTCGGAGACCACCCGCCAAAGCAACAATCCAATTCCGTTGAGGAGATCCGCGATCATAGGAGGCGACCCGCCCGGCGAGCCTGCCGGGAAAGGCGGGACGGGGCGACGGTAATCTTGTTAAAAAGCACTCTCATTTTGCGGGCGTCACCACTGCCGCCGGGGTCGAAGCGACGACGGGTGGAGTGGTCTGGGCCGCGGCCTTGGCGGCGGCGGCGGCCGCGGCGGCCTTCGCTTTTGCCTCGGCGTCCGCCTTGGCCTTGGCTTCCACCTTCGCCTTTTCCGCGGCCAGCCGGCCGTCCACTTCCGCCGCCTCGGTGGGGTGGATGGTGTGGTAGTAGCTGTTGGGCTTGGCCAGCCGGCGTTTGTTCAAGAGGAGCCCGCCGAAGCGGTCGCTGCCGCCCAGCTCGAAATCGGTGTCCATCTTGATCGCGTCGAAGGGGCAGACCTCGACGCAGATCTGGCAGCTCATGCAAACGGACACGTCAATGTCGAAAACTTTGGGCTGGAATTGCAGCTTGCCCACGTAGTCCGGCTTTTTGTTCGTGTCCTTGATGATGAAAATGCACTTGGGCGGGCATTCCTTCTCGCAAATCTGGCAGGCCACGCAGCGCAGGCCTTGCATGGCGTCTTCGCCGTCATGCACCAGGAAGGGGAAATTGCGCGCGCTCTCCTTGGCGGGGATTTTGTCCTCGGGGAACTCCACGGTGGTGAGGCGCGCCGCGTCGTGGTAGCTGCCCAGAAAATTCCGGGCCGTCTCCGCCATGCCTTTGATGATGCCTTCGCCAAGCATAAGTTTCGGGGTTACCGGTCCACCTCGCCGAGCACAATGTCGACGCTGCCGAGGATGATGACCGCGTCCGCCACGGTCTGGCCGAGGCACATGTCCTCCAGCACGGTGAGGTTGATCAGGCTCGGCGGCCGCACGCGATAGCGGTACGGGTTGGGCGAGCCGTCGCTGATCAGGTAGAAGCCCAGTTCCCCCTTGGGGCATTCGATACGGCCGTAGGCTTCGCCCGCCTTGGGCCGGAAGCCGCGGATTTTGGCCTTGGGATCGATGATTGGCCCGGCGGGGATCTCGCGCAGCGCCTGCTCCAAAATTTTCACCGACTCGCGCATTTCGAGCAGCCGGATCATGTAGCGGTCGTAAACGTCGCCGTGGTCGCCGAGGGGGACGCGGAACGGGAAGCGGTCGTAGATGCCGTAGCGGTCGGCCTTGCGCAGGTCGAAATTCACCCCCGAGGCGCGCAGCATGGGCCCGGTGATGGAGGAGTTGATGGCGAGCTCCGCAGGCAGCACGCCAACGCCCTGGGAGCGGGCGACCAAGATTTCGTTTTCGGAGATCAGCGCCTGGAATTCGTCCAGAAACTGCCCGTAACCACCCACCACTTGCGCCGCCTGTTCCAGCCAGCCCGCGGGCAGGTCCGCCCGGCACCCGCCAAAGCGCATGTAGTTGCACATCATCCGCGAGCCGCTCAGGCTCTCAAACAAGTCCAAAATCAGCTCTCGTTGCCGGAAGGCGTACATGAGCGGCGTGCCGAGCGCGCCCATGTCCTGCAACAGAAACCCGATCAGGCAGGTGTGGTTGACGAGCCGGGTTAATTCGGCCGTGATGACGCGGATGTATTCGGCGCGCTCGGGCGGGATCAGCCCCGTGAGCCGCTCCACGCTCAGGGCGTAGGCCCAGTTGTTCGTCATCGAGCACAGGTAATCGAGCCGGTCGGTGTACGGCATCGAGGCCAGGTAGGTCGTGTTCTCGGCGATTTTCTCGTGGTTGCGGTGCAGGTAGCCGAACACCGGCTTGAGCTTCACCACCTGCTCGCCGTCGAGCACCACGTCCATGCGGAACACGCCGTGTGTCGAGGGGTGGTGCGGCCCCATGGCCACTTCGAGCAGTTCGCCGCCCACTTCGGCGTCGCTGGTCCCGGCGGGCTTGGGCCGGATTTCGTAATTCATCGCCGTGGGCGCCGGGGCGGAAAGCAACTCGGACTCGCTCACGGCCGCACCTCCGCGGCCGCGTGTTTCCCGGCCTTTTCCAGCACTTCGTCGTGCGGCGTCGGTTCGTATTCGTAGTCGTCCGGTTCCGCGTAATCCTTGCGCATGGGATGGTCTTGATAACCCTCCCACATGAGCAGGCGGCGCAGGTCCGGATGACCTTCGAACACGATGCCGAACAAATCGTAAATCTCGCGTTCCTGGAATTCCGCGCCGCGCCAGACCGGGGTGAGGGAGGGGACGGGCGCCCCGACCGCGCGGTCGGCGGTGCGGAGGCGGAGAATCACCGGCCCGTGGCGCAGGCTCATGGAATACAAATGGTAAACCGCCTCCAAATAACCCGGCCGGACGGACTTCACGGTCTCCTCCACCTCTTTCTCGACGCCGTCCACGACCTTTTTGACCCTCGTTTTGGTGCTCGTTTCGAGCGGGAGCCAATCCACCCCGGTCACGTTGGAGCAGTAATCGAGCCGCAGGGCCGGATCGTCGCGCAGCCAGCGGGCGATGGCCTGACCGTGCGCATGGTCCACGACGAGGGAGGGCTGACCCGCGGCGCTTTCGTTCGCGACGCGTTCCAGCCGGGCGGCCGGGAATTCGGCGGTGAGGCGGGCTTGGATTTGTTCGAGGGTTTCCACGCGGCGGTTGGTTGCTGGGTTCGGGTGGGGCGGTTCCGGTCAGCTTTCCGCCCGCTGCACTTTGGGCGCGCGCCAGATCGCGGGGTTGTTCGGGGGCACGAGGTCGTGGGCGCCGAATTCCGGCACGGGAAACTCACTCGGCCCGGCCGGGTCCAAGAAACGGGGACGGCCGGCGCCGGTGAAGGTTTGCGCGGCGATCTTCTGCTGGAGCAGCATGAAGGCGTGGATCAGCGCCTCGGGCCGTGGCGGGCAGCCCGGGATATGGATGTCCACCGGGATGAAACGGTCCACCCCTTTCAAAACGTTGTAGCCCTGCTTGAACGGTCCGCCGGAAATCGCGCAGGCGCCCATGGCAATCACGTATTTGGGCTCCGGCATTTGGTTGTACAACCGCACCACCTGCGGCGCCATCTTCTTGGTCACCGTGCCGGCCACGATCATCAAATCCGCCTGCCGGGGCGACGGCCGGAACACCTCCGCGCCGAAGCGGGCCAAATCGTAACGGGCCATGGAGGCCGCGATCATCTCGATCGCGCAACAAGCCAGGCCGAACTGGAGCGGCCACACCGAGTTCTTGCGCCCCCAATTATACAGATCGGTCAGTTTCGTGGTGAACACGCCCTGTTTGCTGAGTTCGTTGCGCAAGCCTTCGTCCATGGCGGGGTTCAAGGTGTGGGGTGGGGGAGGTGGAGGTGCATGGTCATCAGGCCCAAGTGAGGATGCCCTTCCGCCAGGCCCAAACCAACCCTTCCACCAAGAGCAGCAGGAAGACGATCATCGCGAGAAACGCCCCCACCGGCAGGCCCGTAAAAGCCACGGCGAAAGGCAAAAGGAAGATCGTTTCCACATCAAAAATCAAAAAGATGATCCCGTAGAGATAATACTCCGAGCGGAACCGCACCCAGGCGTCACCGCGGGACTGCAGCCCGCACTCATACACGGCGTTCTTTTCCGGGCCGGACTTTTGCGGGGAGAACAGGCGGGCCCAAGCGAAGGCCATGGCCAGCGGGGCAAGTGCGAACCCGGCCGCCGCCACCAGAAACACGGTGATCAGCAAATATGGACTGTCGGTCGCCATAACAAGTTGGAGGGTGTCTGTGTCATTACCCGGGGCCAGATTATGGATCGCACCCCGGTGCGTCAAGCGGCGTTGCGGGATTTTGCCAACCGCGAATTGCGGTCGCCCGCCGCCAAAATTCAGTTGGTCGCGTCCGGCCCCTTGGGCTTGTCCCGGGGCGGTTGGGTGCGTTGCAGCCCCACGGAATGGGCGATGTCGTCGAATTCCTCGCGGCTGACCTCCTCCAGACGCTTTCCCCGGGCTGCGAGCTTTTCGTTGATTTTAATGGCCTTTTCGGTCATTTGCTCGTGCGTTTCCTCCTTGCCCCCGACCAAGGTGAAATTCGGGCCGCGCGTCAGGCGCCGGTGCCCGTCGGAATCCAACCCGACCCCCATTAAATGGGCTCCGGGGCCGGAAGGTGGCTGCTTTTTAGGCGGTTTGGCCATGCCCGAATCTAATGCCACTGGGTGACAATTCCAAGGCAAAAGGCCGTCGACGTCCCGGCAGGGGCGCGGGCTGGATGGCGAAAAACCCGGCGTTCCCTTTGTTTATTGCGGGGACGGCGCGGTCCCGCCCTGGCCGGATCTCGTGCGGGGACGGCGGAGTGGCCTCCTTTGCGGGTTGGACAAATTGCTTTCCCTGCCGTGGCACAATGGTTAATTTGCCCCCAGCAGCGCGTCCAACACCTGTCTCTCCGGGTAATGGCGGGCTGTTTTCATGAAATTGCTGGTTTTTGCCCACACGCCGCCGCCCCATCATGGTCAAAGCTACATGATTCAGTTGATGCTGCAGGGGTTTGGCGGCGATTTGCGAAAAACTGCGCGCTCCGGCGCGGCGGCGGCCTCCCCCCATGGGCTGGAGTGCTACCACGTGAACGCCCGCGTTTCCCGGCAAATGGACGATATCGGCGGCCTCCGCCCCGGCAAAGTTTTGCTGCTTTTGGGGCACTGCGCCCAAGCCATTTGGTGCCGCTTCCGCTACGGCGTCAAAACCATGTATTACGTTCCTGCGCCGGGGAAGCCCTCGGCCGTTTACCGGGACTGGCTGGTGATGCTCCTGTGCCGGCCGTTTTATCCCCGCGTCATTTTCCACTGGCACGCGGCGGGCTTGGGGAGTTGGCTGGAGACGCATGTCCAGATGCGCGCCCGGTCCATGCTGTACCAACGTTTGCGGGATGTGAGTCTCAGCATTGTGCTGTCCGATTACAGCGCCGGTGACGCCCGCAAATTCACGCCCCGGGCCATCATTCCGGTCAACAACGGCATTCCCGATCCCTGCCCGGATTTTGACCGGGTGATCGCCCCGCGCCGGGCGGCGCGGCTGGCCGCCCGGCAAAAACTGGCTGCGGGCGGCGCGCCAACCGAGGAGGAGCGACGCGAGGCGGGCGGCGATCCCGAAATCTTCCGCATCCTGTATGTGGCGCATTGCACCCGGGACAAAGGGCTCTTCGACACCGTGGAGGGCGTGCTGCGGGCCAATCGGGAACTCCGCGCCCGGCAATCCCCGCTGCGGCTGGAGGTGCGGATCATCGGGCAGTTTGTGGATGCCGGAGAACGCCGGGAATTCGACGCGCTGCTGGCCGGTCCCGAAGCGCAGGCGGCGGGCCAATTGCTCGGTTACGTTTCCGCGGAGGCCAAGTTTGCGGCCTTCGCTGCGGCGGACCTGTTCTGTTTTCCCAGCTATTACGCGAACGAGAACCAACCCGCCAATTTGCTCGAAGCCATTGCCTTCGGCCTGCCGTGCCTGACCACGCGCTGGCGCGGCATTCCGGAGATCTTTCCGGCCGATTACCCGTATTTTGTGCCCATCCGCTCCCCGGAGGCCGTCGCCACCGCCCTGGTGGCGGGCTTGTTGGCGGCCGAGCCGGCCGCCACCTACCGCGGCCTGTTCCTGGCCCGGTTTGTTCTGGAGCAGCACCTTCGCGCCTTGGCGGCCGCCATCCGCTCCGTTGAGTCGTGACCGCCCGCCCCGATTTTCCCGTTCATGAACTTCACCATCGTCACCCCCAGTTTCCGCAATTCCAAATGGCTCAAGTTGTGCATCGCCTCCGTCGCCGACCAGGCCGGCGTGAGCTTTGAGCACCTCGTGCAGGATTCCTGCTCCGACGACGGCACCCAGGATTGGTTGCCGCACGACCGCCGGGTGAAAGCCTTCATTGAGAAGGACAAGGGCATGTACGACGCGATCAACCGCGGTTGGAAGCGCGCCCAAGGGGACATCGTGGCCTACCTGAATTGCGACGAGCAATACCTCCCGGGCGCCCTGCGGGCGGTCCAGGCGTGCGCCGATGCCAACCCCCAAGTCGATCTCTTCGTGGCGCACACGGTGGTGGTGGATCCGGCCGGAAATTACATGTGCCATCGGCGCTCGCTCCTGCCCCAGGAAAAGCATCTCTGGGTCCGCCTCCCCATCCTGACTTGCGCGGCGTTCCTCCGGCGGAGCGCCTTGGAGCGGCACAATCTCTATTTGGACACCCAGTGGCGCGATTTGGGTGATCTGCATTGGTTCATGGACATGGCCCGCAAGGGGGTGCGCGCCGGGG
>CAIYZC010000273.1 GCA_903930565.1 uncultured Pedosphaera sp.
ACAGCGGGGTCGCGGTGGCGAGCTTCGTCAACAGTTCCTCCATCGGCTCCGGCACGGGGCTGCAGGGCAATTACTACTCCAACCAGTTGCGCACCTTCAACGGGGCCCCAACCTTGGTGCGCACCGACGCCACCGTGAATTTCAACTGGGGCACCTCCGCGCCCGATCCCAAAATCAGTCAAACCGATTTCAGCGTGCGCTGGCTCGGCGCCGTGCAGCCGCAGTTCAATGAAACCTACACCTTTTCCGCCACCGCGGATGACGGTGTCCGGGTCTGGATCAACGGCCAGAAGATTCTCGACGGCTGGGTCGATCAGGCGCCGGCCACGTACACCGGCACGTTCCCCATGGTCGCACAGCAACGCTACAATATTCAGGTCGATTATTACCAGAACGGCGGCGGCGCCGTCGCCATGCTCGCCTGGAGCAGCCCGTCCACCGCGTCCGCGATCGTGCCCGCGTCGCAGTTGTATCCCGTGACCAACCCGCCGCCGGGCGTGGTGCTGACGGGGCCCGCCAACGGCGCGTCCTTCACGGCGGGTGGGGCGGTGACGCTGGCCGCCACCGCGGCCGCGCAATACAACACCCTGGCCGGCGTGGCGTTTTACGCCAACGGACTGCCCCTGGGCACCGCCACCAACAGCCCCTACGGCCTCACCGCCACGAACCTGGCCGCGGGGGCTTATACTCTGACTGCGGTTGTGACCGACGCCACCGGCGTGAGTGGCACCTCGGCCCCGGTCGCCATCACCCTCACCGCGCCGAGCGGACTGCCCTACGGGGTCGCCGCGCGCCCCGCGGCGCCCGCGTTCTTCAACCTGCCGACCGCCATCTCCGGCAATCTGCCGGCCACGTTGTCCCAAACCGGGGTGTTCACGAACACCCCCGCCATGGCCCCGGCCGCCGCCCTGTTGCCCTACCAGCCCAACACCGCCCTCTGGTCGGATGCGGCCGTGAAGACCCGCTGGCTCGCCGTGCCCTACACCGGCGGCGTCATCACCCCCAACCAACAGATCGGCTACGCGCCCACGGGGGAATGGACCTTCCCCACCGGCACCATTTTCGTGAAGCACTTCAACTTGATGACGGATGAAACCAATGCCTCGGCACCCTTGCGGCGCTTGGAAACCCGGCTCCTGGTCCGCGGCCCGAACGGCGCCGTCTATGGCGTCACCTACAAATGGCGCCCGGACAACTCGGACGCCGATCTGCTCACCGCGAGCCTGACCGAGAACCTCACCATCACCAACGCCACCGGCGTGCGCACCCAGACGTGGTACTACCCCAGCCCGACCGATTGCCTGACGTGCCACAATGCGGCGGCGTCTTATGTCCTGGGCCTGAAGACCCGGCAATTGAACGGCAACCTGACCTATCCCGCGACGGGGGTGACCGACAACCAATTGCGCACGTTCAATCATTTGGGGTTGCTGAACCCGGCGATCGACGAAGGCGGGATTGGTGCGCTGACGCAGATGGTTTCCGTGAGCAATCCGGCGGCCTCCCTGGGGGACCGGGCGCGGTCCTACTTGGACGCGAATTGCGCCCAGTGCCACCGGCCCGGCGGCTCCGGCGGGACGTTTGACGCGCGCTTCGACACGCCGTTGACCAACCAGAACCTGATTTATGGCAGCGTGGTGCGCGGCAACCTGGGCGTGGATCGCGCCGCGGTGGTCGTGCCCGACGACATCTGGCGGTCCATCCTGTACCAACGCGCCGCCACCGTGGCGGCGGGCGTGGCCATGCCGCCGCTGGCCAGGAGTGTGGTGGACACCAACGCCATGGCGGTGCTGGCCGCGTGGATCAACAGCCTGCCCGGGGTGCCCGCCCTGCCGCCGCCCACGATCACGCCCGCCGGGGGGAGCTTCTATGGCGGCGTGAGCGTGGCCTTGCAGGCCCCGCCGGTGGCGGGGGCGAACCTCTACTACACCTTGGACGGCTCCCTGCCGACCAACGGCTCCGCCCTCTACGGCGGGCCGGTCACCTTGACGAATTCCGCCACCCTCACCGCCAACGCTTTCGCGGCGGGCTACACCAATAGTGTGGCCGTGACCGCCGCGTTCACCATCCTGCCCGGCGTCTGGATCGGCGGGGGCGCGGGGTTCGTGAACCAGAGTTTCCAAGTGCCGGTCTCTGGTTTGCCGGGCGGCACGTACGTGCTCCAAAGCAGCACGGATTTGGTGACCTGGACCGCCGTGAGCACCAATGTGCCCGCGGCCAGCCCGTTCACGCTGACGGATCCCACCGCCACGAACGGGGGGTATCGCTTCTACCGCGCGGTGCGCCTGCCTTGAAGCGGCGGGCCGCGCGGCCGCCTCAGTGGGCGACCAGTTGCTGGTTGAGCTTCCGGATGCGCTCCACCAGCACCTTCATCACATGGGAGGCGAAGAAGGGGTTTTGTTGCACGAGAAAATGAAAGCGGCGGAGATTGATGCGGGCCAGGCGGCACGGGGTGACGGCCACCACGGTCGCGGCGCGGGGGGATTCGTCGATGAGGGCCATTTCGCCCACCAGCTCGCCGGGGCCGAGCGTTTCGATCAGTTTGTCCTTGATCATGATTTGGACGCTGCCCTCCAACAGGACGAACATTTCCATCCCCGGCTCGCCGGCGTGGAAGAGCGCGTCCCCCGGGTTGAGAAGCACCGGATTGTCGTCGTGTCGGAACAAATCTGCTGGATTCATGGCGTTCGGCCTGCGCGCCGACGGGGTTTTGACGCCGGCAAATTGGAGTTGAGCCTAGGGCGGGGGGGTGAATCGTCAAGTGACAATTCGGTAACTTTGCTCTGGAATCGGCGCCGGGGTAGTTGGGGATTGACCCGCCCGCCCGCCGCCCGGTTTACTCGCGCCATGAAGTTTGTCGTTTGTGGTTGGATGTTGGCGGGTTTGCTGGTGGCCGGTTGCGCGGGCGGCCATAACCCGGGGGCGAAGCCCGCCGGCGGCCCGAAGGTGATTGTCACTCCGGAAACCGGCGTGACGGGCAAGGTGAAGAAGGTGAATGAAGCCGCGCGCTTCGTGATCTTGAGCTTCCCCGCGGGCAAACTGCCCCCCAACGGCACCACGCTGCGGGTATATCACGGCGGCGTCCGGACGGGGGATGTGCGGATCGTCGGCCCGCAACAGGATCAGAACACGGTGGCCGACCTGATCACCGGCCAGGCGCAGGAAGGCGACGACGCCCGCGGGAACTGAGCGGCCGCCGGTCAGGGGGCTTTGCCCGGTGCCGGGCTGGGGTTGCCCCCGCCGCCGGGCAGCAGCTTCTTGAGCGTGCCAATGGGATGCAGGAGGTCCATGAGCACCTTGGGGACATAAAGCGGTTCGGCCTGCGGATCGGACAAGGTGCCGCGCACTTTGTACTCGAACACCTTGGTGATGGGGCTCAGCAACAAACTCACCACGGGGCCGATGACCGGCGTGCCCTTGAGGATGGCCGCCTCGACCACCGCCTCGGTCCGCCCATCGAAATCCACCGTGCCGCGGTAGTTCATCCGGACGCCGCGCGCCCGGATTTCCAAATTGCCGGACCGCACCACACTGTTCGTGATGGTGAATTGCGCCGCGGCCGAAGTGGCCCGGCTTTCGCCCAATTGGAGCCCGGGCGAAATGGTGTCCAGCAGCTTGGAGTAAGTCCCGAAGAGGGGGATTTCCCAAATGAAGCCATCCCGCAATTCCATGCTGCCCTGGCCGAACCAACTGTTCCAATCGTCACTGTTGGCCGCGGTGATCGTCAGCGCGCCGTCGAGGCGGCCGGCCAGTTGGTTGGAGGGGCTCAGGAAAGCCGCCGCGATCAAGGGGTGCAAATCGACATTGCTGATGGTCCCCCCGAACTTGAAGTCCGTGCCGAGCTTGGCGCTGAAATCAAACGCCGCCGACCCCGTCAGCCGGCCGCCGTAAAACTCGGTTCGCGTTCCCGTCATCACCAGCCGGTCCGCTTTCCAGTGGGCGTCGGTCTCGATCTCGTTCAGGTCGAAGCGCGTCCAATGAAACGGCCCGCCCCGGATGTGGAAATTCAGGTCGGCGGGCACGCCGTCGCTCAGCGGAATGATGCCGCTGACGCGCACCTCCGGGGGGCGCGCGAACTGGTACGGCGCCATCGTCGCGGTGACCACGGGGCCGATGATGTGGAGCAACGGCACGGGATCGACGTTGCTGACGCAATTGGTCAGGAAGAGCCGCCGGGCCGGGAAATCCACCAGCATCAAGGGAACCTGCGCATGGCGGCCCTGCCGTTCCACATGCAGGTCGGTCACTTCCAGCAATTGATGGTCGTAGCGCAAATCGGCCTGGACGTTGTCGGCCGATTCGCGGCGGATGAGCACGTTCGTGGCGGCCAGGTGGGCGGTGGCGGTCAGGTTCGAGAGCGCCAGCCCGCGGCCCCGCAGTTCACCCTCCACAATGGGTGGCTGGCGGCAGACGATATTGTCCAGGACCACTTGCACCCCGCGCTCCACCAGCGGGCGGGCGGCGGCGGGGTTGAGGCTGCTGCGCAGGCGCAGCGCGTATTCCCAAGTGCGCTGGTCCAGCGTGCCCGCGAGATGGAGGCCGCCCTCCGGCCGCGCCAAGTCCAATTCCCCCACGGTCCAGACAGAATTGGTCAGGCCAATGCGGGTGTGCAGGGAGCGCACGGCCACTTTGCGGTAGGCGGTCGGGCCGGCGGAAACCTCGGCCGCGAGCCGCAGACTGGACCAGACCGACCCGGCCCAGTCGGGGGCGGCGTCGGTCCAAGCGGGCAGCACCACCTGCCCGGCGACCGCCAGACGCGGCGGTTTGGTCCACTGCAATTCAGCCAACTGGCGGCGGGCGGCGGCGGGCAGCAGCGGGGCCATTTGATGCGCGTCGCAATCCGTGGTGGCGTTGAAGTTCAACTCGCGGGTGGCCACATCGAGATCGCCCGCCAACGAGAGGTTTCCCCCGAAGAGTTGGGACGTCAGATTGGTGATGGTCAACCGGGGTGCGCGCCAACCGCCGCCGAGCGCGAGTTCGTTCGCCCGCCAATCCTCCTGGCGCACATCCTTCAAGCGGCAGTTCCAATCCAGGGCGTAGGGGGCCAGCGGCGCCCACCCGCCCCAAGCGGGGTCCGGCGGCGACGCGGGATCCGTGGCCGCCGTGGCCATGCGGGCAGTGAGGGCCAGGGTCCGCGCCGTGCCCCAGCGGGTTTGGACCCCATTGAGCGCGAATTCGCCCCCGCCTTCCAAGGGGATCGCGTTGGTGAACGAATGCGCCCAAGCCACATTCGCCGTCAGGCTATCCGCCCCGGCCCACGGGCTGGCAAATCGGTCCGCTCGCGCCACGAGCCGGCAAAGCACCAAGCCGGCGTCGCCCGGCTGGTTGGTGGCTTGCAAGTCCAGGCGCAGATTGCGGGCGCCGCCCCAAGGCGTGCGCACCGTTACCGCGCGCACCGTGGCGGTGCCGCGCCGCGGGGCGTTGGTGACGGCCAGCGGGAAGAAAAGGGCGTTGAGGGTGCCCTGGCTCAGTTCCCCCCAAGGGGTGTCCGCGGTGTCGGCCTGGAGGCTCAGTTCCATCCCGGTTTCGCCGGGCGCGGCTCCGGGGGCGTGGTGGACGGGCAGGGTGGCGGACAAGGCGGCGTTGGTCAACCGGCCCCACGGTGTGCGGGCCTCCCGGGCCCGGGCGGTGAGTTCCACGGCGAAGGATTGCGGGTCCCGGCCGTCGCCCCGCACGGTTAGTTCGATCTCCGGCGGGTGGGCGAACTGCAGCCGCTGCAAGGTGCCGGCGAATTCGTTCAACGAAGGCTCCAACCGGCCCGGTCGCTGGCCGGCGGGCGCGCGGAAGACGGGCCAATCCCGCAAGGCCGAGGCGTTGGTGAGGGAGCCGGCCAGGTGGATGCGCGCGCCGGCGAACTCGGCGGTGAAGTGGTCCAGTTCCCATTGGTCGGGGGCGGGAAACCGCAGTTCGGTTTGGATGTTGGTGATCGCCAACTCGCCCGCGGCCCCGCGCGCGGAGCCGACATGCCAGACGGCGCCGGCGGCCCGCAGGCGCAGCGCCTCCACGACCAGGTTGCCGCGGAGCAGCGCGCCCGCGTTCACTCCCAAAACCACTTCATGGGCGGAAAACCGGGGGCTGTCCGGGGGCGCATCCGCGCGGCCGAAATGAACATTCTCCGCCACGATGCCGCGGCCGAAGCGCCAGCGCATGCGGTCAAAGGACAGTTCAATGCCCTGGGCGTGGAGCTTTTCCAAGAGCTTCGTCTTGGCGAACCCCGGCAGGCCGACGTCGCTCAAATAGGCCCCCACGGCGAGGATGCCGCAGACCACCAGAATGCCGGTGACGCACGTGGCGCGCACGCACCGCCGGCTGAATCGCCGCCAGCGGCCGTGCGCGGGGGGCGCCGGGGTGGACGCTGGAGGGGTTGGGTTCACGGGGTCAGCGGTTCTTCCAATTTCAGAAACGAGATCAATCGTTGGTAGACCTTGGTCGGCAGTTCCAGGATCCATTCCCGGCCCTCCAACCGCACTGCGGCGTAACGCAGTTTGTCCGGTGACCAACCGCCGAGGTCCAACTCCAAATTGTCCGACCGGCCCGCGCCGCGGACCTCGACGGTAATGCGGGGCGGTTGCTCCGCGAAATGGTAGCGCGCCCGGAGGTTGTCGCCGGAGTTGATCCAATCTTCGGCGTCCAATTCTCCGAGATCGCCCAAGGCCGCTTCGATCATGGGATCATTCGGATCGAGAGTGCCGGGGGATCCCGGGGCCAAGGCGTATTTGTATTCGCCCTCGCGCAGGACTTTGACCGTTTGCCGGCCTTGGCGGACGGTCAGGGAAACCACATTGCTCTCCGCAAAGCGCCACACGCGGCGGTCGCGCAATTGCAAGGCGTTGACCGGCAATTTGTTGAAGTCGGCCAAGCGCGCCGCATAAACCGAACTCTCATCCGTGCGGCGCACATACACCTTGTCCTGGTCGTCCGTGCCGCCGCCGAAGTCCAATTCCACCAGGGTGGTGTTCGTGGCCCCCGCCGGGGCGGCGCGCTGGAGCAAATACTGCCGGGCGGGCGGGGCGAGCCCCCATTTCGCGAGTTCGGCCGGCAGGACGTTTTCCTTCACGGAGAACTGGTTGTTCACCGGCACGCACTCCAGATTGGCAAGATTCTCCAACAGTTTCCGCATTTGCCGGGCGTCCGCCGGGAACGCCGCGGGGGCGGTCACCCGCCATTCATCGTTGGTCTGTCGTTGCAAGGTCAGCTTCTCGCCGCCCCGCGTCGTGATGGTCAGCACTTCCGCCGCGAAGGCGCGCCGGCCCACCAAGTGCCGGTCGCGAAAATCGGTGTAGGGTCCGCGCAGAGGTTCCACAGGCGCGCGCGGCACCAGCATCACCGTTCGCTGTCCAGACCGCCGGGCGTAGATCACCGTCGGGTCGTTGGTGGGACTTTTCCCGAACTGCAATGCCGCCAGCACATTGGTGCCGCGGTTGAGTGACACCTCCAACTGCGCCGGTTGCAAACCCAGCGGCTCCAAGTCGGCGTTGGTGTCGTCGGTATAAAAAGCCGTGGCGTTGAGCGCCTGCAGGTTGTACCAGATTTGATCCATCGCGTTGTTGTCCACCCGCGCTTGGATGGGGAAGGCCATGCGCCAAGGTTCGCCCGCGGCGTCCCGCTGCAACTCGATCCGAGCGGCTTCAACTTTGCCGCCGCCGGTCAAAATCAGCCGGTCAAAGGCCTGGCCGCCCAGGTTCACGACCGTGTGGTCGCGCCACGGATCCGGGTCGCGCGGCAGGTATTGGAACAAGTCCTTGTCCACCGTGGTGATTCCGGCGCCACCCACTACCTGGAGATAAACCTCGTTGCCCGGCGCGGTCAGTTTGCCCAATTTGATGTGCTTCTCGTCGCGCCCCTGCAGGACCACGATGGTGGCACTGGGGGTGCGCAGTCCGTATTCCTCGTCCGCCTCCGGATGGTCCTTCAGTTCCTGCGGTGTGATCTGGGTGCGAAAGGTGAGTTTTTCCAGGGCGCGCAACAGGCTGGTGATGGCTACTTCCTGCGCGGGATAAGGCAGCGGCTGCGTGAGCCGCCAGACGCCATTGGTGAGTTCCACCCGCATCGCGGGTTTGCCCGTCCAAGTGACCTGCAGGCCGGTGACCGCGGCCGCGCTGATTCCGGGCAGCACCCGGCGGTCCACGGGTCCGCCGGCTGCGGGCCGGCGTTCAAAGACCAGGACGTAAATGGCCAGGCAAGCGGCGAGGGCGACCAACAGCCAGGTGGTTTTGGGATTCATGGCGTTTGAGCGCGGTCAATGGCGGCGGCGCAGCCACACTATGCCGCCCAGCAGGAGGATGACGCCCGGAATCCCGGCCAGGAACAACCATTCCACGGAGGTCAGTTGACCTCGGGTCATGAGCAGTTTGTATTCGTTGACCGTCTGCGGTCCGACCCCCTGCAAAACCTGGGTTTGATCCAACAGCCAGTTCACGGCACAGCGGGCGAATTCGCGGTTGCCCGCCTCCTCAATGAACGCGTTGTCCAGAAACAATGATTCGCCCACCGCCACGATCCGGGTGAAGCCACGGTCCGGCAGGTCGCCTTTCACGCCGGCCCGTTCGGCGGCGACCATGAGGGGGATGCGGACGCCGAACGGAACCGCATTCGTGCCCAAATGGGCCCGCTCGCTCGCAAAGGCCAATTCTTCCACCTTGGCCGCGTCCGGCCCCGGGTTCTTTTGCGCTTTCTTGAGGACTGGCCGGGGCTCCAACATGTAGAGGCCCAGATTGGCGATCTGTCCGACGGTGGGGTGGTTGCTGAAATCCTTGATCGCCAAGTCCAAGCCCTGTGGTCCGACACTGTGCTCGTTGTCGATGATCAGATCATCGGTGATCCGGATGCCCCATTCCTGGAGCAAGGCCTCCAACCCGGTTTTCACGGCTCGGGTGTCGGGGTGGAACAACACCAACATCCGCCCGCCTTGGTTCAAATAATTGCGCAGCTTTTGGATCGCCTCGGCGGGGAAGGGCGTGAGCGGTCCCGCGATGATGACCAGATTCCAATCTTTCGGGCTCAGCACATTCGTGCCCAAGAGACTGTTGGTGCCGCAATGCACCCAGCTCTGTTGCAGCACCTCCTTGAACCGTTGGTAGCCCAGTTTGCCGGTGCCGTCGGAAGGGTGTTCGCCGTTCTCTTCCAAAAAGCAGGCGTTCAGGATCTTGGGATTAGTGACGGCCAGAATCATCGAGGAAAAGATCAAGTCGCCCTTGAAGGCTTGGAGCGTCCGTTCCCACTCCCGTTCGCCTTCCTTGTTGGCCACCAATCGGCCGCGGAAGTCGCCGAACACATTGCCCGGCACGATCTGGCGGCTGTGCCCCGCACAATCGAAAATGACGAAATCCTTGTCGTCGCCCGAGGGCAATTGGTAGGCCGCCTTGACGCGCAATGCCGCGGCGGGGTTGCGCACGTAATCCACCTTTTCATAGGTGACGCCGGAATTAAGCAAATGATACTCCTCCAAAAGCGCGCAAATGGAGCTGTACAAAGGTTCGTGATCCCGATTGTAATACACCGTCACCTTGATTTGGTTGGTCAAGGACCGCAGCAGGCCCGCGGATTGGGAGGACACCTGGATGCGCGCCTGGCCGCTCCAAAAAAAGCGCCGGGGATGCCGGCCCGCCACGAAATTAACCAGCAACAGCACCGCGGTGGCGGCCAAAATGCCCACGGCGACGTGGAACAGCACCCGGCCCTGTGGTGGGGCGGAGGCCGGCGGCATATCGTTCAAGGGGGTGGGCATGTTATTTCCAACGACGGCTCTCGACCACCCGCACCGTGAGGAACAGGAACCAAGCGGTCAAACTCAGGTAAAAGACCAAATGCCGCACGTCCACCAAGCCGCGGGCAAAGTCGTTCATGTGGTCCATCAGCGCCACCCGGGTGAGCAATTCCTCCTGCCATCCGCCGGCTACGGTTACGCGACCGGACAGCAAGCTTAGCAGGAACAAGGTGAACCCCAGGGTGAAACTCAGCATGGCGGCCATGATTTGCGTGTGGGCCAAGGCGGAGGCGAAGCAGCCCAACGCCATGAACAAACCGCCGAGCAGGGTGATGCCGAGGAAAGTGCTGGCCAGCAAGCCGGGATCCAAGGCGGTGGGAGTGTTGATGAAATGGCGGAGGATGAGGACGCACGCGAGGGAAGGCAGCCAGAGCAAAACATAGAACACCAGGGCGGCGGTATACTTGGCCAACACCACTTGCAGTTCGGTCACCGGGGTGGTCATCAACGTCTCGAACGTGCCGCTGGCCTTTTCCAAGGCGAACAAGCGCATGGTGATGACCGGGGTGGCCAATTGCAGAATGAGCCAAAAGTAAGGGGTCGAATAAAACAACTGGGTGATGGGCAGGGGGGTGGGTTCCGCCTGCAATTGCGCCACCAGCACCACCCAGCTCAGGCCTTGCAGGAACGCCGCCGCCGCGATCACGAGGAAGCCGGTGGCGGAAACGAAGAAGCTGCCCAGCTCCCGCCGCGTCAGGGTCACATATGCCTGCATCAGGTTTCCTCCTCCTCGACCCGGGTGAGTCGCACGTAAATGTCTTCCAGCGTGTGCCGTTGCCGGGTCAGTTCCCGCACCGGCCAGCCGCGTTGCAAGGCCAGGTTGAAAACGCGCGAGCGCAAATCCACCCCGTCCTGGGGCGTCAAGGCGCACCGGAAAAAGTCCCCCGCCACCGGAGAAATGTCCGCGTGGCGGATTTCGGCGATGGTGTCAAAGGCGGCCTGCAGCTCGGCTTGGGAGGCGGCGATTTCCGCCACGACCTGCCCGCGGCCACCCATTAGCGCCTGCAAATTGTCCGGCGTGTCTGCGGCCGCGATGCGGCCCTCGTGCAAAATCACCATCCGGTGGCAGGTCATTTCCAACTCGCTCAGGATGTGGCTGGACACCAGCACCGTGTGGCGCCCGGCCAGGCTCTTGATCAACTGGCGCACGGACCGGATTTGCCGGGGATCCAAGCCGATCGTCGGTTCGTCCAAGATGAGCAATTCGGGTTCGTGAACCAAGGCGTCCGCCAAGCCCACCCGCTGGCGGTAGCCTTTGGACAATTGGCCGATGACCGACTTTTGCGCTTCGACCAAGCCGCATTGCTGCAGGACCATGTCCACCCGCTGCCGGGTCTGGCCCCAACTCAGGCCTTTGAGTCGCGCCCGGAATTTCAAATACTCCCGCACGCGCATCTCGGGGTGCAGGGGGTTGTTTTCCGGCATGTAGCCGATTCGCCGCCGAACCTCCATGCTTTGGGCGAATACATCAAAGCCCGCCACGCGCACCGTTCCACCACTGGCGGGCAGGTACCCGGAGAGGATCCGCAGGGTCGTGCTCTTGCCCGCGCCGTTGCTGCCCACCAAGCCCACGATCTCCCCGCGCCGGACCGCAAAGGAAATGCCCGATACCGCCGTGTGTCCGGCGTATCGCTTGGTCAGGTTGGAGACTTCAATCATTAGTCCGTCGCTCATGGCTCGCGCAAGGGGCAGTTTAGCCACAAGACCGGCGGGGGGGCGAATAAAAAACATGTCATCGCAAGGGAAGTTCCACGGCCCGTTCCTGAAAGGTCCGAAAGGCTCCGCGGCGCTGCTGGGCCACGAAGTCCACGCGGATCTTTTCCCCTTTTTGGCGCGCGTATAGAAGCTTGGCCGCCGCGGTCAAATCGGCCGGGGCCTGGCCGTCCAAGGCGGTGATCAAATAGCCCGGTCGGAACACGCTTGCGCCGGGGCCCTCCCGGTCCACTTCCGCGACCACAAAGCCCTCCGTGCCGGTCAATCCCAACGACCGGGCCAGTTCCGGGGTGATCGCCTCCAGGCGGAGCCCCGTGCGTTCCTCGATCATGTCGGCGTTGAAAACCGAGCTTTCGGGCACGGGCCGGACGGCCAACTCCAGCCGCTTTCCTTGGCGCTCCACCGTGAGCCGCACGTCGCCCTTGCGTTGCCGGATGATGGCTTCCGTGAAGTCGATGAAATTGCGGGGTTCCTTGCCGTTGACTTGGAGCACTTGATCCCCGGTGCGCAACCCCGCCCGTTCCGCCGGGCTTTTCTGCTGGACGACCCCGACGGTGAGGGGCGGGGGGCCGATGCGCACGCGGGCGCCGAACCACAGGCCCTGGCCCGCGGTTTCCGGCGTGAAGATGCCCGCCAACGCCTCGCTGACGAGTTTGATCGGGATGGCGAAGCCAATCCCTTGCGCTTGGGACAACATGGCCACGTTCAGCCCGATCAATTCCCCCCGCAGGTTGACCAACGGGCCGCCGCTGTTGCCGGGGTTGATGGAGGCGTCGGTTTGCAGCCAGTTGGGCCAGTCCAATTGTTCCGCATCCTTGGGGGTGACGCGGTTTTTGGAACTCAAGATTCCCCGGCTCACCGAGCCGCCCAGCCCAAAGGGGTTGCCCAACGCCAGCACCGTTTCGCCCAGCAACAGGTCGTCGTCTTTGGCGAAGCGCACCGCGGTGAACCGTTCCCCCGCCGGGGCCTTCAACTGGATCAGCGCCACATCGCTCCGGGCGTTGCCCGCGATCAACTTGGCCTCATAGGGCTCCTCCCGCGTGCCGACCTTCACCCAAATCCGCGTTGCCCGGCGCACCACGTGGTCGTTGGTCAAAATATAGCCCGCTTCATCAATGATCACGCCGGAGCCCAAGCTGACTTGCGCATTCCGCGCTCCGCGGCCATAAGCATCAAAATACTCCTGCAGGAATTTTTCGAACGGGTCCCGCACGCTCACCACGGTTTCGGTGGCGATGTTCACGACGCAGGGCATCACTCGCTCGACCGCGGCGACGGTGGCATCCCGCCGCACATCCGTTTCCCCACCTCCCGCGCCAGCCGCCGCGCGTGCGGGCGGCATCAGGGCGCAGCCCAACAGCAGAGCTGCCATCAGCCCCTGCCGTGGCGCCCTTCCCCGTCCCCGGCCATGCTCCCGCCGCCGCCATATTTTCCGTACGTTCATGCTGCACTTGACCCTGTCACCGCGTCGTCTGTTCAAAATTTGGCCGGCCGCCGCGGGCTTGACTTTCCCGTCTCGCAATCCGAGCTTGGGCGGCATGCTGGTTCCCGCTGAAAACTTCTACGCCGCTTGGCGCGCGCGCCGTCATCCGAGCCCGGATTTGCGTGAAACGGGCGGTGATGCGCCGCCGGAAAAGCTGCTCCAAACGATTTGGCAGCACCAGCGGCTATTGCGGGACCAACTCATCACCTTGGACGGGCGGCCGGTGCGGATTCTTCACCCGGGTTTTAAGAATCAGGAGGCCGGGCCGGATTTTCGGGACGCAATGATCCGGCTGGGCTCCGAGCCCCCGCTCACCGGGGATATCGAGATCGATTTGCAGCCCGGCGGCTGGAAAGCCCATGGCCATGACCGCAACCCCAATTACCACCGCGTCATTCTGCACGTGATCTGGTCGGGAACCCCGGGCGCCGAAGAACGGCTCCCGGTGCTGGCCTTGCAGGGGCGCCTCGACGCTCCCTTGGGAGAACTCGACGAAGCCCTCGGTCGCGAACCGGCTGCCGGCCTGCCGGTGTCTTTGCGCGGCCAATGCTCCGCCCCCCTCGCTGGCCTGCCGCCCGGGCGCCTGGCCGAACTCCTTCTGGCCGCGGCGGACGTCCGCTGGCGGGTCAAAGCCGGCCATTACGCCGCCCGCGCCCGCCAGGTCGGGTGGGAACAAACGCTGTGGGAGGGGCTGTTCCGGGGCTTGGGTTACAAGCAGAACATTTGGCCTTTTCATCGTTTGGCCGAGTTGCGCCCCCTCTGGCATCGTCCGCCCTTGGATCCGTTTGCTTTGCAAACCCGCCTGCTGGGGTTGAGCGGCCTGCTTCCCGACCAACTGAGCCGCGCCCAGTTGGCCGCCGACCAGCATCTGCGCCAAGTATGGGATCAATGGTGGCGCGAGCGCGACGCGTTCGCCGATGCCATCCTGCCCCGCAGTCTCTGGCGGTTGCACGGCATCCGCCCCGCCAATCATCCCCAGCGCCGGCTCGCCCTCGCCGCGCATTGGGTGGCGGCGGGCGACCTCCCCGCGCGGCTCCAAAAATGGTTCGCCCAACCCATCGCCGACGCCGCCTTGGCTGATTCCCTCCTGCAATCCCTGGCCCCGGTGGTGGAAGATTCCTTTTGGACCCGCCACTGCACCCTCCGTTCCGCCCCGTTGGCCCGTCCCCAACCGCTGCTGGGCGCCACCCGCGTCACCGATTTGGCCGTAAATGTCATCCTGCCTTGGTTGTGGGTGCGGGCGGTCGAAGGCCGAAACGCCGAACTCCAACGCGTTGCCGAGCACCGGTTCCGCCATTGGCCGGCCGCCGAGGACAACAGCGTTTTGCGCCTGGCCCGTCGGCGCCTGTTGGGGGCCGCGGGCACCTGGCTCCCCGCGGGCGCCGCCGCGCAGCAGGGCTTGCTCCAAATCACCCGTGATTTTTGCGACCATACCAACGCATTGTGCGAGCAATGCCCCTTCCCCGAGCTCGTCCAAGAATGGTTCCGCCGCCCCGGGGAGCGGGAAAAGATTCCTGCCGAGGGGTAAAACCCAAATCGGCCGGGCCAAGGCCGGGAGGGCGGCCACAACCCCGGCTTGAAATCCGTGGGCGGCGATCAGAGCAGGGAATCGGCCAGCCGGGCGATGTTTTGCAAGGTGCGGACGACGGGCGAGCGGCGGCGCCATTCCTCCAGCGTGAGGAGCCGGCTGTGGGCGAAATATTCGTCTTGGATTTGCCGGATGGCGGCCGCCGGGCCGGGGCCGTAGAGGAGAAGGCTTACCTCGGCGTTCAAAGCAAAGGAGCGAATATCGATATTGCTGGAACCGATGACGACGAAATCGTCGTCGATGGCCAGGTGCTTGGCGTGCAGAAAGCGGGGTTGATAGAGGTGCAAACGCACGCCCGCGGACAGCAGGTCATCGTAGTAGGAGCGTTGGGCGAACTGGGTGAGCCGTTGGTTGGCGTGCTCGGAAAGCACCAACGCCACCTCGACCCCGCGCAGCCGGGCGGCGTGGAGGGCCTCCAAAAAGGGCTCGTCGGGCACAAAGTACGGGGTTGTCATCACAATCCGGTGGCGCGCGGCATAGAGCAGGGTGATAAAGAGCTGCTGACCGTTCATGCGCAGGTAGCCGGGGCCGCTGGGTACCAGTTGGGCCAGGGTGCTCCCCGGGGGCGGATCGTGGGGGGCGAACAGCCCGGGATGATCGAGTGGGCCGCCGCGCTCGAAGTAACGGTCGGCGAGGAACACGGCTTGCAGCTGGGCGACAATGGGGCCGGTGAGGCGGAGGGTGAGGTCCTCATTCGGATAGCCCGGCACAAAGCCGGGGGCGACCAGGTTTTGGGATCCGGTGTAGCCGATGCGGCCGTCAATAATGGCGAGTTTGCGATGGTTGCGCAGGTCAAAGCGGGCGGCGTTCCGGCGGAAGAGGCCGACGGGCAGGAGGGGCGTGACTTCGATGCCTTGCGCGGTCAGGCGCGGAGCGAGTCGCGCCAAGGCGGCTTTGGAGCCGACGGCATCGAGGAGCACCCGGCACGTGACGCCGCGGGCGGCGGCCCGGGCGAGGGCCTCCGCCACCCGTCGGCCGGGGGCGTCGTCACCGTAAATGTAATACAGTAAGTGGATATGCTGCCGGGCGGCGTCGAGATCGGTGATCAGGCGGTCGATGGTCCCGTCGTAATCGGTGAGGAATTCGACGTGGTTGCCGGGGACGGCTTTGAAATCGCCAAGGCGCTCGGCAAAGGCCGCCACGCGGAGGGCTTCGACGCCTAAGTCCGGGTGGGGGGCGGTCGCGGTGCCGGTCGCGGGCGCGGGCATTTGGGCTTGCGAGGCGCGGATCATGCGGGAGGCGCGCCGTTGCTGGGCGATTCGGCGGCGGGGCAAATAAATGCGCCCGAAGAGCGTGTAGAGCACCAAGCCGGGGGCGGGGAGCAAAAAAATGAGGAGGAGCCAGGTGCGGGAGGCCGCGGCATTCCGGCGCTGGGGCACGTAGAACAGCATCGCGAGGCGGACGGCCCACTCGCTGATCAGGTAAACGAGGCTCCAATGCACGCGGCAGGGATACCATTGCCCGGGTCCCGGGGCAATGGCGAAGGCGGCCCGGGTCGGCGGGGTGAATCCGGCTTGCGCGGGGCGGGGCGCTTCCGCCATATTCGCGCCATGCTCGACATCAAGTTAATACGTGAACAACCGGATTTGGTCCGCGGGCGGCTGGCCGCGCGGGGCGCGGGGGATGAATCCCGCGTGGACGAGCTGCTCGGGCTGGACGAGCAGCGCCGCAAGCTTTTGGCCGAGGTGGAGGGGCTGAAGGCGCAACGGAACCGGGTGTCGAAGGAAATCGGGGCGCTGATGGGCCGCAAGCAGTTCACCGAAGCGGACGCGCGGAAGCAGGAGACCCGGGATTTGGGGGATCAGATCACGGAGCTCGACCGGCAGGCGGCCGCCGCCGAAACGGCGCGCAACGAACTGCTGCTGCGGTTGCCCAATCTGCCGCACCCCACGGTCGCGGTGGGGGCTTCGGCGGCGGATAACCCGCTGGTCCGCACCTGGGGGGAGAAACCGGCCTTTGATTTTACGCCGAAATCGCACATCGATTTGTGCGAACACTTGAAGCTGATCGACTTTGCACGCGGGGCCAAGCTCTCGGGCAGCGGGTTCTTATTGTACACCAACTGGGGCGCCCGGCTGGAGCGGGCGTTGATTAATTTCCTGCTCGACCTGCACACGCGGGAGCACGGTTACACCGAGGTGTCCCCGCCGTATGTGGTGTCGCGGGATTGCATGGTCGGCGTGGGCCAGTTTCCGAAATTCGCCGATCAGGCGTACGCCGTGCGCGAGGGCGAGGATAACACCACTTTGGGCAGTCTGTACCTCCTGCCCACGGCGGAGGCACCGGTGGCCAACATCCATCGCGAGGAGATTTTGGCGGCGAAGCAATTGCCGATCCGGTATTGCGCCTACAGCCCCTGTTTCCGGGCCGAGGCGGGCGCCGCGGGGGTGGGCACGCGGGGCATGATCCGCGTGCATCAGTTCGACAAGGTGGAATTGATCAAGATCGTGGAGCCGGAGCAAGGTTACGCCGAGTTGGAACGGCTGGTGGCCAACGCCGAAACCGTGCTGCAATTGCTGGGGCTGCACTACAAGGTCATCCAACTGTGCACCGGCGACATGGGCTTCGCGAGCGCGAAGACTTACGACATCGAGGTGTGGGCGCCGGGGCAGGGGCAGTATCTGGAGGTGTCCAGTTGCTCGAATTGCGAGGATTACCAGGCCCGGCGGATGAATCTGCGCTATAAAACCGAGACCGGCGAGAACCGGTTTCCGCATATTTTGAACGGCAGTGGCACGGCGCTGGCCCGCTTGTTCGTGGCGCTGGTGGAAACTCATCAACAGCCGGATGGCACCGTGCTGGTGCCCCCGGCGCTGCGCCCTTATCTGGGGGCGGAACGGATCACCACCGCCTGATGGACGCGCTCCGCCCCCGCCGGTGACCCCGGCGGACGTTTTCGGCGGCGCTCCCTCCTCGTTCCTACTGATGAAAATCTTGCTGGTTAGCGGTGAAGTCCATCCGTACTCCAAAACGGGCGGGTTGGGGGACATGGTGGGGGCCCTGGCCCGGGCGCTGGCGGCGGCGGGACACCAGGTGGGGGTGGTGACGCCGCTGTACGCGGGCTTGCGGGCGAAAGTGCCCGATTTGCAGCCCTTGGGGCCTGCGGCGGAAGTGGTGATGGGGTGGCGGCGGGTGCCGATGGTCGTCCAAACTTTGTCTCCGGAACCAGGTTTGACGATGTATTTCGTGGATCACCCCGGTTACTTCGAGCGTCCCGCTTTGTACGGGGAGCACGGGGGCGATTACCCGGACAACGCGGAGCGCTTTGTCTTTTTCTCGCTCGTCGCGGCGCGGCTGGCGGTGGAGTTGCCCTGGCGGCCGGAGGTGGTGCATGTGCATGACTGGCAGGCGGGCCTCGTGCCGATCCTGCTGCAGCACCAGCGTCTCCACGCGGGCTGGCGGCGGTCCCTCCGGACGGTGATGACCATCCACAATCTGGCCTACCAAGGTTTGTTCCCTGGCTGGGACTTCGCGCTGACCAACCTGCCGGCCGATTATTTCAACCTCCACGGGGTCGAGTTTTACGGCCAGATGAACTGCCTCAAGGCAGGCATCGCGTTCGCGGATGCGATCACGACCGTCAGCCCCCGCTACGCCCGGGAGATCACGACCCCCGAATATGGCTGCGGCTTGGACGCGTTGCTGCGGGCGCGGGCGGGGGCGTTGACGGGGATCTTGAACGGGGTGGACTACGAGGAGTGGAAAACTTCCGGCAACCGCTATTTGCCGTGCGCGTATTCGGCGCGCCAACCCGCGGGGAAGGGGAAGAACAAGCTGGCGTTGCAACAGGAACTCGATCTGCCGGTGGGGGCGGACACGCCGTTGTTCGGCAGCGTGACCCGGTTGACCGACCAAAAGGGCGTGGATCTGACCCTCGGCGCCTTGGAGGAGATGCTGGGGACGGGCTTGCAGTATGTGTTGCTGGGCTCGGGGTCGCCGGTCTGGGAGGAGGCGTTCCGCGACTTGGCCCGCCGGTTTCCCCGGCAGGTCGCCGTTCGGATTGGCTTCGACCCCGGATTGTCGCACCGCATTGAGGCGGGGTCCGATTTTTACCTCATGCCGTCGAAGTTCGAGCCTTGCGGCTTGAACCAGTTGTACAGTTTGCGCTATGGCGCGGTGCCCATCGTGCGGGCGACCGGGGGGTTGGACGATTCCGTGGTGGACATCGCGGCGGACGCCGAGCACGCCACCGGGATCAAGTTCACCGAGTACGCGCCGTGGGCGTTGGCCAAGGCCATCCGCAAAGCCCTGGCGCTCTACGCCGAGCCTGCCCTGCTGAAGGAGTACCGCCGGAACGGCATGTTGGCAGACTTTTCCTGGGATCGCGCCGTGGCAGGGTATCTCCGGGTGTACACCGGCGCGGCCGGCGCCCCTTCGTTCCACCCGTAACGGGAGCGGAGAGGCGTGGCCCCGGGGGCGCGTTCCCCTGGCTTGGCGGATAGTTTTTTTGGGGGGAGCACTTTGACAGGTTGGAGGGAGCGGTTTACTTTGCCAAAATCGTCCGCCGCCTGGGCCGCGTGCTAAGTGGCCGGGGAGGCCGGTGGAGATGAATCGCAGGTTGGCAAAAAAATCTATGAACTCAAATCGGCGGGGCGGGGTCGGTTCGCGTTGGCACTTGGGGTTGATTTTGGGCGGCTGGGTGGTGGCGGTGACGTCGGCAGGAGGTGCGGAGGGCCCCAATTATTTGGGGGCGGCGAAGGTGTTGCAATTGGCTGCAGAACGGGCGGCGGCCGCGCCCATTGCGCCCCCCGCCGGGGAGACGAATGCGCTCACCGCCTGGCGGGCGGAGCGGAAGGCGTTTGCGGACCAAGCGGCGAACTTGACGCCGGAGGCCGCCGCCCAAGGGTGGCTCGCCCTCTTGGAACATTGGCGGAATTTGCCCGGTGCGTCCCGTTTCGGGAGCATGGGTGCGCCCGCGGAGCAGCCGGGGTTTGCGGAGGTAATGGAGGCACTGCCGGGGCCGGGGAGTTGGGAGGCGTTGGCGAAGTTGGTGCGGGAACGCCCGCCGGGCGTGAAGGAGGCGGCGGTTGCGGACGCCGCGTTGCGGTTGCTCACCGACACGCTGCTCGGCCGGCGCGCGGACCAAGCGGCCACGATCAAATCGCTGGAAAAACTCGCGGTGAAGGCGGAGGCGCCGGAAACTTCCATGCTCACCATGCGGGTGCGGGGACTGGCCACGGAGTTCCGCCAATCCGGAGATGATCCGGAGGAAGTGATCCGCAGCTTGGAAGCCCAGTTCAAGGGACCGGGCAACGACATCGGCGGCACGATGGTGATGGTGCCGAACCTGGTCGCCTTGGTGGGCACGAACGAGGCGGCGCGGGTGCTCCGGCTCGGCTTGAAATCGCGCGCGGTGCATTTGAATTTCATCGCGGGGGAGCAAACCCAAGCCCTGGCCCGCCAACTGGCCCGGGAAATGGTCCAGGAACTGCCCGCCGCCCCTTGGGAATTGGCCAACTCCCTGGACGCCTCGGACCTGTACGAAGCTTTGGTGGCCAAGTTTGGTCCGCCGGGCGGCAAGGCGCCGACGGATGATGACGATGCCGCCGCCATTCCGCCGGGACTGGGAATGGGGGGGCAGGATTGGCAGGCCAAACAAGCGCAGACTTATTATATCTTCGGCTTGGTCCTGAAGGGGCGAACCGCCGAAGCGGTGGCGCTGGCGCGGAAAGTGTTCACGGCGAAAACCGACAACACCACCGGGTGGGCGCTGCAACAATTGACGCATTCGGGCCAGGCGCGGGCTTTGAATTCCTTTTTTCACGAGTTCCTACCCCAGCAGCCGAACGCTTCGTTCTGGGAGGCTTACCTCGGGGTGGCGGCGCAGGCGGGGGCCGGCCGGGAAATGCTCGGCGATCTGCGGCAGGCGTTGGCGCGGACGGACCTGGGCGCCGAGCGCCGGCGTGAGTTGACCGGATTGCTCGCCCAGGCGCTGCTCGCGGCGGATGAAGTCGAAGCCGGCGTGGCGGCCCTCCAATCCAGTCTGACGGCGACCAATGGCAAGACGGCGGCCCCGGGGCCGTGGGATCGGTCGGCGTCCGGCGCCGAAGACCGGTTGGCCAAGGCGCTGCAGCTCGCGCGACTGGGGCGGCTCTTGCAGCATCCGGATTGGGAGGCGGAGGGCGTGCGCGCGGCCCGCCAAGTGTTTGCGCCGGGGCGGAGGCCGGCGGACCCGGCCAATTTCGGCATGAAGGGGCAGCAGGAGGTTTATGATCTGGCTGGGTTTTTGGCGGAAACGGGGCGGGGCGCCGAAGCCGAGGAGTTGTTGTTGGGACAACTTGCGGAGCAACTCACGGCCGGAGCGCCATCCGCCGACGGGTACGAAATCTGCAACTTTGGGGTGGATGGCTTTACCTCCAACAACCCCCGCGGCAAGCTCCTGCTGGGGTTGGCGCAATTGTATCACCACGCGGGGCGGGAAGCGGAGGTGCTTACCCTCCTGGACACCGCCCCCTACTGGGGCGTGCGGGATGCGGCGGCTTTTTTTGCGGAGCCGGCCCCACTGCCCTTGTTCCATCCGGCACACGGCAGCGGCGGGGATACTGGTGGTTTGCTGGCGGCGGCGGCCTTGGTCCATGCCCGCCACACTAACGAAGCACGCCGGGTGATCGGCGTCTTGATCGACTGCGATGGCAGTTTTGATCCCGCGTACGAGCTGCTGTTGCAATTGGGGGGCGACGACGTGTTGGCTCGCTTGGACGCCTGGGCGGCCCGCGACCCTTTCGAGGCGCGGCCGCTGATTTGGAAGGCGCGGGTGCTGCGGGAAGCCGGGCGGCTGGCGGAAGCGGAAGCGGCCGCCCGCAAAGCCATCGCCATCGATCCCTCCGACGGGGAACAGGGACCCGGGCGGCGGTTGCGCGCCTATGCCGAATTGGCGGCCATCCGCGAAGCTCAGGGGGACGCGGCGGAAGCGAAGAACTACCGCGGCGCCGTGGAGGCGATCCGGTTGGCGGAAACGGCGGATCGCTTTCGCGAGGCCGGGCTGCTTAGCCGCGCAGTTAAAATGTACGAGGAATCCCTCAACCATTTCGCCGACGCGTATTGCATCCATTCCCGCTTGGCGGTGGAGCTGATGGAGTTGGGACGCCCGGAGGCGGCGGCGGCGCATTACCGTCGGGCGTATGAGTTGATGCCCGACAGTTTCGGTCGCGTGGAGAGCCACTGTTTTGGCTGCGAAGGCGTGTTCAAAGGGACTCCAGCCCAGGGGATCGCGGAAAAAGTATTCAGCGATTTGGTGGCCAAAACGCCGCAAAAGCCTCAATTGCATTATCTCCTCGGCTATTTGCACAAGGAACAGGGGCGCTGGCACGAAGCCTTGCCCGATTTCCGGGAGGCGGTGCGGCTGGACCCCGAGTACTTGAATGCGTGGAAGTTGTTGGGTGAATGCGCCGAGCAACTGCACCTCCCTGCCGAGCAACGGGACAGCATCATCGGCAACATCTGGCGGTTGGCGCCCCACGACCGGCATTGCCGTCCGTCGGTTCGGGAAGTGGCGGATTTGCGAAGCTTCTGGCCTCGGTTGGTGGCCGCCGTTCAAGCCGCCCCGCGCCCACCCGCGCAATTGTATCCGCTCCCCGCCAGTCGGGCGGAGTTGGACAAACCCGCCAATTTGGCCGCCGTCGCCCGGTCCCGGTTTGAACGCTACCGCGCCACCAGCGGCGACCAGACCGCCCCTGCCGCCCCCGGCGCCTTCCTGGCCGAGCAATATGTGATCCATGCCGTCGGCGAGTTGCTCGCTCCCGACGGCGCGGGCGAGGAGAACTGAAAACAAAAAGTCCCACGGGCCTTCCGGGCCCATGGGACCAATTGCTGGAAAAGTGGCGGCGCGCCGCTTATTTGGCCGCCGGTTCCACGAGGTCGTAAATGTGCCCGTCGAAGGGCAGCACATAGATTTCGCCGGCGAGATCCTGGCCGAAGCCCGCGATGCGGCGGATCGGGTTGGGACGCACCAGCGTGCCGTAGCTGGTCACTTTGCCCCCGCTGGCGCGGAAGCCGAACACCCCGCCGTTGACATAGTCCGCGTACACATACACGCCGGCGAGGGCGGGGAGCTTCTTGCCACGGTAAACAAAACCACCGGTGATGCTCTGGCCCGGGGGATGTTTCGGGAATTTGGATTCTTGCACGAGTTGCGGGGAATGGCCGTATTCCAGAACCGGTTCCAGCAGGTTGGGTTGCGCGAACGTTTCCTTGAAGGGATGAAAGGCCTCCGCGACGCTCCAACCGTAGTTGCCCCCTTTGAGGATCAGATCCACTTCCTCGTAATTGTCCTGTCCGACGTCGGCCGCCCAGAGTTCGCCGGTCTTTTGGTCAAAACTCATGCGCCACACGTTGCGCAGTCCGAAAGCCCAAGTCTCGGGGCGCACGGACCAGGTGTCGGGCAGGTTGCGCGGCAGATTCGCCCGGGTGAAGGGGTTGTCCTGCGGAATGCCGTACGGACGCTTGGCGTCGGGATGGTCCACATCGATGCGGAGGATCTTTGCGAACAGGAAGTTCAGACTCTGGCCGAAGTTGTGGGGATCCTTGCCGTCGCCGCTGTCACCCACGCTGATGTACAGGTAACCGTCGGGTCCGAAGGCCAGGCAACCACCATTGTGATTCCAATAAGGCTTTTCGATGGTGAGCAGGATGCGCTCGGTCTTGAGGTCTGCTTGGCCGGGGTCCGTGGCTGAGGCTTGGAATTCGCTGATGACACTGCGTTTGGGATCTTGTTGGGTGTAGAAGACGTAGAATTTGCGGTTTTCCTTGAACTTGGGATGGAACGCGAAACCCAGCAGGCCCTCTTCATCTTTCTGGTAGGGGCGGCGGTCGGTGATGTCGAAAAAGGTCTTGGTTTCCGCACCTTCGCGGTCCGCGGGGAGAATCAGGACCCGGCCGGCTTGTTCGGTCAGGAAGCAGCGGTGGGATTCGTCGGGGGCCTCCTCCAAGCAGAGGGGGCGTTTGAAGTTGATCTTCGGGTAGGCGGATTTGAGCGCCAGGGTGGGCAACGGGGCGTCTTCCTGCGCCGGTGCCGGGGCGGGCAAGGCGCATACGAGCCCCAGCAGGGCGGCGCAACGGGTCAGGTTGGGCAGGAGTGAATTGAGCATGGGTGCAGGGTAGGGGGGCGCGGGGCGGTTTGTCAAAACATCTTGGTTCGTGGGGTCGTTCGGATTTACAAAGGCTTAACTTTCCCGTCGGCCGCGCACACAATAGCTTAACTGCCGGGCGGTGGAATGGGCCCGGATCGACCATCGGTCGAACCCGAACAACCAAGCTAACAAATATGAGAACAACAATTGCCGGCCATTCGCCGGCGGTCGGGCGGGCGCGGTGGGCGGGCCTGTGGCTGGCGGTCTGCTGGTCCGTGGCGGGCCTGCGGGCGCAAACGCCTCCGGACAAATCCCAATCGGCTCCCGGCGTGGCGGGGCATGTGGTTTTGAGCAACCGCCTGAGTGTCAAAATCGAGGGGGAATACCGCCTTATCAGCGCCAATGGTTTGCCGGACCATCAGCCCGGGCAGTTCCCCAACCGGGGCAACCCCAACTCCATCGCGGCCCAAAGCTACAACTTCCGGGTGCCGCTGCATCCCCGGGCCGCGGCGCAACCCGTCCCGTTCACGCTGGGCTTGTTCGGCGTGGCGGCCAACGGCGTCGTGTTTGATCCCGGCGCCAACGAATGGTGGAACGGCGACCGGAACTCGGGCTGGCAGTACGAACCCATGTCCGGGAGCATGAAATTGGGCATCGACCAAAACAACGCGCATGTGCAGCCAAACGGCGCCTACCATTATCATGGCGTGCCGCTGGGAATGATCGCGCGGGTGCCCGCCGCGCGGGAGCGCATGGTGCTCCTGGGCTGGGCCGCCGATGGCTACCCGATTTACGCCCCCTGGGCCTATGCCGATCCCAAAAGCACCAACGGCGCGGTCAAGCCGGTGAAATCCAGTTACCGACTGAAAACCGGCACCCGCCCCAGCGGGCCGGGCGGGGATTTTAACGGCGAATTTGTCGGGGACTTCGAGTACGCGGCGGGGGCCGGGGATTTGGATGAATGCAATGGCAAGATGGTGGTCACGCCGGAGTATCCCGAGGGGAGCTACGCCTATTTCATCACCCTCCAATTCCCCTTCATTCCCCGCATGTTTCACGGGGTGGCGGACCCGAGTTTCCAACGGCGCGCACCGCCCCCGGGCGGGCGGCGCGGGCCGGGGCGCGGTGGTCCGCCGGGAGGCGGTGGCGACTTTGGTCCGCCCGGGGGGCGTGGCCCGGGCGGGGATCCTGGACCGGACGGCCCGCCTCAGGAAGGCCGACCGGGACGGGGTGGTCCGCCGGAAGGCGGCGGCCCCGGTCACGGCGGCGGTCGGCCGCCCGGTGATGGCGCCGGGCCGGGGGCGGGCGGCCCGCCGCCCGCGCCCGAACCTTGAGGGCTTTGTGGGTGGAACGGCCGGGATGCTTAGGCGTCCCGGCCGTTGGCGATTCGAGCGATCGGCTCCCGGGATGCGCCTTGCCAAAGGGGGACGGTGTGGTAACGTTCCGAGAGAATCGCAATTATGCATACCCTAAGAAAGCGTCTCTTGTTCGGGTTGACCGCGGCTGTGCTCGCGACGGTGCTGGGGATGGGCGGCTGGATCTATTTCGGCTCGGCGCACGCCGCGGAAAAAGACGCCGCCTACCCGAGCTTGGAGTTGTTCTCCTGGGTGTTGGAGAAGGTGCGCAAGGACTACGTGGACGGCAAGAACCTGACGTATCAGGAGCTCGTTTACGGCGCCCTCAAGGGTATGATCAACACGCTGGATCCGCACAGCGAGTTCATGGAGCCGGCCAACTACGACGAATTGCAGAAGGACACGCAGGGCGCCTTTGGCGGGCTCGGGATCATGATCGAACCGAAGGGTGATTTTGTCACCGTGCTGGCGCCGATGGAGGATTCGCCGGGCGCCAAGGCGGGCATTCTGGCCGGGGATCGCATCATCAAGATCGACGGCCGCAGCGCGGGCAAAGATCTCAAGGAAGCGGTGCAGCGACTGCGCGGCGAGCCGGGCACCGAGGTGACGTTGACCATCCAACGGCCGGCCACGGGTGAAATCAAGGATTTGAAGCTCACGCGCGCCACCATCAAGGTGGACATGGTCAAGGACATCAACAACCGGCGCGAGTTTCCGGTGGGCGCGGACAAAATCGGCTACCTGCGGTTGGTCCAGTTCGGGGAGAAGACAAGCGAAGATTTGGAGAAGGCCTTGGTGAAGTTGAAGGCGCAGGGGATGCAGGCGTTGATCCTGGATTTGCGGTGGAATCCGGGCGGGCTGTTGGACCAGGCGGTGGAGGTCTGCCAGAAGTTTCTGCCCCCGGGCACGTTGGTCGTGTCCACGGAGGGCCGGAATCCGGCGCAGAATTCGGTGCGCTACGCCCGCGGCCGCGGGGATGAATTGAACGGGATGCCGATCGTGATCCTGGTGAACTCCTTCAGCGCGAGCGCTTCCGAGATCGTGTCCGGTTGTCTGCAGGACTTGAAGCGCGCGCAGATCATGGGCGAAAAGACCTTCGGCAAGGGGTCGGTCCAGAGCATTTTGCCTTGGCAGGATGGTTCCGCGCTCAAGCTCACCACGGCCAAATACTACACTCCCAGCCACAAAGTGATCCATGGCGAGGGCATCACCCCGGATTGCATTGTTCCCATGTCCGACGAGGAATACGAGGCGGTGAACCTGCGTCAACGGCGGCCGAATTTGGACAGCTTGGAAGAGAAGGATCTGCGGATTCTCGAACGCCTGAACGATCCGCAAATGGACCGCGCGCGGGACTTGCTCCATGGAATTTTGATTTACACCCATCGCACCTCCCCGCCCCAAAAGTTTGCGGCCCGCGAAGACAAGCAAGCCGCCGCCGCCCATTAAGGGCCGGCCCCAATCGGCGGTGGCGCGCGGCGCCTGCCGCTCGTTTCTTCCACAAAAATGGCAACTTTATTGAGCGTGGCGCGATGCGCCCGGCGGCCATGACGGTACTGGCGATTGAGACTTCCTGCGACGAGACCAGCGTGGCGGTGGTGCGCGCAGGCGTGGTGCGGGCGAATTTGGTGGCCTCTCAGGTTGCCTTGCACGCGAAATACGGGGGGGTGGTGCCGGAGTTGGCCGCCCGCGAACATTTGCGGAACTTGGCGCCCTTGGTGCGCGGAGCGTTGGCCGGGGCGGGCGTGCGCCCCGGGGAATTGGACGCCATCGCGGCCACCCAAGGGCCGGGATTGCCCAACGCCTTGTTGGTCGGACTGAAAGCCGCGCAAGGCTTGGCCTTTGCCTTGCGGAAACCTTTTTTTGGAATTCACCATCATGAGGCCCATCTGTTTTCGCCGTGGATTGCCGGACAGCCGCTGCGGGCGGAATTCGACACTTGGCAGCCGCATGTCTCGCTGATCGTCAGCGGGGGGCACACCATGCTGGTGGCCGTGGCGACGGAGGCGGAGCATCGTGTGCTGGGCGCCACCATTGATGACGCGGCGGGCGAGTGTTTTGACAAGGCGGCGAAATTGATGGGGCTCGCGTACCCCGGCGGGCCGGAGATCGACCGGTTGGCGCGCTCGGGCAATCCGGAGGCAATCCGCTTTCCGCGGCCGTTGTTGCGGGAGTCCCACGATGATTTCAGCTTCAGCGGCTTGAAGACGGCGGTGCGCTATTACTTGCGGGATCATCCCGCGGTGCTGGAGTCAGCCGGGGCGCTGGCCGATCTTTGCGCGAGTGTGCAGGCGGCGATTGTGGAGGTGTTGGTGACCAAGACCCTGCGCGCAGCGCGGCGGGAAGGGGTGGGGTGTGTGACGGCGGCCGGCGGCGTGACCTGCAACCGGGCGCTCCGAGAGGCTTTGACGCGGGCCTGCGCGGGGGAGGGCATCACGTTGCGGCTGGCCGCGCCCGCCTTGTGCACCGATAATGCCGCCATGGTGGGGGTGCTGGCCGCTCGGCGGTTGGCGCGCGGTGTGCCCGCGACGGATTTGGATGCGGAGCTGCAGCCGGGTTGGTCCTTGTAACGGTCAATTCCTGCCGCCGCGCAAACCGGACTTGCGTGCCGGCGAGTGTGCTTTATGATGCCGCGGAGGGAAAAATCCGATTGACGGGGCGGGTGCCGTCGGGCAACCTCCCCGGCTTGTCGCAGTTCATTATTATCGAAAATTATGGCAATTAAAGTTGCAATCAATGGGTTCGGTCGAATTGGGCGCCTGGTGTTCCGGGCCATCGCCGAACAAGGTCTGCTCGGCAAAGAAGTTCAGGTCGTCGCGGTGGGCGATATCGTCCCGGCCGACAACCTGGCCTACCTGCTCAAATACGATTCCACCCAAGGCCGCTTCTCCGGCCAGGTTTCCTCCCGCAAATCCAGCCCCGACAAACTCGAGGACGATGTGCTGGTCGTGAATGGGAACGACGTGTTTGTGGTCAGCGCAAAGGATCCCTCCGGACTGCCTTGGAAGGCGCTCGGGGTGGACATCGTCATCGAATCCACCGGCCTTTTCACCGAGGCCGACAAGGCCAAGGGCCATCTGGCGGCCGGCGCCAAGAAGGTCATCATCTCCGCCCCCGCGAAAGGCGAGGATATCACCGTCGTCATGGGCGTGAACCATGAAAAATACGACGCCGCGAATCACCACATCATTTCCAACGCGTCCTGCACCACGAACTGCCTGGCGCCCCTCGTCCACGTCCTCCTCAAGGAAGGCTTTGGCATCGAGGAAGGTTTGATGACCACCGTTCACGCCTACACCGCCACGCAGAAAACCGTGGACGGCCCCAGCAAGAAAGACTGGAAGGGCGGCCGCACCGCGGCGCAGAACGTCATCCCCAGCACCACCGGCGCCGCCCGCGCCGTCGCCTTGGTTTGCCCCGAAGTCAAGGGCAAGCTCACTGGCATGGCCTTCCGCGTGCCCGTGCCCACTGTCTCCGTCGTGGACTTGACCTTCAAGACGACCCGCGACACCAGCTACGCCGAGATCAGCGCCGCCATGAAGAAGGCCAGCGAGACCTACCTCAAGGGCGTGCTCGACGTCACCAGCGACGAAGTGGTCAGCAGCGACTTCATCCACTGCACCGCCTCCTCCATCTATGACGCCGGTTCCGGCATCGAGCTGAACAAGCGCTTCTTCAAACTCGTGAGCTGGTACGACAACGAATGGGGCTACAGCAACCGCGTGGCGGATCTGCTGAAGTACATCATTGGCAAGGGCCTGTAATCCAGGTTCAACGCGGATTTTTGCCGGGGCGTCTCCGTGAGGGGGCGCCCCGTTTTTTGTCCATGGCGGGTGCGCGGTGGTGGAATTAAATTCTCGTGCCCGACCGGTGGGTTGCTTAGATTGGCGGCATGAGTCGCGGGGACGAAACCGAGTTGATCGCGCAATGCCGCCGGGGGGAACCCGCGGCGTGGGACGCCTTGTTCGACGCGCACTACGCGGCGGTGGGACGGTTCGTGTTGCAATTGGCTCCGGATTTCTCGCACGAGGATACGGCGGAAATTTGTCAGGAGGTTTTTCTCACGGTGATCCAAAAGTTGGGCACCTTCCAAGGGCAAAGCCGGCTCCAAACTTGGTTGTTCCGCATCGCCGCCAACCACGCGCGTGATTTTCGACAACGCCGACAGGCGGCCAAGCGGGGCGCGGGGCGCGAACCCCTGTCCCTGCATCAGGAAGGGCCGGAGGGGGGAGCGCTCATCGATCCCCCCGCGGGCGCTCCCGGGCCGGACGCGCTGTTGCTTTCGCGGGAACGGCAGGAATTGTTGGTGGCCGCCTTGGACGAGTTGGGGGAGCCGTGCCGCGAAGTGATCCAACTGCGTTATTTTGGGGAGTTGAGCTACGAGGAGGTGGGGGCCGCCCTGGCGCTGAACCCGAAAACGGTGAGTTCGCGCCTGAGCTACTGCCTCAAGGAGCTCGCCCCGATTGTCACCGCTTTTTTTTCGGGGGCAAAACGCGCCGCGAATCCGTCCAATAGGTGACGGTGGGATTTTATGGAACCGGAACGCGACATGGAACAGACGTTGGCGGCGTACGCGCGCCAGCGGCGTGCGGAAGCCGGGGAGCCGCCGGCCTTGTCCCCGGCCAACCGGGCTCAACTGCAACGGGCGGTGGCGGGGATGGCCGGCGTCCCCGCGTCCCCTTCGCCCGTCCACCCTCCCGCCCCCCTGCCTTGGTGGGTGCGGTGGGGGCTGCCGTTCGGGTTGGTCGCCGCGGTCGGAGCCTTCGCCCTGGTGGTTTTGCCGCATTGGGCGTGGTGGACGGATGAGCGTATGATGACCGAGGCCGCGCTTGCCTCCGGGCCGACTTCGGCCGCCGCCGGCGCGCGGGCTGGGCAATCGGCCCCCCCGCCGCCGACGACGGTATCGTTGCCGCCGCCGGGCATGACCTTGGCCGGTCGGGCGGCGGCCGCTCCCACTCCCGCTCCCGCAGTTGGCTTGGGCGGCCAGGGAGTGGCCGCTTCGGCGCCTCCCATGGCGCCTGCTCCGGTGGCCGCGCTCGCCGCTGCCAGCCCCGCCGCCGGGATGGCGGACCGGGCAATGCCCAAACGCGGGGCGGCTCCGGCGGTGCCCCTGGTTTCGGAAGGCTTTCTCGCTCCGGGGTTGCCTAAGGACTTGGCCGTGCAGGCATTTGCAGGCACCCCCTTGGTGCAGGGCAGTCCCGTGGAAGGCGTGTTAAAGGCTTTTCGAATTGAAATGCAAGGTGGTGAAGTGCGGTTAATTGACGCCGATGGGTCGGTATACTCCGGCTCCATTGGCCGATCCGACGCTTACCTGCCCGGCCAGGGAGTGGTCGGCGGGGCGGCCCGCCCGCCCGGGACTGGCCCGTCGGCGGCGCGCCCGGGCAGGCCGCTTTATTTACGGGTGGAGGGTGGCAATCGCACCCGTGGACAAGTCGTCCGCTTCAGCGGGGCGTTGGTGCCTTCAACCCCGGCGGGCGTGGGGTTTTTGGCGGGCTTCAAGCTGGAAGGCCGACTGCGGGTGGGGGAGGCACCGGATGTCGGATTCGAAGCCGCGCCGGCGCGTTAGGAAATGCCGGTTCCGACCGACGATCCGCGGGTGCGCACCGGGCGGGCGGCGACGAGGTCCAATTCCCCCTCCCAATGGGCCACCAGCAGCGTGGCTGCCGCGTTGCCGATCAAATTCGTCGTGGCGCGGGCGGAAGCCAGGAATTGATCAATTCCCAGGATCAAAACCATCCCCTCGACCGGAATCGTGGGAAACATGGCCAACGTGGCCGCGAGGGTGATGAAACCGCCTCCAACCACCGCGGCTGCGCCTTTCGAGGTGATCAAGCAGATCGCCAGCATCCCCAATTCCTGGCCGAAGCTCAAAGGGGTGTTGGTCGCTTGAGCGATGTAAAGCGCGCCGAGGGTCAGATAGAGGGAAGAACCATCCAAATTGAAGGAATAGCCCGCCGGCAGCACCAGGCCCACGACCGGCCGCGAACAACCGAGGCTTTCCAATTTGGCCATCAAGCGGGGGAAAGCGGGCTCGGAGGAGGCGGTGCCCAAGGCAATCATTATTTCCTCGCGGATGGCCCGCAGGAAATGGAACAGGCTGAAACCGTTCCACCTGAGCACCGGGCCCAAGCCCAAAGCGACAAACAGTGCGCAAGCCAGGAACATGCAGGTTACGAGTTCCCCCAGCGACCAGAGTGAGCGCATCCCAAACTTGGCAAAAGTGAAGGCCATGGCGCCAAACGCCGCCAAGGGGGCCAGGCGGATGATTCCGGCGATCATGCGCATCAGCGCCTGATAGACCAGGTCCAAGCCGGAAATCAGGGGGCGGTTGCGTTCCCCGAGGGAGGCCAGGGCCACGCCGAACAACACGGAAACGAGGAGCACTTGGATGATTTCCCCTTCCGCGAATGCCCCCACCAGGGTGCGGGGGATGAGGTTGAGGAGAAAGGCGGGAAAACTCTGCTCGTTGGCTTTGCCGACGTAGTTGCTGATGTCCTTGGTGTTCAGTTCCGCCACCCTGGCGTTGACCCCGTTGCCGGGGTGCAGCAAATGGACCATGATCAACCCGATAATCATGGCCAGGGTGGTCATGACCTCAAAATAAACGACGGCCCGCAGACCGATCCGCCCCACGCGCTTCAAATCGCCCATGCGGCCAATCCCGACCACCACGGAGGTGAAGATCACCGGCGCGATCATCATCCGGATCAGCCGAATAAAAATGTCGGGTAACAACTTGCAGGCGACGCCAAGGCCGGGCCGCCAGGCGCCCAGGATCGCCCCGAGCGTCATGGCCAGGAGAATTTGAAGGATCAGATGGCGGCGGATGAATTGGTGCATGGGCGGTTGGCTTGCGCGGGCAAAATAAGCAGGAAACGCCCCGGGCGCCAAGGCATTTGGCGGGCGGCGGAGGCGGCCCAGCGGAAAACCACCATATCGCCTGCCGTCTGGTTGGCGCGCCGCGACGCCGCGGAGCAAAATCTACACCTGGCGTTATGTCCTTGGCGGCTTCGGGCGGGGTGGGGGACGGTGGGGAAAGCCCCTATTTGCAGGGTTTCTGTTGGGGGCCAAAATACTTAAAGAATTCTTTAAAAAGGTATTGCGCGGAGGTTGGGGTGTGCTAATGTTTAGGTGTTGTTGCGAGCGGCGCTGCGAAACGTAAACGGCGGATGAAGAAACCGGAAGCGGATTGTGGCGGGTCTTGCTGACGACGCGTCTCAGATGCCGATGGCTGGTGAGAGTCGGCACTGGGAATTTTTGTCCCCTGATGGGGGAAAGTTTTTTCGGGTGAGAATTCACCCGGTGCTCTTTGAAAATTGAAATGTGCGATAAGTTGGAGCCCCTTGAAATCCATCAAGTTAGTTGATGGTTTTCGAGAGTTTTAATGCAATAATCAATAGTCGGGCTTAATCAGCC
>CAIYZC010000274.1 GCA_903930565.1 uncultured Pedosphaera sp.
CCGAGTCCGAAATCAAGTTGGACTACAATCCCGCCTGCCAGACCGCCCGGCTCGTCCGCGCCGTGGTCATCGGCCAGGACGGTCACCGCCAGGAGATCGCCGCCGGCGAAATCAACCAGATGGACGCCGGCTGGAACGCTTCCGCGAAGCGCTACACGGGCGGCAAAACCCTGGTGGCCAATCTCCCCGGCGTGGATCTCGGTTCGACCATCGAAGTGGAATTGGAAGTGACCACCCACGGCAAGCCGTTCCAAGCCGGTTACGAGGCGTTCCAATTGTTTGACGACCTCGCCAAAAAGCATTTTCACGTCACCGCCCCCGTCACGCTCCCCTTGGCCACCCTGGTCACGGGGCCGACCCAATGGGTCCATGCCACCGCGGTCACGAACGGCGCGGAACGGGTTTTGGATTGGGACGCCACCGCGGTGCCGGCCCTGCCCGCCGAATCGCAGCGCCCGCCCGAATGGGCCTTCCAATCCGGGGTGGAATATTATGTCGGCAACTGGCCCGCCTACCTCGCGGAATTGCGGACGGCGCTGCTGGCCCGCTCGCACGGCAATCCGCAGGCCGCCGCTCTCGCCGCGCGCCTCGCTCCCGCCGGCACGGACCGCCGGGCCGCCGTCATCGCCATCCGCGATTTCGTCGCCAAATCCATCCGCCGCGCCGGCCCGGTCTTCACCGACCTGCCCCTCACGGAACTTTCCGCCGCCGACACCACCCTGGCGGACGGCTACGGCCACACCGCGGACCAGGCCATCCTGCTGCATTCGCTGCTCACCGCCGCCGGCTTCGCCCCCGAATTCGTCCTGGCCTCCGGCCTGCCCGCGGTTCCGGGCATCACCAATATCGCGCTGACCTTCCCGCTGCCGCAGACCTTCACCACGCCGCTGGTCCGGGTGCTGGTGGACGGCGCCCCGGTTTATCTCAACGACACCGATCAATACGCCCGCCTCGGCGCCACGGTGCATGAGCACCGGCTCGGGGTGGACCTGGCCAGCGGGGCCTATGAAATCATCCGCCCGGCCGCCGGGGCGGGGTCCCGGTCGGAAACCGACTACAGCGTCACCCTGGCGGACAACGGCAACACCCGCATCGGCATCACCCACCGCTTCTACGGCACCGAGTTTGGGGGCCGGAACCGTTACTTCTCCGAACTGCCGCCGGAGGAGCGCCGCCGCTACCATCAGGAACAAGTTTCCGAAGTCGCCCAGGGCGCCCGCCCGGTCGGGGAGCTGACGACCAAGTTCGACACCTATCCCGGCACGGAGTCTTTCACGGTGGAAATCGACAGCTACGCCGTGGCGGACGGACGGTACTATTACTTTAATTTGCCGTTCACGCCCTCCCTGTTTCCCACCGGCGCCGACCGGCGCACTTTGCCCTGCTTCCTCGGCGGTCAAAGTGAGGAAACGGTGCGCACCACGATCGACCTGCCGCCCGCGTTCAAGAAGGTGGTCATCGCCCCGCCCGCCGCGGACCTCCACGCCCCGGATGGCGGCGGGTTCGCCCGGATCTCGGACACCGCTCCCGCCCCCGGACGGCGCGTCCTCACCCACGAACTCACCGCCACCCCGGCCATCGTGAGCCCCAACGATTATCCCGCCTTGGTGGACTTGGAAGCCACCCTCCGCCGCAAATCCGCCAAAGTGTTCCTCCTCGAGAAAGAATAACCCTTATGCGTCAATTCCCCGTGTTCCTGCTCCCCGGGCTGGCTTCGGCCGCCCTGGTTTTGGCTGCCGCCACCATCCCTGTCGCGTCCGCCGAACCGCCGCCGCCGGTGCGCGGCGCCACCGTGGAGGGGATCACGGAATACGGGTTCGCCAACGGCCTGCGGCTGTTGCTCTATCCCGATCCCGCGCAGGCCAAGGTCACCGTCAATATGACGGTGCTGGTCGGTTCCCGCCACGAGGGTTACGGCGAGACCGGCATGGCCCACTTGTTGGAACATCTCGTGTTCAAGGGGACGCCGCGCCACCCGCACGTCCCCAAGGAATTGCAGGAACACGGCGCCCAGTTCAACGGCAGCACCTCGGAGGATCGCACCAACTATTACGAAACCGAACCGGCGGATGACGCGAACCTCGAGTTCGCCCTCGACCTCGAAGCCGACCGCCTCGTCAACAGCTTCATCCAAAAGTCCGACTTGGATTCGGAAATGACCGTGGTGCGGAACGAGTTCGAGCGCGGCGAGAACTCCGCCATGGGCGTGCTGATGAAGCGCCTCAGCTCGGTCGCCTACGATTGGCACAATTACGGCAAGTCCACCATCGGCAACCGCAGCGACATTGAGCGCGTGCCCATCGTCAACCTCCAGGCTTTCTACCGCAAATTCTATCAGCCGGACAACGTGGTCCTGATCGTGGCGGGCAAGTTCGACGAGGCCAAGGCGCTCGCGCTGGTGCAAAAGTATTTCGGGGTCATTCCCCGGCCCGCGCGCGTGCTCGACGCCACCTACACCGAGGAGCCCGAGCAGGACGGCGAACGCCAGGTCACCCTCCGCCGGGTGGGTGACGGCGGGGTGGTCGGCGTGGCCTACCACGCCCCCGCCGGGCCCCACACGGACGCCGCCCCGCTGCAAATCCTCGCCTCGGTGTTGTCCAGCCAGCCCTCCGGCCTGCTGTACCACGCCCTGGTCGAGGCCAAGCTCGCCACCAGCGCCTCCGCGAATTTCAGCGTCGGCCACGATCCCGGTTTGTTCTTTGCGGAAGCCTCGGTGCGTGACGCCGCCACTTTGGACAAAGTTCGCGATGTGCTCCTGGGCGCCGTCGAAGGCGTCGCCACCAACGGCGTCACCGAGGAAGCGGTGGACCGCGCCCGCCGCCAGTTCCTGCGCGCCCGCGAACGCGCGCTCGCCGACACCGCCCAAATGGGCGTGAGCTTGAGTGAATGGGCCGCCCAAGGCGATTGGCGCCTGTTTTTCCTGCACCGCGACGAAATGGAGAAGGTGACTCCCGCCCAGGTTCAAACCGTCGCCGCCAAATACTTAAGGCGCAACAATCGCACGGTTGGTGAGTTCATCCCCACGGCGCAACCGGAGCGCGTCCCGGTCCCGCCCGCGCCGGATGTCCCCGCCCTGGTCGCCAATTACCACGGCCGCGCGGCCGTTGCGTCCGGCGAGGCGTTCGAGCCCACGCCCGAGAACCTGGCCGCCCGCGCCCAACACCTGGAATTGCCCGAGGGTGTCAAAGCCGTGCTGCTGCCCAAGCACAATCGGGGCGGCGAAGTGCAACTCAGCCTCACGCTTCACTACGGCAATGAGGAGAACTTGAAAGACCTCGAAGGCGCCGCCGGTTTCCTGCCCGACCTGATGCTCCGGGGCACCAAGCAACTTTCCTACCAACAACTCCGCGACGAACTCGACCGGCTGGAAGCCACGCTCGGCTCCGGGGCCGGCGGCGGTGGCCGCCGGGGTGGTGGCCGGGGCGGCCGCGGCGGTGGCGGGGGCGGCGCCCTCGGCTCCGTCAGCTTCTCCGTGCAGGCCAAACGCGAAACCCTCCCCGCGGTCTTGGAGCTGCTCCGCCAAGTGCTGCGCGAGCCGGCCCTGCCCGCCGCGGAGTTTGCCGTCATGAAACGCGGCCGCATCGCCGGCCTGGAACAGACCCGCTCCGAACCCGCCACGCTGGCCGGCCGCTGGCTCGGCCACGCGCTGGCCCCGTACGAACGCGACAACATCCGCTATGTGCCGACCTTGGATGAATCCGTCGCCCGCTTGGAATCCGTCCAATACGAACAAGTCACCCGCCTCTACCGCGAATACCTCGGCTCGGACCACGGCGAGCTGACCTTGATCGGCGACTTCGAACCCACCAACACCATTCCCGCCTTGCGGACCATGCTGGCCGGTTGGCACGCCGGCAAGCCCTACGCGCGCATCACGCAGCCCTTGCCCGCGCTCCCGGCGCCGCCCGCCACGCCGCATCCGATCAACACCCCGGACAAGGCCAACGCCACCTACACCGCCGCCCTGGCCTTCCCGCTCCGTGACGACGCCCCCGATTACCCGGCGGCCGTGCTTGCCAATTACATTCTCGGCGGCGGCTCCCTCTCCTCTCGCCTCGGCAACCGCATCCGCCAGCAGGACGGGCTCTCGTATTCGGTCAGTTCCGCCCTGGCCGTTTCGGCCTACGAACCCCACGCCACCCTGACGATTTCGGCGATCTGCAACCCCACGAACATCACCCACGTGGTCACCGACGTGAAAGAAGAGCTCGAACGCCTGGTGCATGACGGCATCACGCCCGAGGAACTTGAAGCCGCCCGCTCGGGTTGGCTCCAGGCCCAAAAGGTGCGCCTCACCACCGACCCCGCCATCGCCGGCCTCTTGGGCGAACAACTCCGCACGGGTCACACCATGGCGGATTACGCCGCCCAACAACGCCGCTTTGCCGCCCTCACCAAGGACGAAGTCGAAGCCGCCGCCCGCAAGTACTTCGCCCCCGAAAAACTCATCGTCGTCACCGCCGGCGACTTCACCCCCAAGCCCAACCCCAATCCGCAATAAGGCGGGAGCGGGATCGCCGTCGAG
>CAIYZC010000275.1 GCA_903930565.1 uncultured Pedosphaera sp.
GGCAACAATGGCCTCGCGTTGGGCGGTGTGGGCTATGCCACGGGCAAGGTTGGACAAGCCTTCAGTTTCAATGGCGCCAATCAATATGTGCAGATCCCCGCCAGTACCGGCCTGAATCCGGTGGGCAGCTTTTCGATTGAAGCCTGGATCTACCCGCTGCCGGTGTCCGGTGCCCAGGTCATCGTTGGCAAATGGGGCGACACCGCGGACCTGAGCAATGAGCGCTCATATATTTTGGTGGTCGTGCCCGGCGCCGCCTTGCAATTCGACATCTCCGATGCCGCCAACCAATGGAACGGTGGTTTTCAAGTCCTCCAATCCACCAACAACGCGGTGCCTTTCAACGCTTGGTCGCATGTCGCCGCCACCTACAATCAAAGCACGGGTACCCGCCAATTGTTCTTGAACGGGGCGCTGCTGGCGCAAAGGACCGATGCGCCCATCACCATCATGAACGCCCCCAATCCCATTAGCATTGGCGCGGCCGTGTACGGCACCGGCGACGTGGGGGATTATTTTTCGGGGCGGATTGACGAGGTTTCCTTTTACAACCAAGCCTTGACGGGCGCGCAAGTCGGGGCGCTCTACGCGGCGGGCTCGGCGGGCAAATGCCTGGCACCCGCCGCCCCGGTCTTCACCGTGCAACCGCAAAGCCTCGCCCTGACTGCGGGGCAGACGGCCGCTTTTTCGGCTTCCGTGAGCGGCAGCGGCCCGGTGACCTACCAATGGTGGTTCAATGGGGCCACGATTGCGGGGGCGACCAACGCCACGTTGACGATTCCCGGCGTACAAGCCACCAACGCGGGAGTGTACAACATCGTGGCTTCCAACCCGATTGGACAAACGACCAGTTCCAATGCGGTTTTGGCGGTGAACGTCGGGAGTTGCGCGAGCGTCACGACCGGGATGATCAGTTGGTGGGCGGCGGAAGGCAACGCGGCGGATCAAAACGGCAACAATACCGGAGTGCTGAAAAACGGTGCCACTTTCGCTGCCGGGGAGGTGGGTGGGGCTTTTTCTTTCAACGGCCAAAATCAATATGTTTTCATATCCAACAGTGCCAGTTTGAATCCGGCTGGCAGCTTTTCCATCGAGGCATGGGTCAACCCCCGGCCGACCGGAGGCAACCAGGTGATTTTGGGCAAGTGGGGCGACACGGCGGATCTGGGGGGGGAACGCGCCTACATTTTGGCGTTGGTTGGAGCGAACCAGTTGCAGTTTGATATTTCCGATGCCGCCAATCAAGGGAACGGCCCGTTCCAAGTTTTTAACACGCCCAACAATGTGGTGCCTTACAACACTTGGTCGCATGTGGCGGCGGTCTACAACCAAAGCACCGGCACGCGGAGCATTTATGTGAACGGAGCGGCGGTGGCCCAACGCACGGATGCTCCCATTACCGTTTTAAACGCGGGCAACCCGGTTTCGATTGGGGCGGGCGTTTACGGCACCGGGGTGGTCGGGGATTATTTCTCCGGTCAAATTGATGAACTTTCGCTTTACGGCCGGGCTTTGGCTCCGGCGGATGTGTTGGCCATTTACACTGCCGGCGCCTTGGGAAAATGCCTCGTCCCCTTGGCCCCTTGGGTGATTACCTCCCCCCAGAGCCTCTCGGTGGTGGCGGGTGGGACGGCGGCTTTCAGTGTTGCGGCCGCGGGCACGGGGCCGTTCGGATATCAGTGGTGGTTCAACAGCGCGCCGTTGGCCGGGGCAAACGCCGCGACCTTGAGCTTGACGAATGTCCTGCCCGTGGAAGCCGGGGCCTACGCCGTGGTGGTGACGAACGCGGTGGGTTCGGTGACCAGCGCCGTGGCCAC
>CAIYZC010000276.1 GCA_903930565.1 uncultured Pedosphaera sp.
CTTCATCCAGCGAGGGACGGTTTCTTCAACCGTCACGCCGCAAATGACCCGCGTGTTACCCCACTCGACCAGCGTGGAGCCGGTGGCATGGGGGGCAAAGTGGTTTTGGAACCGGAGCGGACGCAATTCCCCGGGTCGGCGGCCATCCGCGCGCCCCGCCGGCGTTCTTTCAGCAATGGATGATTCGAGCATACAGTGCGGGGACCATACGCGAGCCGCCCGGCGGGGGGCAAACGGAATCCCCCGAATCCGGGCGCCCACAAAACCGAAACATCATGAATCGAAACACGGAGGGGACATTCTTGACATGATTACATGATTGACAAGATTTTGGGAGGTGCTGGGGACACTGAGGGACCGGGAACGGGCCAGTCGGCGAAGCCGAACTTCATCCAAAATGGAGTTTGTTCCGTCCGATCCTCCTCCAGCCTCCCCCGCCGAAAAAGCAAATTACCTCGCGTAGGCAAAGCAACGCCGAGGGAGAATGAACGGACGCCGCGAGGTGGACAACCAACCTCACTTTGGCGCAGGTGAGCCACTGGCGGTTCAGGTTTGACATATCGGCGTCAACGGGGCAGGTTGGAGCAGTGAAGCGATCAACAAATGAACGGTTCCGCATCCACTGGGGTGGCGACCCCGGTGTTGGCTCGGCTTACGGGGCTTTCATGCGTCCGACAGTTCGTCCATTTATTTTTGGCTAGGCCTTGGCCCTTCGTTCGACTTTCGCATGTTGACCATACTCTTTTGGAATTTGAGAAAAGGCAACCTGGCCGAGGTGGTAGCTACCTTGGCAATTGAAAACCAAGTGGACATTTTGGTGCTCGCGGAAAACAAGTTGCGCCCCGACGAGCTTTTGCCGCTGCTGAATCCAGACTTGGGGTGCCCTTTTTATTTCGCTCCTTCGCCAGTCCAGGAAGAAGCGAAAATCGATATCTATTGCGCATTTGCTCCGGAGTTTTTGCCCGCGCGGCTCGATTTGCCAAGGGCCACGGTTCGTTCCGTCCGTCTCCCGGGCAGAACTGAGTTTCTGCTCTGCGGAGTCCATCTTCAATCAAAAATGTATTCGGAGGATCTCGATCAAGCGATGGCGGCGCGACAATTAAATGAGGAACTGCGCGAACTAGAAGCCAAAGACGGGCATTCAAAAACCGTGGTCGTTGGTGATTTGAATATGCACCCGTTCGATAGCGGGCTTACAGCGGCAAACTGTTTTAACGCAGTGATGACTCGCAATATTGCGGAGGGCCGCCAACGGGAGCATGCGGGCGCTCAGCACCCCTTTTTCTTCAATCCCATGTGGGGGCTGTTCGGGGATGGCAGAGCGGGACCTGGCGGAACGCTTTATTACCCCCCGAACAAGCAACCCTCGATCTATTGGCACATGTTCGATCAAGTGCTAGTACGGCCGGACCTCCTTCCCAACTTCCAGCAGGCTGGATTACGAATCCTCACCGATTATTCGGGCGGTCGATTGGTGGGAAAAAATGGGCGCCCCTCCGTCTCTGACCATTTACCAATTCTTTTTACCTTGGATTTATGACTCCCGAAGCAACTCCTGTTACAGCATCAACCGACAACTTGGGTGGCAACCTTTGGCCAGAACTAACCGGCGTTCCCAAACAAAAGCCGCCGGTGACCATACTGAAAGAACAAGCTGTTTTTCTTGGGCAACGCACTAAAAACATCCTTGTCGGTGAAGTGCGTCCCGCTGACAAGGACACAACCGACAATTTGGCATTTACCTTCTCCATCGTCGCTCCAGCATTGAGCAATTACCGCCTCCCACTGTTCCAAATTGGATACAAACTCAGTGAGATGTACCCGGTTAGCATTCACCAGATTTACACCGAAGTCTTTGACTTCCTGCCGGCCCATGATGAAAAGGAGTTTCGGGAAGCCCTGTCTCAAATATTCAGTGACCACAAAACGCTTAAAGCCATTCAGGCGCTATTGGTGCAGAGCGAAGGCTTCGCCTTGCCGGCGATGAAGCCATGACGCGACTGTTGGCTGGCATACCTCCAAGAATGAATGGTGGACACGCCCCGTCCTGAATAGCTTGATGGACGAAAGAGGAAGAGGCTATGCAACCTTGGAGATAGCTGCCAAAAATCGGCCAATCGAATTCCTTCAACTGCTGTTCCTCGCCTCAGGGTCTCTGCGAGAGCATGTTCAACTCCGCGACAGCTTCGTCCCATCTGGCCCGCTCAGCCCGCCGTTGCACCAGCGGGCACTTGGAGCTCCTGAACCACGTAGGGGGCGAATTCCTCGTGCAAGTGGGGCGGGAGGCGCACTTTGAACCAGGCCTTTTCGCCGTTGTAATCGCGCTCGATCACTTGCCCCACCGC
>CAIYZC010000277.1 GCA_903930565.1 uncultured Pedosphaera sp.
AAGCGGTCCAAGGGCTCGAGTTTCGGATTGCCGGCGTCCGTTTTGAGGGCTTCGGTGAAGTAGGGCAACGCACCCGCCAGGTTGCCCTTGTCCATTTCCGCGTTGCCATAAGCGACATTCGCGCCCACATGGCGCAGCCGCTCCTCGTTACGCCGCCGATATTCGTTCAGGATCGGGTATGCTACGGCCGCGACGACGAACAACAGCACCGCCACCGCCGCCGCCGCCCGCTTCAGCCGCACCAGGTTGCGTTCCAAACTGACCAACCGGCGGACTGATTTGCCGTTGGCCAGGACCAACAGGTGGGCATGCATTTCCCACGCTGTTTGGTAGCGATTGCGCACATCCTCCGCGCAGGCGTGCACCACCACCTCGTAAAATTCCAAGAGCTCCGACGGGTGTTCCGGCTTACCCGTGTCTTCGGACAGCGCGGGATACTGGCGGCGGTCCCGGCCGGTACTGGCTTCATAGAGCACCTTGCCCAGCGCATACACGTCGCCCGCCGGGCGCCCCGGGCCTTCCGGCGGCACAAAACCGTCGGTGCCCGCATAAGACGAGTCGCCCGTGATCGCCGCCACCAGCCCGATATCCGCCAACTTGGGAACCCCATGGACGAAGATGATGTTCGACGGCTTGACGTCTCGGTGCACGTAGCTGAGCCGGTGCAATTCGGAAAGGGCCAGACTCAACGCCAGCCCCAGCCGCAGGCACTCCGCCAAGGGGAGCGGTTGCCCAGGCCGCAGGGCGTGCCGCAGCGTCTTTGGGACGTAGGACTCCGGCCGGATATCCTGGCCGGCGTTCAGGTCGTCCCCCAACTCCATCACATAATAAAAGTACTGCTCCGCCTCGTTGATGCCCACGTGGAGCACGTCCACAAAACCTTCGTGGGAACGCGAAATGGGCTCGAACCGCCGGATGCCGGCCAGCTCGCGAAGATAAGGGGCGTCATGGTCGAAATCGGACCGGAACACGATTTTCACCGCCCGGTATACGCCCAACGAATTGCGGGCGATCCAGACCTGGCCATAACCGCCCCGCCCGATGCAGCGGATGAGCTGGTGGTCGGGGATGACCATGTGAGCGGCATCGCCGCCGCCCTTGCCGGACCCGGAAAAAGCCGGTTTGCCGACGCCGGGGGCGGGAGGATCAAGCGGCGGCATCATGCTGGTTCCGGAGCGACGGCCAACCGTCGTTCCGGCCGAAAAAGTAGCCCGACCAGTCAGGCCGCACAAGACTTTGCTAGTCGACTCCGCCAGTCTTACGCCGTCCCGCAGGCATTCTTCAAGCCCTATGGAAACCCCGGTTTCGCCGGGCGCAACGTCAGGGTGAGCGCCGGGCGGCGGCCAGAGCGGCGGTGATGGCCGCATCGCCGGGGTGACGCTGCGCCAGCCGGGCCAAGGTGCGCGGATTGCAGCGCTGGAGGATTCCAGTCTCCCCGGAATGCGCGCGGTGGAGCCACTCCGCGTGAAAAGCCATGCCGAAATCATCCCCCTCCCGTAACGCCTCCTCGAAGCGGGCGGTATGCCAGACGGTGGCCTCCGGACCGCTAACCGTGAATTGCTCGGGATAAGCGAGCCGAAGGCGACGCCAGACTTTTTCCAAAGATGCACGACGCAGGGCAGTAGGCTCCACAACATCCCGCAATCCGACATCACAGGACAGCAACCGCGCCAAATCCAACAAGTCAGCCACCGGGCGCTCCTCTTTCGGCAAGTTCCAGGTCGCGGACCGATCCGTCCGCCAAACCGCGACTCGCGACCCACCTGGTAAAAACTGGGCCCCCCGCAAGGCATAACCCGCCCGCAATGGTGGCGTGAGTGGGTCGCCTGTGGAGGCGTCCCAAAGGCGCGCGGTTTGATCGAAACTTGAGGTCAGAATCAAGTTATCGGTCGGGTCGAAGACCGCGGAGAGAACTTGGTGGAGATGTGGCATCGCGCGACCAAGACGCTTGGAAGAGGCCAGGTCCCAGACAAGGGCGGACCGATCTTCACCCGAAGTGAGCAAGCGTCCGCCATCCGCGCTAAAACTAGCGAACAGCACACCATCTTCCTGGGGCAGTTCCTCGCCCACAGAATCGCCGGTGAACAAGTCCCACATCCGAGCATAGCATTTGGTCGCCAGACTATCGGAACAACACGTCACGAAGCGCCGGCCATCGGGGTGAAATTCGACATAGGCAACCGAAGGCAAAACTTCTTCCACTTTGTGGGCGCAGGGACGACCGATGGGGTGGCCGTTGGTGGCGTTGAGAATGAAGGCGACGGAGTTGCTGCCAAAGACCAATTCCCGGCCCGACGGGCTGAAAACCGCCAAATGATGTTCATCGGCGGCCGGAATTGACCAAAGCCGCCCGCCACTGGGCACGTCCCAAACCTGCAGCTGAGTGGTGCTGGAGGAACGGCCCAACACGGGTTCCAGGTCCGCCAAAAGTCGGCCGTCGTCGCTGAGCGCCAAGCCGGCCGGGCGCGAGGCAACGGAGATGACCCCGCCCCGTGGTTTGCCGCCTTGCGCAGGCCAGACCTGGCAATCATAACGCCCGCCAACAGCCTTGGATTTTTCCCCGGGGGTGAGCCTGAGCACGTACGCGGCGTTACGGTTAAACACAAACTCCGAATTGGTGACTCGAGGGAGTTGGGCCAGCAATTGATCGCCGGCCGCCGACCGCACTTCCATCCAGGGACCGTTCGGAACCAAGTAGCGTTGCCCGTTCCGCGCAAAAATCCTTTGGAACACCGGGACGGGGGCCGGCCGGCAGCCCGCCAAATCCCACCCGCGGATGGTTCCGTCGGAGCAGCCGGTATAGAGTTGCCGGCTGTCCGGGCTGAAAACCGCGCAATAAACACAGGAATTATGATCCAAGAGCGGCAGGCTATCCACCAAAGGGTCGAGCGTGACGGCGGACCAAAAGCGAACAGTATGGTCCCAACTCGCGGTGACGATCATCCGGCCGTCCGGGCTGAACTCCGCCCAATTGACCTGGGCATCGTGCTTTAATCCCGAGGAGATGCGTTCGCCCGTGGCCACGTTCCATACCCAAGCACAGAGATCGCCCCCGCAAGTGAGCAAACGACGGTCGTCTGGGCTGAACGAAGCATGAGTTATCCAATCGCTGTTAGTCAAGGTGAGGGGCGACCCCCCATCGGCTTTCCATACCTTGGCCACCCCGTCCCGGCTCGAAGTAACAACCAGTTGACCATTGTGGCTGAATTCGGCCCAATCGATCGAACTGGTGTGCGCCGCAAACCACTGTTGCCGGTGTTCAAGAAAATCCAGCCGCCACAAGTCAGTGCCGCAACTGACCAGCAATTGCCGGGAATCCGGACTGAAATTGAGACAGCGGACCTGATTGGTGAAGAAAAACGTGTTCGTCTGGCCGGATTGGAGATTCCAAACCACGAGTGTGTTGTTGGACGCCGCTGCCGCCGCCCAATGCAGGTCGGGCGCGAAGGCGGCGCAAGCGTTGTCACTCCCGATTATGTATGGCGTCGTCAATGCCTCCCCACCCGGCAGGGAATACATTTGCAACGGGGCGTTGTCGACCGCCACCAAGAGGGACTTGCCATCGGGGCTGACCGCCAATTTGTCCACCTCGCCGTTGGTCGCCCAGAATTGCAGCAACCGCGGACATTGGTCGAGCACCGCGGCCACCCGGAGGCGATCCAAACGCTCGCGCCCAGGCCTGCCAACGTCCGTTTTGAGGGCTTCGGTGAAGTAGGGCAACGCACCCGCCAGGTTGCCCTTGTCCATTTCCGCGTTGCCATAAGCGACATTCGCGCCCACCTGGCGCAGCCGCTCCTCGGTACGCCGCCGATATTCGTTCAGGATCGGGTAAGCTACGGCGGCAACGACGAACAAGAGCACAGCCGCCGCCGCCGCCGCCCGCTTGAGCCGCACCAAGTTCCGCTCCAAACTCACCAACCGGCGGACTGATTTGCCGTTGGCCAGGACCAACAGGTGGGCATGCATTTCCCACGCCGTTTGGTAGCGATTGCGCACATCCTCCGCGCAGGCGTGCACCATCACCTCGTAAAACTCCAAGAGTTCCGGGAGATGGCCCTGGTTCTCGAAGGCCTCGGGCAAGGAGGGATACTGGTTTCGATCGTTGCCGGTACTGACCTCATAGAGCACCTTGCCCAGCGCATACACGTCCCCCGGCGGGCGCCCCGGACCCTCCGGCGGCACAAAACCGTCGGTGCCCGCATAGGAGGAGTCGCCCGTGATCGCCGCCACCAGCCCAAAATCCGCCAACTTGGGAACCCCATGGACGAAGATGATGTTCGACGGCTTGATGTCCCGGTGCACGTAGCTGAGCCGGTGCAATTGGGAAAGGGCCAGACTCAACGCCAATCCCAGCCGCAGGCACTCCGCCAAGGGCAGCGGTTGCCCGGGCCGCAGGGCGTGCCGCAGGGTTTTCGGGACGTAGTTCTCCGGCCGGATATCCTGGCCGGTGTTCACGTCGTCCCCCAACTCCATTACATAGTAAAAGTACTGCTCCGCCTCGTTGATGCCCACGTGGAGCACGTCCACAAAACCTTCGTGGGAACGCGAAAT
>CAIYZC010000278.1 GCA_903930565.1 uncultured Pedosphaera sp.
CCACAAGGTGGCCCGGTTGCCCCCCTTTTTCTCCAAATCCCGCAGCAGGATCGACCCGATCAAAAAGCCACTCAGCACGAAAAAGAGTTCCACGCCGTACACCGCCAGACAATCCACCCATCGGCCTTGCGCCACCCCCGGCGCCATCTCGGTTTGAATCAAATGGCAAAACAGGACGCACAAGATGGCCAGGCTGCGGTAAATATCCAAACCGACGGCCCGGCTCGCCGCGGCGCCGGCACTCACCGATCCCGCCACCACGCTGGGAGCCGTGGAGTTCATGCCGGCAAGGTGGGCAACCACTGGTGAAGGCCGTTGAACATGGACTTGGCGTTGAGCGCTTCCCGGCGGCACCGATCACCGCGGCGGCGGCGGATCCTGAAACAAATCCGCCAAGGCCGGAAGGTGCAATCCGGGATCGGGGTTCAATTGGTATTTCAAGTAGGCCACCGCGTCGGGGATGGTCTTGATGGCCTTGGGCAGCGTGGCGCCGCAGGCGTTGGGGTGTCCCCCACCCTGCAATTTCTCGGCCACTTTGAGCGCCTCGCCGTTCCGGCTGCGCAGGCTGGCAATCACGATCCCGTTGGTGCGACGGAAGAGCGTGAGCAGGACCGGGAACGGCGTGGTCGGCTCGGCGAGCAGATCGTGCACGATCAAATTGTTGTTGCCGATCACCGTCTCCACATAGCCCACCAGCGGGCTCAAGGCCACCAGGTTCTTGCGGCTCCACGCCAAGCCCAGGGGATTCTCGATCCGCCGCTTCACGGTCATGACCTCCAGCAGCGGATGGTCCAGCAGGCGCTCCAACTGGCCTTCGAGGAGGGAGTGGAGGTTCCAAAACTGGTACACCTTGACCAGGTTGGCGTAATCATTGGCCAGGTCGAAATCCGGATCCTCGGCGAGAAACAAATCCGCGACATTGTTCAGGTGCGCGAGGCGGTCCAAGGCGGGCGAGCCCAGGCCGTGCTCGCGGCACAGCTCGTAGCACAACAACCCGGCGGACTTGGTCACATCATGGATCAAGCGGGCGTATTTGGCGGGCGCCTCGGTGGTGTGATGGTCGATGACGACCCAACCGGGCTTGTCCAGGCGCGCTTCAAAGGTCAAATCCGTGACCCACGCCGACTTTTCGCGCAGCTCCCGCAGCTTCCAGGTGTGGTAATGGTGCGCCTCCAACTTGACCTCGACGCCGAACAGCTTGCGGGCAAGGCGTTGCAGCATCACGCCCGCGAACAACCCGTCCAGGTCGCTCTCATGCGTCAAAATCACATCGGGCTTCGGCAGTGGATCCATATTCAATCGATCCGCAGCCTACCCCGCCCGCTTGCCGCCGGCCAGCGGCGATTTTTCCGGGGATCCGCGGTTGCGCGATGGCGCGGCGCCAGGTTGCCTGGCGAACCCGATGTCACCGTCCTGCGGCGGCCGAACCCCGCCCCCCGGCAGCGCCAATATTTGGCCGTTTGTGGGGTGCTGCGTTCCGCCGATTTGGGCCGTGCCGCCCCCCGAAACTGCTTGACCGGCCCCCGCCCGAAAGGCATACATCCGCATTCGGTTTTTGTGCGACCGAAAACAATCATGCCAGCCACCATTAAACAGCCGATTTTTAGTCCGCGCCGGGAGTGGGGCGAAGGTCCTTGGCCCGCCCCAAGCCGGCCCGTTCATTCATCGATTTCACCCGTATGCGCGGAGAAATGCTTCTTGGGAGCAAGGGCGGCCGCCTCCTTCGCGCAAAAGCACGACGGCAGGGGTCGGCGAATTGGCCCGGGCCGGCGAATCATCATGGGTTACCCGGGTGACTGCGCCGCCCCTTCCCGGATGAAAACTTCGTGAGCAAATTCAGCAAAGGCACCGAGTTGGACACGGGCGGCCGCGAATGAATACCCCCGCCCCAAACCCCGCTGCGACCGTTTCCGCCCCTTGGCTGGAGATTATCCTTCCGCTTTGGAAACCGGCGGAGGGGGCGGGCCGATGGGTGGCCTCGCTCCTCGCCCAGACGGCGCGTGGCTTCACCGTCCGTCTGGTTCCATCCCCATTCGACCAAGCGCGGTTGGCGGCGGCATTGGCGGCGGAGGAATTGACCAAGTGGGGAATTCCGGCCTTCACGAGTCCCGCCCCGGCGAACCTAACGCCGCTGGAACTTTACAATTGGGCGCACGACCAAGGCCGGGCGGAATGGCTCAAACCGCTGTTGTGGGGGGATGAGTTGCATCCGGAATATGTCCATCGACTGGCCGAGGCGACGGCGGCCCCTTCCGCCCAAGTGGTTTGGTGCGGCTTCCAAGCGGGTGCGGCCGCGATCACCAACCCTGGAAAAGCGGGACCGTCGGCGGCCGCCCGTTGGGCCCCGGCTGCGCTGCTCAGCGCCCTGACGCCGGGAGCGCGCTGGCTGGGCGGCCCCGCCAACCTGGCGTACCGGCGCACCGCTTGGCGGGCGCTGGGCGGAATTTCGCCCGCCTTTCCCGCCGAAGGGGTGCGCCTGCTGGCCGCGGAGTTGGGCCTCCACTTTGGCTTGGAATTGCTCCCCGAGCTGCTCGCCACGCACGCCCTTCCGCGGGCGGAGAACGCCGCCGGGCGCGCCTGCGCGCCCGCGGAGAGCCGGTTGGTGCGGCGCTCCTTGCAAAACTGGTGCCGCACGGCGAAATTGGCTTGGCCCCCGGCCGGCGTCGCTTGGAGCGCGGGCGCTGAGTTGCCGAACCGGCTGGGGTGAAAGCACTGGGACGCCACCTGCCGCTATCCTGAACAAAATTCCCGGCCGGCCGCCCCGCCGCCCTCCCTTCGCGAACAACTCAATGTTTTCCAACCTGCGCCAACGCTTGATCCGGGATCGTTCCAGCCCCCGGCTGGCTCTCCTGCTCCAAATGGCCTCCCGCGTCGCTTCCAGCGGCATGGCTTTTGTCTGGTCCCGGCTGCTGCTTGGCGCGATGGGCAAGGAAATCAACGGCTGCTTTATTGAATTCCTCAACCTCGCCTCCCTGGGGGGCCTGGGGGACTTGGGCATGGGCGGGGCGATCAATTACCGTTTGGTGCCGCTGCTGGGCCCCGGCAAAGAACGGGAGGCGGGCAGCTTTCTCGCGGTGGCCCGCGGATTGTTCCTCGTATTGGGGTTGGGCGCCGCGGTGACCTTCTTCCTGCTCGAACCGGGGTTTCGCCATTCCTTCGGCACCGTGACCGGCTTGGGCTCGACCGCCGGCCTCTTCGCGATTGGCGCTGTCGCCGTGGCGGTGGTCATTTTCCAAAGTTATTCGGCCAATGTGAATTACGCCTGCGGCAATCTGGTTTGGCCGGTGTTGCCGGCGTTTTGGTTGGCCCAAATGGGGCTGGCCGGCCACTGGCTGCTGGCCCGGAGCGGCGGGCCGTTGTGGTTGCAATACACCCCTTATGTGGGGGTCGCCATCGCGAATTGGCTCCTGGCGCAATCCTTCGTGCGTTACTCCCACCCCGGCGTGGGCGGTTGGTGGCCCTTGCGGTTCGATCCCCGGGTCAGCTTCGGCCTGTTGGAGAGCAGCGCTTGGGTCTGCCTGTGCGGTTTGGGGAACAAGATTTTTGTCAGCACCGACGCCATCCTCGTCGGCCGCGGGTTTGGCCACGACCAAGTGCCGGGTTACACGTACAATTACAAAGCCTGCGAACTTGCCCTGTTCGTGGCGACGACCACCTCCTACGTGGCCATGCCCAAAATTGCCCGCTCGCTGGCCTCCCCGGATCCCGCCGACCGTGACCGGGCGCGCGGTGAAACCCGGCGGCTCAACCAGTTTCAAAGCCTCTTCGGCGCCTTCGCCGCCCTGGCTTACCTGGCGGGCAACGGTTGGTTTGTGCAGATTTGGTGGTGGCACGCGAAGGAGCCCATCACCGAAGCGCCCGTTCTGCTGCAAACGGCGTTCGCGTTAAATTTGGTGGTCACCGCCGGCGGCGACGCGACGATCCAAGTCACGGGCCGCACGGGGCCACCCGGATTGCGGTACATGGGCATTGCGGTCGCCCTCATGGGCATGCTCAACCTCGGCCTATCGCTCCTGGCTGTGCGCTACCATTTTCTGGCCGGCATCGCTTTGGCCACGGTCCTCTCCCAAGCGGGCCTGAGCCTGCTCACCGCCGCGTATACTTGTCGGCATTTGCGCGAATCCTGGGGCCGCTGGGCCGCGACCGCGGTCTTGCTGCCCTTGGCGCTGGTCAGCCTGGCGGGTTGGTTGCGCACCGAGTGGTCGCCCTACACCGTGCCCGGCGCAACCCTGCTCACCTTGGGCTACGCGATCCTGCTCGGGCTCTTCGCGGTCCTGATCGGGCTACGCCCCGCCGACTTCCGCCGGGAAATCGGGCTGGTGGCGGATCTTTGGCGCCGACGGGAAGGCAAGGCGTAGGTCACCCCGGGGGAATGGGATCCGGCGACCGGGCCACGTAGCTCGGGTTCCCCCCAATGGGACCATCCTACCAGTCAATGCGGGGTTTCGGGTTCCCTCGGCGTGCGGCCGGAGGCGGTCCCGGACGCCCGCCTCGATGCGCCCTGCCGGCGGAGCATTGGTGCGGCACTGCGCCAATCGCCCTGAAAATGGGGTACTTCACCAAATCGTTGCGGAAATAGTTCTTTCCAACTCCGCCGGCCGGATGCTAACTTCCGCAGTCCTAACCAGTGGGCTTATGCGGCCCCAAAAACCGCGCCTGCGTGATGATTTTGCGATTTATTAACCGGTTGTTTCTGACGCTCGCCCTGGCCTTCGTGGCCTTCGGTGCGCTGAGCGCCTTCGCGGCACAGCGGGAAGGGACACGGGTGCTCTCCAATACCGTGGCCGGATGCCTCGTCCTGGCCCTCGGATTCCTTTGGGCGGCCGTCCGCTGCAAAAAAGAGGGGAAAATTCGACTTTTTCTCATGGTGCTCAGCTTGTCGGTCGTGGAGCTGATTTTCCAAGCCACGGCTTGGCTCGGCTTGCTGCCGGGAGTCAGCACCAAGGTCAGTTGCCCGTACGGCCGCGTTTACTGGACGAGCGAAGGGTTGGGCAACTCCATCCGCAACAGCGATGGTTGGTACTATCCGGAGTTCGACTTGGGCGCGTCCAACCGAATCGCCATGATCGGGGACAGCTTCGTCGAGGCGGTGGAAGTGCATCGCACGCGCAACCAAGCGGCGGTGCTGCAGGGGTTGTTGAAGCAGGACTCACCGGCTTGGTCCGTCCTGGCGCTGGGCACGCACGGCACCTCGCCCGCCCACCATCTCGATGTGCTGGAATACGCGCAACAGCACTTCCAACCGCGGGAAGTGATTCTGTGCCTGTATCTGGGCAATGACATCACCGAAAGTTCCCCGGCCCTCAATTACACCCCTCCTGCGGACTTTATTTATTACGACTTGGACGACCACAATAATTTGGTCCTCAACCCGGCCAGCGCCGACTGCCGGGACCGCCTTCGCCGGCTGCGCGAGTCCAACCACGCCGGGCTGTTTTGGAGCCTGCCCCGAATCCTGCCCAGCCATTGCATGATGCTCCAATCGGCTTTGAGCATTCGGGACGCGATCAGCCGGCGGCGGCGGCGCACCGCCTTACAAGCCGCCGCGGAGCAAGCGCAGCCCAACAATGCTGCGGCGCGTGAAATGGGCGGCGCGGGCTTGAATTCGGCCCCCTTTGCGGTCAACCCCACCCCGGAAGCCCGGCGTGCCCTGCGGGTAATGGAGCGTGAGTTGGAACGGTGCCAGGAGATCTGCGAGCGCCACGGCATCCGCCTGCGCTTGGTGACCATCCCGGTTTTTCCGGCCGCGTTTTACCAAACCCAAAAGGGGCGGGATTGGACACTGAAAATCGGGGATTACGATTACCTGGGGCCGGAACGCGAGTTGGCGGTGTTCGCACTGGACCACAAGCTGCCCCTCCTCGCGCTCGGCGCCTATCTCCAAGCCCGGAAGCTGGACGTGGAGGACATCCGCAAGCTGTATTGGTTTCAAGGCACGGGGCATTTCACTGAAGCCGGACATGACCTCTGCGCCCGGGCGATTCAGCAATCGTTTTACATGGACAAAAAACACTGACGATGGGCACACACATTCTGGGAATTTCGGCGTTTTACCACGACAGCGCGGCGGCGCTCCTCACCGACGGCAGAATCGTGGCCGCGGCACAGGAGGAACGCTTCAGCCGCAAGAAGCACGACCACCGCTTTCCGGCGGGCGCCGTGGCGTATTGCCTGCGCGAGGCGGGCATCGGGCCGGAGGATTTGGATTACGTGGTGTTTTACGACAAACCGCTGCTGAAATTTGACCGACTGCTGGAAACATACCTGGCGTTCGCCCCCTCCGGGTTGCAATCCTTTCTGGCCGGCATCCCGCTCTGGCTGAAAACCAAGCTCCATCTGCCCCGCGAGATGAAGCAGGCGCTGGGCGGCCGCTACCGCAAGCGGATCGCCTTCACTTACCACCACGAGTCCCACGCCGCCAGCGCGTTTTACCCTTCGCCCTTCGAGGAGGCCGCCGTGCTGACCATGGATGGCGTCGGGGAATGGGACACCGCCACCATCGGCCATGGGCGGGGGAACGAATTGCGGTTGCTCAAAACCCTCAAATTCCCGCACTCGCTCGGGCTGCTGTACAGCGCGTTCACCTACTACACAGGCTTCCGCGTCAACTCCGGCGAGTACAAATTGATGGGCCTCGCCCCCTACGGGGAACCCAAGTATGTCGATCGCATCCTGGAAAAGCTCGTGGACCTCAAGCCCGACGGCTCGCTGGCCATGGACATGCGGTATTTCAACTACTGCCAAGGCTTGACCATGACCGGGCCGGCGTTCGACCAACTGTTCGGCGGCCCCGCGCGCAACCCCGAATCGCTCATCACCCAGCGGGAAATGGATTTGGCGGCCTCGATCCAAAAAGTTACCGAGGAGGTGGTGCTGCGCATGGCCCGGACGGCGAAGGAACTCACGGGGGCGCGCTATCTCTGTCTCGCGGGCGGGGTGGCGCTGAATTGCGTGGCCAATGGCGTGCTGCTGCGTTCCGGCATTTTCGAGGACATCTGGATTCCCCCACCGGCGGGAGATGCCGGGGGCGCCCTTGGCGCCGCGCTGTTCCTGCATCATCAGCTCCTGGGCCGCGAGCGCCGGCCGGCGGCGTGCGACGCCATGTCCGGCTCCTTGTTGGGCCCCCGCTATTCCAACGACGAGATCGGCGCGTTCCTCAAGGCCCGTAACATCCCCCATCACCACTACCCGGACGAAAAGCAACTGCTGGAGCGCACCGCCGCCGCCATGGTGGACGAAAAGGTGATCGGCTGGTTCCAGGACCGCATGGAATTCGGCCCGCGCGCCCTGGGCGCCCGCAGTATCATCGGCGACGCCCGCAGCGAGCGGATGCAGTCCGTGATGAACCTGCGGATCAAGTATCGGGAATCGTTCCGGCCCTTCGCTCCAAGCGTGCTGCGGGAGGACGTAGGCGAATACTTCGACCTGGACCGCGAGTCGCCCTACATGCTGCTCGTGGCCGGGGTGCGCCGGGACAAACTCTGCGCCCTCTCCCCCGAGCAGCAGCAGGCCATGCGGGAACCGGACCTGCGCAAGCGGGTTAATGTGAAACGTTCCGTCATCCCGGCCGTAACGCACGTGGACATGTCCGCCCGTGTTCAAAGCGTGGACGAGGCGCGGAACGGGCGTTATTACCGGCTCATCCGCGAATTCAAGCGCCAGACCGGGTGCGGCGTGATCATCAACACCAGTTTCAACATTCGCGGCGAACCCATTGTTTGCACCCCGGAGGATGCTTACCGCTGCTTCATCGCCTCGGATATGGATGTGCTGGTGTTGGAAAACTACGTGCTCTTGAAAACCGAGCAACCCCGCCAAACGGCGGAAGAGAAGGAAAAATATCTCCAAAGCTTTTCCTTGGATTGAGCAATTGCCCTATGATGAACCCCTTCGCCGAAGTAAATTGGAACCCGGACCGTCCGGCGCGCCGGAAGTTTGCGGTCAGCCTGATGGTTGGCTTCCCCTGTCTGGCGGCCGTCTTGCTCCTCGTGGACCATTTCCGCCATGGCGGGTGGAGCGCGCGCCCTGGCTGGCTGGCGGCGATTGGCTTTGCGGCGGGCTTGCTCTTTTGGCTGTTGCCGGGCATTGCCCGGCCGTTTTACCGGGTGTGGTATTTCATCGGCTGCTGTTTCGGCTTCGTAATGGGCAACACCCTGCTCGGCCTCTTCTTTTACCTGGCGGTAACGCCCATGGGCTGCCTCCGGCGACTGGCCGGCCGGCCATCCTTTTCCCGGGGGATGGACCGGAATCAAGCCACCTACTGGGAGGACGTCGAAAAAGTGGTTGATCCCAAAAGCTATTTCCGCCAGTTTTAGTGTTAAGGAACCAAGCTTATGACCGAGCCTAAAAAATCAAGTTTCGAAGAAGCCGGCGCCGCCAAAGAAGCCGGGCTGGGGGCGGAAATTTTGGCCATGCTCAAGCAGAACAAGAAGTACTGGCTGGTGCCGCTGATCTTGGTGCTGTTGCTCTTCGGCGTCTTGGTGATCCTCGGCAGCACAGCCGCCGCGCCCTTCATATATACGCTCTTTTGAGGCGGGCGGGCCGCTCGCTTGGGCGGCCGCGGCGGGCTCGCGACCGGCTGGCGGGACGCAGCTGGCTGGTGGGAAAGTCCGCGGGCAAATCCCCCTCATCCGGGGCTTTCACCAAGCACACGTGAACCACCCGCTTCTTCGGGTTTTGCTCCGCCAATTCCACGATTCGATTGCGTCAGAGGATGCAGATCCGTCGGGAGGCGTTGGATGCGTTGAGGATTGCCCCTCCCATTCCGATGCTTGCCGCTTCGTTCCCCACCAATTGTTCCGGGCTTGCTCCGACGCCGCGGGTGGCTAACCGATCCGCAGGCTTGGGGCGCCCGCGAGGTTTACCAGAAGGTGGAAAAGTCGACGGCCCCCAAGGCCCGGTTCACGGACGCCGGGTGGCGGCCAAGTTCAGATCATTCCCAAGTAGTGCCCCATGCGGCGTGACCATGGAGCCGGCAGACCCAAACGGGGAAAACCGGAGCCGGGCGTCCGACGCCACCGCGAGCGTTGTGTCCCCGCGAGGACGCGGTGGCAAAGCGATGTCAAGGGGGCCGGAATCCCCCGCGGGGACGGGCACGGTTTCAAAAGCGGAGGCCCCGGGCCAAAGCGGAATGCCCGTCCAGTCGCCAAACTTGCGCTAGCGGGTGATGGTGATGAGTTTGAATCGTGGCACCGCCGTCTCGGCCATGGGCGCGGGCGCCGGGCCCAAAATGCCGCCGTTCAACGCGATGCTCAAACCGAGCACCCCCGTGAACCAAGGCATATCGGAATAAAGGGAGCCGAAAACTGCGAAAAAGAAAATCACTTTCGCGACAAAATAAGCGAGGAAGAAAGTGTTGGTGCCTTTCAACTCTGGCGGGGAATACCGATAGTTCCGATACAAAGCCTTGGTGCCGGCCTGCAGAAACCACAAAAACCCAAACACCCCCCAAATCCCAAAGGGCATCACCACCGACAAGGGTCCGCTATGGTAATCCCCCGCCAAATACGCCGCCTCAAACGGCTCGAAGCCCTTCATATTGTTGGCCTCCACCATTTCGAACACCCCGGGGTCAATGCCATACCCCTTGCCCAACAGCAGGTAATGGGGAACCTCCGGCACCGTGCGCTCCCACATCGCCAGGCGCCATTCCACCGAGCCTTCGGCGTCCATCGCGGTCATGGTGTCGATTTCGATGGGTAAAAAGCTCAAGGTCCGCTGGACGGACAATGGCAAATGCTTGGCGAACGGCAGGACCGCGGCCAGCACCATCACGGCCGAAAGCGACAGTATCGGCAACAACCGGGTCCGGAACAAACCTTCCAAATAAAACTGCACCATAAACACCAGCCCGAGAAAAATCAAAGCCGAGCGGTATCCCCCCAAAGAAGTCGTCCCACAGAAAACGAGAAATGCGGCCAAACGCCAAAACTTGGTGGGATCGAACAGTTTGCGAATTCCCAAGGAAGCCATCATGAAAACCGCCAGCGCGGACCCCATGGTCGCCAAGCCACCGTATCGAACCACGGCCCCGGAATTTGTGGCGTCGGAAATCGCCATACTGGTTAATTCGGCGAAGTCCGGTGGAAACAGCCAAAAAATGAAATAGAGCGAGGGGCTGATGACGGTGGCCAAATTGCCAATCCCCGCCGTCAAAGCGGCCAGGAGATACATGCGGACGTAAAAATTCGCGCGCTCCCCGGGGATGGCTTTGGCCGACAAGGCAAAAAAGCCGGCAATGGCGGCGAGAATGGAGATATAACGCCTACCTCCGTAGCTGCCGGCCCCGGCCACCCGCAACCCAATGCCGCCCGTGAGTTCCGCGGTAACCAAAACCACCAAACCCAGGCAAAGCAAGGGAAATGCCACCGGGCCGCTGGGCAGAAAGGCATTTTTTTTGTCCAACGTGAATTGCAGGATCGAAATCAAAAAACTGAGCAAGACCACCGGCAACCAGATCAGCGGTTTGCCGGGCAGAAAGAACGCCATGGCGCTCATATTCCAGCTCAGCACCAAAAAGGGGTGATGATGCCGCAGGATCACCGGCAACAACAAAACCCCCAACATCATCAACACGATACCCGCATTGGTCGAGTCGTCCGGGCTGGACAGCAAATAGCCCAGAAAAATCGCCAACGGCAGGCACACGCCGTAGATGAGCAGTGAGCGAAATAAGGCAAAGGCGTTAAACATGACCAGCTATTTCCATTAGCATTCTTGGCCGCATTTTACAAGCCTTATCCCGCCTGGAGCCACGGGTTCCGACGCCGGATCAAGGCCACGGAGCCGGTCACGACATCGGCGCCCTCCGCTGACCGCGCCGGTTTCCGGTGGTTCAGGCTCACCCCCAAGCCGACCAAACCGGTGAACTGGATCAGGTCGCTGCTGATCGATCCAAAAATGAACACGAAGAAAAACAAACGGGTGATAAAGAGCGCCAACAAAAAGCGGTTGAGCCCCCGTAGTTCCTCCTCCCCGTCCCGGTAGTTCAGGTACAGAATCCGGAGTGAAGCGGTGCAAAACCAAATAAAAGCGGCCACGCCGAACAGACCAAACGGAATGAGCACCGAAAACGGGCCGCTGTGGTAATCCCCATTGAACTGGGCAAACTCGAAGGACTTGCCGTAACCCCGCAATCCCGATTGCCAGACCATGAACATGTCGTTGGGATCCACGGAGTACCCCTTGCCCTTGATCAGGTACTTGGGCACATCGGGCAGCAGCTCCTCCCACATTTGCAGCCGCCACTCCGTGGAGCCGGCGGCGCTGTTTTGCGCCACCGAATCGATCTCGACCGGCAAAAAACTCAGCGTCCGCTGCACCGAAAGGGGAAAATGCCGGATAAACGGCAGAATCGCGGCCCCGGTCAACAAGCCGCCCAACAGGATAATGGGCAGCAGCCGGGTGCGGTACAAACGTTCCAAATAAAACAGCGTGGCAAACAAGACAAAGTACAACACCAGCACCGAGCGAAAACCCGCAAGCAGGGTCAACCCCAAGGTCACGACCAGCAGCAGCCCCCGCCAGGGTCGCTGCACGTCCAGCACCCCCCGCACCCCGTAGCGCATCAACAAAAAGCAAAAGAGACCAATGGTAACAAAGTTGATGCTCGACCACCGCACCACGCCTCCGGTCGGGCCCTCGTCCTCCTGCATGAAGCTCTCGGGAAAGAAGGACTGCAACACCCCCCCGCCTCCCCCGCTCAAATCTCCCGCGATGCCGATGAGCACCAAAAAGCCGGACAGGAAATAGAGTGCGCCGTAGCTTTGGGCCTTGGCCCGCGGGATCCGCTGCCCGGAAATGGCGAAATAAGCCACAATGCCCGTCAACAGCAGGATGTATTTCCGCCCCCCAAACGAACTTCCCCCCAGGGCGCGGATCCCCACGCCGCCCGTCAGCCACGCCGTGACCACCACGACCACCGCAAAAAAAGCCAAGGAACGGGTGATTTGGGGCGCCCGGGGATACTCGGCCGACCGTCCCATGGCCCGGTCGAGCAGGGTGAAAAAGAGGCTCACGAAGACCATCACCGTCCCGGCGGCCATGTTTCCCGGCAGAAAGCTCAGGAAAATCGGCGCGTTCCAACTGAAGACCAGCAAAGGGTGGTGCCAGCGCAGCAACAGCGGCGTGACCAAAACCGCCAGCACCATGAGGATCACCCCCAGGCTGTCGGACTCCAGCGGGGAGGCCAGAAAATAGCCCAGCACCACGGCGAGTGTCACGCACACGCCGAGGATCAAATACGACCGCGTAGTCGGAGACGACTCAACCATGACTGGGGACCATTGAACCGCAACCGCCCGGGAACACCAATCTAAATCGGCTTTCCCCGGGCGGCGCGGCAACGACCCACTCCCCGTGCTCAGCTGGTCGTGTAAAACTTCTTGGTGTATTCCGCGACCATCCGGGAAGTGCTGAATTGCGGCACCAAAGTGACCATGGCGCGTCGGACCATTTGGATCCAGCGACGCGGCACGCCGCCGGCATCCCGGTCGAAGAAGGTCGGAATCACCTGCTCGGTCAAGGTGCGGTACAAGTTCGCGCTGTCCACCCGGTCCTGCTCCTCGATCGTCGGGGCGTGGGCATCCACGCCAATCGCGAACCCGTTGGTGCCATCGTAGCCTTCGCGCCACCAGCCATCCAAAATGCTCAGGTTCAGGCAACCGTGGCAACCCGCCTTCATGCCGCTGGTGCCCGAGGCCTCGAGCGGGCGGCGCGGATTGTTCAGCCACACGTCGCAGCCGGAAACCATCTGCCGGGCCACATGCACGTCGTAATTCTCCAAAAACACGAGATGGCCTTGCATATCGGTGTATTTGCTGAGGTGGATGATGTGCTGGATGAACCGCTTGCCCTCGTCATCCCGGGGGTGCGCCTTGCCGGCGAAAATAAACTGCACCGGCCGCGCCGGGTCCCGCGCCAGGCGGACGATGTTTTCCATTTGTTGGAAAATGAGCGGCGCGCGCTTGTACGTCGCGAACCGGCGGGCGAACCCGATGGTCAACGCGTCGGGATCCAGCAATTGGTCAAAAGCGATGAACTCCGCCGCCGTGTTCCGCATGCCCAGCCGTCGGCGCGCGAACTCGATCAGCTCCCGCCGCAGCCCGTACCGCAGCGCCCACAATTCCTCATCCGAAATGAAGGCCGGGTCCGCCATCCGCGCCCAAAATTCCGGTGAATTGATCTCGCGATCCCAGTTCGCCCCCGTCCCGGAGGTGGTCAGGCGTTTGCGCCAGAACCGGCGCACGGTCCCCTTCATCCAACCCTGCAAATGAATCCCGTTGGTGATGTGGCCGATGGGCACTTCGCCGACCGTCTTGCCCGGGAAAAGCTCCTGCCACATGTGCCGGCTGACTTCGCCGTGGAGCTCGCTCACCCCGTTGGCCGCCCGGCACACCTTCAACGCCAGCACGGTCATGCAGAAAGGTTCCCCGCCGTTGGCGGGATTCACGCGGCCCAACCCCAGCACTTCCGCCCACGGCAGGCCCAGTTGCGCGCAGTACCTGTGCATCGCATACTCCATCAGCTCGGGCGAGAAGCGGTCGTGCCCGGCTTCCACCGGGGTGTGGGTGGTGAAAAGGCACTCCTGACGCGTGGCCGCCATGGCCGCGGCAAAAGCGGCGCCGTTCGCCACCTTTTCGCGCATCAATTCCAAGGTGAGGAACGCCGCGTGGCCCTCGTTCATGTGGAACACCGAGGGCTTCAACCCCAGGGCCCGCAACATTTTCACGCCGCCGATCCCCAGCAGCATCTCCTGCATGATGCGCGTGGTGGTGTCCCCGCCGTACACCCGCAGGGTCAAATCGCGGAAATGCGGCGCGTTTTCCGGCCGGTTCGCATCGATCAGATACACCGGGTTGCGCCCCACGTTCACGCGCCACACTTGGAAATACACGGCCCCGGAGGTGATCTCCACGGAGCAAACCAACGGCCGCCCCGCGGCGTCCAACACCGCCTCCACGGGCAGGTTTTCCGGGTGCAATTGGGTGTAATATTCGGTCTGCCAGTTCTCTTGGTTGATGGCCTGCTGGAAATAACCCTCGCGGTAGAACAGCGAAATGCCCACGAAACCGATGCCCAGGTCGCTCGCCGATTTGGCGTGGTCGCCCGCCAGGATGCCCAGGCCCCCGGCCGCGATCGGCAGGGTTTCGTGGAAGCCGAATTCCGCGGAAAAATATGCCACCGGATGGGTCTGCAGGGCCGGCGCCGTCTGCCGCCCCCAGGTCGCCGGCTCGTCCATGTACTCGCGGAAGGCCGCCAGCACCGCGCGCACGCGGGCGGCGAATTCCCGGTCCTGCAACCGCACCCGCAATTCGTAATCCGACACCTCGTGCAGCACCGCCACGGCGTTGTGATACAAGTTCTGCCAACCGCGGGGCGAAAGCTCTTGGAAAATCTCCTGCGCCTCCTGGTTCCACGTCCACCACAGATTGTGGGCGAGTTGGTTCAGGCCGGCGGCCAGGGCGTCGAGTTCCGCGGTGCTCAAGGATGCTGGATTCATAGGGGTTCCATCAGTCTGTCATCGATCGGTTCATGGGACCGGCGCCCGGGTGCCGGCTTCCGTAGCCGGGCCGGCGGTGGGCGCCGCAAAATCAATTTTGGGTCGGGATTTGCTTTTCGTCGGCCGCGCTTCTGTTAAAGTCCGTTCCCAACGTCGTGAAAAAATACTGGCACGTCATCAACATCGGCATTCAGAACAACCTGACGTATCGGGTGAACTTCCTGTTTCGCGCGGTGTTTGGGTTTGTCCCGCTGCTCGCGACAATCTATTTGTGGCGCGCGATTTATCAAGGGAAAAATGGCGCCGACGTCGCCGCCTGGTCCCTCGCCGAGATGACCTCCTACTACCTGCTCGTCACCGTGGTGGACGCCCTCACGGCGGTGAATGACGACGACTGGCAGATCGCCGCGGACATCAAGGATGGCAATGTGAGCCAGTTTCTGCTCAAACCCATCGATTACCTCGCCTACCGCCTGTGCCTGTTCCTGGCGGGCCGGCTGATGTACCTCGCCGTGGCCGCCGTGCCGGTCGCGGTGTTTATTTTCTGTTTGCGCGCGTATTTCATCCCGCCCGGCGGGGTGCTCGTTATCCTCGAATTCGCCCTCGCCCTCACGCTCACCGCCCTCCTCCAGTTTTTCCTGGCGTACACCATGGCGCTGCTGGCCTTCTGGGTGCTGGAGGTTTCCACATACATCCTCATGCTGTTCGCCTTTGAATACCTGGCCAGCGGCCACCTGTTCCCCCTGGACCTGCTGCCGCCGTTCTGGCGCGGATTGCTCGACTACACGCCTTTCCCCTACCAATTGTACTTTCCCATCAACGTTTACCTGGGCCGGCTCCCCGGCCCCGCGCTGCTCCACGGCTTTTTGGTCCAGGCCGGCTGGGTGGCCGCCACGTATGTGCTGGCCCGCGTCGTGTGGGCCCGCGGCCTGCGCAAATACTCCGCCGTCGGCGGCTGATCCTCCCCCCACCCCGCCATGCCCCCCGCCCCCGCTTCCCTGGCCGCCACCCTGGCGCGTTACGCCCGCGTTTACGCCGCCCTGTGGCGCAATTCCGTCGCCCGCGAACTGGCCTTCAAATCCAATTTCCTCCTCTGGATCGTCGTGGAAATCCTCTGGTTCACGCTCCAACTCACCTTCATCAACGTTATTTACCTCCAGACCGAACGCATCGGCGACTGGACCCGCTGGCACGTGGTCCTCTTGATCGGCGCCAGCCAATTCATCCAGCAGCTCTTCCAAGCCTTTTTCCTCACCAACTGCTCCCAACTCTCCGAATTGGTCCGCACCGGCAAACTCGATTTTCTGCTCCTGCTGCCGCTCAACACCCGGTTCATCGTCTCCCTCCGCCAGGTGGATTTGGGCGGCTTCTTCAATGCCGGCGTCGGCGCCGCCGTCATGGCGTACGCCCTGCACCAACTCCACCTCGCCGTTTCCCCCCTGCAAATCTTCGGTTTTCTCTGCGTCAGCGTGATCGGGGTCACCATCCACTACTCCCTCATGCTCCTGCTGGCGGCGATCTGTTTCTGGACCGTGCAAGCCCAGGGGATTGTGTGGGGCTATTACAACCTGTTCAACGTGGCCCGGCTCCCCGACGAGGCGTTCCACGGTTTCTTCCGCGTCTTTTTCACGTTCGCCATCCCCATGCTGCTGGTCTCCAACGTCCCGGCCCGGGTGCTCCTCGCCAAACTCGATTCCCCCTGGCCCATCCTCCAGCTGGTCCTCATGGGCGCGGGCTGCGTCCTGATCTCGGAATGGGGCTGGCGCCGCTCCCTCCGGCGGTATACCAGCGCCAGTTCCTGAGCCGGCCGCGGTGGTCGCCGTTGACTTTCGTCGAGCGCCGCAAATGCCCTTGCCTCCGCCGCCCGGACCGGGCATAAACGGACCGCCCCGCCAGCCGCCCGCCGCGTTCGCCGCCGAATGCCTTCGGCGCCGCCGGGGTCCTTTTATGCGCGTGCTGGCCATCGGGGACATTCACGGTTGCAGGCTGGCGCTCGCCGGCTTGCTGGATGTCGTGCGCCTCCAACCGGAGGACCGCTTGGTCTTCCTCGGCGATTACATCGACCGCGGACCCGACAGCCGCGGCGTGCTCGACACCCTCCTGACCCTCCAACGGCGACACGACGTCGTCTGCCTGCGGGGCAACCATGAAAGCCTGCTCCTCCTCGCCCGGGACAATTTCATGGCCGAACTCCATTGGCGCCAATGCGGCGGCAACCAAACGCTGGCCTCCTACAGCCTGGGGCCCGAGGCCGATTGGCCCGCCCGCCTGCCCGCCGCACATTGGGCGTTCCTCGACCGCACCGCCCCCTACTTCGAGACCGAGGACCACATTTTCGTCCACGCCGGGCTCCACCCCGACCTGGACCTTGCCGAGCAAAGCGAGGAATTCCTCCAATGGGAACACTTCCCCTCGCTGCGCCCGCACAAGTCCGGCAAACGGATTGTCTGTGGTCACACCGCCCAGCGCACCATGACCATCAATGACGCCGGACACGCCGTCTGCATCGACACCGGCCCCGCCTTCGGCGGCTGGCTGACGTGCTTCGCCACCGGCACCGGCCAATTTTGGCAGGCCCGGGAAAACGGCGACATCCGCCAGGGGGTTCTCCCGCCCTCCCCCCGCGCCCCCACGCGCCCCCCGCAGGCTCCGGTGAGCTAGCGGGCCGAGCGGTGGAATTGGCGCAACAAAGTGCTTGCACGGCCGGCGGATTGGCTTAAATTCATCCCACCTCACGGCGGGGTAGCCAAGTGGTAAGGCACGGCTCTGCAAAAGCTGTATGCGTCGGTTCAATTCCGACCCTCGCCTCCAAGTTTTTTTCCTTTCCCAACGGCGGACCAGAATTTTTCCGCCCCATTCCGCACTCCGCGCCGCATTCATTTTTTCGCGCCGACGACGGGCGGGCCAAATCCCCGGCGGAAACCCCGCGGTTACGTTCGGGGCCCGGGTTCGCTCACCGGTAACCCGGCTCCTTCTTGCCGTCAGGCGCGCAATTGCGGCCCCGAAAAATCGCCCCTGGCCCACCGAATTTCCTTGGTGGCAACCGGGGATTGTGCCACGATGGGGGTGAAATAATAAGATGACAGGTGTGCCGTATGCTTCGGGCTATGGTGGACATTGCGCTTAAATTCTTGGCGAATGAATTGACGACCTACCTGCTCGCGCAGACCGACGCGGGCACCGGCGCGGTGCAAGTTCTATTATCCCGACTCGTCGACGACAGTGGCAAATTCATCGTCGCCCCCGGCAATATCTGCCTCACCCTGCTTAACGTCGAGGAGGAGCGCAACACCAAGAGCCAGCTTCCGGAATACACCTACATCAATGGCCGTCACGTGGTGCGCGAACCGGACCTCAAGCTCAACCTCTGCATCCTCTTCGCCCCCAACTTCACGGCCTACTCCGACGCCTTGAAGTATCTCTCCAGCGTGCTGCTTTTCTTCCAATCGCGGCCCGCGTTCACCCCGGTCGAGTATCCCGCGCTGGACGCCCGGATCACCAAACTGGTGGTGGAATTCCAAACCCTTGGCTTCGAGCAGTTGAGCCAGCTCTGGACCTTCGTCGGCGGCAAGCAGCAACTCTCGGTCGTTTACCGGGTGCGCCTGCTCGTCCTGCAGCCGGACACGCCCAACACGATTCAGCCGCCGCTCGCCACGATCGGAACCAATCTGCAAAACCGATGACGCCCACCTTCCAGATCTTGTTGAGCTTGGGGGTTTCCCATACCTACTACGGGGGCGACTGCGACGATTTTTCCTACCTGATCCCCGCGGACACGGCGCTCAAGGTGGCGAAGCGCAAGTGGCTGGCCCGCGACAACCAGGGCCGTTGGATCGTGCTGTATGCCCCGCTTCCCGGCGGCCCGGCCCCGGCTTCCGTGGCCGGGCTCAGCCTCGTGGCGGGCCTGCAACTAGCGGAGCCCAATTTCAGCAACTTCACCGACTTCAGCGCGTTCCCGAATTTTGCCCGACCTTCCCCGGGCGGTTTCCGCCAGGTTTTCTATTATGCCAACCGGGCCGCCGCGACGGCCCTTGACCCCGCCCGGCAACTGCCGCTCGTGCCCCCGGTGTTCAGCCACCGGCTGACGAGCGCCGCGCGGCCCGCCGGCTTGGTTTTGAAAAATGCCGCCGGCTTGGTGTTGCAAACCGATCTCCTGGACGCCGGCGATGCCCGGGCCACCGTGGCCTACGATTTGCGGGCCGCCCCGCCGGGGCTGTACACGGTGGAAGAGAATTACCCCGCCCCGGCCGCGACCGTGGTGAACCCGTATTACTGCCACGCCGAACTGCTCGCCGCCGGGGTGTTCGGCATCGTCGAAATCAACCTGAGCGACGCGTTCTTCACCACCCCGCCCGCA
>CAIYZC010000279.1 GCA_903930565.1 uncultured Pedosphaera sp.
CTGCTTTTTAACGCGCCGCTGATGTACATCTACCTGCGGCACGTCCTCAAGACCTACTGAGACCGCCGCTCAAGCGGTGGCGGGCGCGGCTTCCTTGTCCTTGTGGTGGGCCGCCATCAGGAAATCCAAGTATTCGGCCAATTGCTTTTTGAGATCCTTGCGATGGATGACGGCGTCAATCAGGCCGTGCTCCAGCAGGAATTCGGCGGTTTGGAAACCGGCCGGCAACTCGGCCTGGGTGGTGTCCTTGATCACGCGCGCGCCCGCGAAACCGATTTCGGCGCCCGGCTCGGCCAGGATGAGATCCCCGACACTGGCGTAGCTGGCCATGACGCCCGCGTAGGTGTTATGGGTCAGCACGCTGATGTAGGGGATGCGCGCCGCAGCCAGATAGGCGAGGGCGCCGCAGGTCTTGGCCATTTGCATGAGACTGAACATGCCTTCATACATCCGCGCGCCGCCGCTGGTGGAGACCACGATGACCGGCAGTTGGTCCGCCGTGCCGCGTTCGATTAACCGGGTGATCTTCTCGCCCACCACGGAGCCCATCGAGCCGCCGATGAAACTGAAATCCATGCACGCCAAGGCCACCGGGTGCCCGCCGATTTTGGCCAGGCCCGTGATGACCGCGTCCTTCTCGCCCGTCTTCTTCTGATTGTCGGCGAGCTTCGAGATGTAGCTGGCCGTTCCGGCGAAGCCCAGGATGTCGACGCTCACCAAGTTGGCGTCCAACTCCACAAACGAGCCGGCGTCGGCCAGGGATTGAATGCGGTCGCGGGCGCCCAGCTGGAAATGGTATTGGCAGCGGGGGCAGACCTTGAGGCTTTCATCCAATTCCTTGTCATAAACGAGATTGGCGCATTTCTTGCACTTGACCCAGAGGCCCTCGGGTATGTCCCGTTTCTTGGACTTGCCGTTGGAGATTTTGGGCTTTTTCGTGAACGTGGTTTCGCCGGTCGAACTCGGCGGCGGGGTCACCGCCGGTTCGACGGTTTCCAAGCCCAAGGTCTTCTTCGTAAAACTAGTGGTCGTCATGGCATCGCCAATTGGCTGATTCTTGTTCCGCGGGCGACGGTCCAAACCGAAACTTCGCCGGCCCCCGCGGACCGCAACACTTTGGCACAAGCGCTGGTGGTTGCGCCAGTGGTAAAAACATCGTCCAAAAGCACCACCCGTTCCCCCTGCAACCGCCGGCCCGGGGCCACGGCGAAGGCGCCGCGCATGTTCTCCGCCCGGTCATCGCGCGACAACTTAGTTTGGGTCATGGTGAATTGGACCCGGCGCAGCAGTGCTTTGTTCACCGGAATCCCGGTGGCCCGGCCGAGGCAATCCGCCAGCCGGGCGGCTTGGTTGAAGTCTCTTTCCCGTTGTTTGCGCGGATGCAAGGGCACGGGAACGATAACGTGACACGCCTCCCGGGTCAACTCCGGTTGCGCGGCGCGGATGAGCAAATCGGCCAGGAACGGTTCGAACCAGAGCGCCCGCTGGTATTTGTAACGGTGGATCGCCTCCAGCACCGCCCCGCGGGCTTCCACGGCCGAGCGGGCGCGGGTGAAGTGAAACTCCAGTTCCTGGCAGTTGGCGCACTCGAACGGGCCGCTGAAGTCGCCGGGGTAAGGGAGCCCGCAACGTTCACAAAAAGGCGGCTGGATGAACCGGACGCCGGACCAGCATTGCGGGCCGACAAAACCTTCCTTCGGCCCCGCCGCTTCCCGCAGGCACAATTGGCAGTTGTGGGGATAAATCAGCCCCAGGACGGCTTCCCAACCCTGCGCGCACCGTTGGCCGAGCGAAGTCATTTTGCTTCCGGTGGGGGGGCGGGCGAACGCCAGACCGTGAGCAGGATGGCGCCCGCCATCCCCAGCACCAACAGGGCGAGCCAGCCATCGACCATTTTTTCCGTGCCGAACCAAGGCCGGTTCGCGCCGGGAACCGCGCGGGTGAGCAGCCCGTAGGTCTTCAGCCAAAAAATCCAACCGCTGTGCAGCCCGAAGGAAAACCAAAGGTTGCCCGTGCGCTGAAAGGCCAGGGCCAACAAGAGTCCCGCCAATGTCAGACTGAAAAAGCCCGGCACCAAAACCGGTCCATCCACGAACCCGCGCATCATGCGCGGCAGCAACTCCAGCCCCGCGCTCCAGGTCACCGGGCCGATCCACTCGGACTTCTGGAAAAAGTGGACAAAGGCGTAAACGACGCTGCTGACCACCGCCGCCACCCGCCAATCCCCGCCGCGGCGTAACGCGCCAAAGACCGCCCCGCGAAACAGCGTTTCCTCCACGGCCGCCACGACGATGGCCGTGAGCGCCGCGCCCAGCAATTTGAGCGCCAGCTCACCCGGCGCCGGCGGATGCCATTCCCGGGCGTGCGCCGCGACAACCGCGACCGCCACCACCGCCAAGGAGACCAAGCCCAATCCCACCCCGGCGGCGAACCGGCGTCCCTGACCCCGCCCCGGCACCCACCCCACGGCCCGCCAACCGACCGCCCCCAATTGCCCCAGCAAAGGTCGGATCCCCAGCAACGCCACGATCAACAAGGAGCGATCCACATAGCGATGAAACGGGTTGGCCGCCAGCCGCGAACCGGGCAGCAGGTGTTGCGCCAGCCAATACAATCCCGGCGCCAGCAAAGCCCCGCCGAGTAGCACCGCGAGCGTGAACAGCAAAATGGCCGGCAGCGGACGCATGGGTTTCATGCGCCAAATGAGCCCGGCTCAACGCGCTCCGTCACTGGTTGGATTTCCGTTTGCAACGGGCGCAGTTTAGCAAATGCGGGGGTGGGAGGGGAAAGGGTAAATGGCAGGCCTTCGTTGATGCATACTGTGGGGATCAGTTGACTTTTTGGCTCTTCCGCGGTGTCTAAAGGCTTGGTTTTGACCAAGCACATTTCCGGCGGCAACCCGGGGCCTTGAATCAAAGCGTGCGAATAATTCCTTGGTTAAAGGGCTCGCAATCAGCGCCCGCGGGCACTGCCATTGAATTAGGAAATTCTAGCTGGGCGAAGGTCGCACCAAGGAGGGAGCTGGGTGAAGGCACCGCGGGTTCGGCGTCACGAGGGGAACCGTCCGCGCGCCAGCGTCCTGGAGTGCGGTGTAGCGCAGCGTTGCACCGCTTTTGAACTTGTTCCGCCACTCGAAACTCCACGAATTGGTCCACCCGCTGGGCGAAACCGGACGCTTGGAGCCACGAAATCCAAACCTCGCGCACCCGCCTGCCACCCAACCGTTCCATGGCAACGATCCGTCCATGCCCCCAAAGCGGTGCCACGCGTTGCTTCCACCGCACTCCAAGACCTGGGGGAGGCGGCACGCGCATCCCCATCGCCGCCGTCAGAATGGCTGTGGTCCCGGCGGGTGGGGTGCCGTGTTGCAGGGCGTTATTGGCCAGCCCTTGTTCATGGTCACTCGATGGTGTTCAACATCAAATTTGATGTGGGAGTTTTATTGAACTTACCGTAGAGTTTTACGAAACGGATGCGGGGCGTTTCCCGGTGCGGGACTTCTTGGAAGAACTGAAGGCCTGCGATCCCGGGGATTTTGCCGCTGTAGTCGCTGGATTGGGAAAGCTGCGGAACCGCCAATATCACCGCGAGCCGCTTTCCAAAGCGCTCGGCGAAGGCTTGTTCGAGCTGCGGCATGTGGGCAAGTTGAATACCCGGGTGCTGCGGTTTTTCATGCAGGGCCGCCAAATTGTGGCCGTTCACGGAATTCGTAACCAAGGGCGGACTATCCCGGCCCGTGATCTTGAAACTGCCCGCGACCGAATGCGCGACTGGCAGAACCGAACCAGGGTATGAAAGTGACCAATTTTGATCGCTATCTGGCCGAACAGATGGGCGACCCCGCGTTCGCCGCGCGCTTCCAGCAGGCCGGGGAGGCTTGGGATGTGGCCTTGCAACTGGCCGCCCTCCGTGAGCAGGCCGGCCTTTCGCAACGGGAGCTGGCGCGCCAAGTGAAGACCACCCAGCAGCAAATCAGTCGGTTGGAATCGCCCGGCTACGAAGGCCATTCGTTGAGTATGTTGCGCCGGGTGGCCAAGGTGCTCGGTGCCCGCGTGCGGGTGGTGTTGGAAACCGCGGAGCCTGGCCCGGCCGGGTTGCCGTTGGGCGAGCCGTCGGCCGCCTACCATGTGGCCGGCGGCACGGCAGAAAAGCCGTAAGCCAACTCTACAAACAACGCAAAGTGCTTTGGGCGGCGGTGGCTTGCCACCACAGCCCAACGCCGCGCTGCCGCCAAGAGTTGCCCCGCGGCGCCGTTTTGTGCAAACTCGGGGTTGATGATGAACCCCCAGGGGAGCGGACGGGCGGAGATTCTGCCGACGCATACCGCCGCTTTGTTTCAGGCGGCGGTGCGCCGGGCGGCGGCGCTTTTGCGCGCCGGTGAGGTGGTGGCCCTGCCCACCGAGACGGTTTACGGCCTGGCCGCCAACGCTTGGGATCCGGCGGCGGTGGCGAAGATTTTTGCCGTCAAGGACCGCCCGGCCCACAACCCGGTGATCGTGCACGTGGCGGACTTGGCGATGGCGCGGGCGTGTGCCCGGGAATGGCCCGCGGCGGCGGAGGCTTTGGCGCGGGAGTTCTGGCCGGGGCCGTTGACGTTGGTGCTGCGGCGCGAGGCCCGGATTCCCGATGCGGTTACGGCGGGGGGGGACACGGTGGGGCTCCGCTGGCCCAGTCATCCGATTATGCAAGCGGTGATCCGGGAATGCGGGTTCCCCCTGGCGGCGCCCAGCGCGAACCCGGCGAACGCGATCTCGCCGACGAATGCGCGGCACGTTTGGGAAAGTCTGGGCGGGCGGATCAGGTTGGTGGTCGATGGGGGCCAGTCGCAGGTGGGGTTGGAATCAACGGTGGTGGATTTGGCGGGTGGCGGGGTCGCGCGGGTCTTGCGGCCGGGGATGATCACCGAGGCGGCCCTCCGCCGGGTGGTGCCGGCGACGTTCGGGCTGGAGGCCGCCCGGACGGCGGACGCGGGCGCGGGGGGCGCGCCCCTGCGCAGTCCGGGGCAATTGGCACGGCATTATTCCCCCCAAGCGCGGTTGGAGCTGCGGAGTTGGGTTGATGAAGCGGATTTGCGGGCGCAACTGGCGGCGGCGGGCATCTCTTTGGGAACCGTGCACGTGCTGGCGCACACGGTGGTCCCGCTGGGGGCGGGATTTGGGGCGGTGAGCGTGATCCCGCATGACGCCGAGGCGTACGCCCGGGCCTTGTATGGGGAGCTGCACCAATGCGACGCCGGCGGGGCCGCGTGGATCGTGGTGGAGGCGGTGCCGGAATCGGATGAATGGCGGGCGATTGCGGACCGTCTAAAACGGGCGGCAACTCGTATTTGACGAACCAAACAAAATGGCGCAGACTGCGCCCACTTTCATGCAACTGACCAAGTATCTTCTCGTTGGTGGGGCTGGCCTGGCGCTCTTGGCGGGCGCCCAAACGCCTCCCGCAGCCCCCGCTCCCGTTGCCTCCACCACTCCGGCGGCGCCCCCCGCTCCCACCGGTGCGGCGGCCGCGTCCCCGACCCGGGTGCTCACCTTGGAGGAAACCGTCAAGCTGGCCTTGGAACACAATTTGGACATCCAGATTCAGCGCTTGGCGCTGCCCGTGGACCGCTTCCAAATCGGCGTCACCGAGGGCGCCTATGACCCGGTGTTCAAATTTACCGCGAACGCCAACTACAGCGCCACGCCTTCGTCCGGTTTCATTCAGGGCACCACGATTCCGCTCAACCCGAACATCGTTTCCACCACCAGCTACACGCCGGACATTTCCGGCACGTTGCAGTCGGGCTTGACCTACGATATTTCCGGGCCGCTCTCCGATTCGACCAGCCCGACCGGCACGATCCCCGGCTACGCCCATTACAATACCAGCCCGGGGATCACCCTGCGTCAGCCGTTGCTCAAGAATCTTTGGATCGACAACCCGCGGTATCAAATCCTGCTGAACAAGTACCAACTGAGGGTCGATGAAGCGGGTCTGCGGTTGCAGATTATGACCACGGTGAACAACACCAAGGCGGCTTTCTTCAATTTGATCTACGCGCGGGACAATGTGCAGGTGAAGGACTTGGCTTTGAAGCTCGCCCAACAGTTGCTCACCGAAAATCGCAAAAAGGTGGAGGTGGGTTCCCTCGCGCCGCTGGATGAAAAGCAGGCCCAATCGCAGGCCGCCTCGGCCAAGGCCGATTTGATCGCCGCCGAGCAAGCCTTGGTCGCCCAGGAAAACGTCCTGATCGGTCTGATCACGGACAAATTCAGCGAATGGTCGGGCGTTCGGCCGGTGCCCGCCGAATCGCTGGTGGCCGTGCCCCCCGAGCTGAATCTGCAGGACAGTCTCCGCGATGGCATCGCCAAGCGGCCCGACTACCTCCAGGCCAAGCTGCAGGTGGAGAGCCAGAACATCACGGTGCGTTACACCCGCAATCAGGTGTTTCCCGAATTGGACATCACCGGCAGCTATGGCCGCCGCGCGACCGATCCGGGCTTCGAAAGCGCCATCAATGATGTCACCGCCGGGAACACTCCGTATTATTCCGCCGGCGTTTTTGTTTCCATCCCGCTGGGCAATCGCGCCGCGAGCAACAACTACAAGGCCGCCAAGGAGACGGTGAAGCAGTTGCTCGCCAAAATGAAGAAATCAGAACTGGGCATCGTCATCGCCATCGACAACGATGTGAAGACCGTGCGCAGCGATTATGAACGCGTTCAAGCCACGCGCGAAGCCAGCGCCTACGCCAAGGACGCTTTGGACGCCGAACAAAAGAAGCTGGAAAACGGCAAGAGCACCAGCTTCGTGGTGCTCCAATTGCAATCCAACCTCACCTCCGCCAAGTCCGCCGAACTCCGCGCCCTGGCCGATTTCAACATCGCGGTGCAGCAACTGGCCTTTGATGACGGCACCCTCTTGGAGCGCAGCCACATTGGTGTGTCCGTGAAGTAAGGCGCCTTGGCGCACCTTTAAAACCGTGATCTCCCTCCGCCTCTCCGGGCGGAGTTTTTCCATTTCTTGAAACCCGCTTTAGGCAAAGGATTGGGGCACCTCCTCGCCCCCCCCGGCACGCCCGGAAACGCTCCGCTTCCCGGAACCAACACCCCTCCGCCCGGTCAGGGCGTTCAAACTTTGTTGCGGGGGCAATCCTCCGCCCCCGTGACCCGGGGGCGAGGAGTGGTGCCAATCTGGGGGTATTTTGCGGCTGACTTTCTGCTGCTGCAATTGGCCATCCTTCTGGTCTGGCAGGCTCCCGCCGCGCCCGGCAAGCTCCGCTGGATCACCGTGGGTGCGCTCGTTTTGACGGCCGGAGTTCTGGGGGTGGCGGCGTGCCTCCAAGCCCGGAGTTCCGATCCGGAAGGTTGATTCCGGCCGGTCCGTCGTCCAAGGCCGGGCCGGAGTCCGGGCTGCCGGGAAGCGCGAACCGCGGCGGAACCCCTCGGCCACCGGGGGTGGCGGGCGGCTACTTTTGGAAGATGATGACGTGCTGCCAGGGCAGGGTTTCGTTCGTTTCCACCCACTTGAGCGGGAAACCGGCCAACTCCTTTTTGACCTGCGCTTCGGTCATTTTATGGACCAATTTGATCGGCACTTGGGGATCCTCACCGCGGAACTCCACGAAGACCAAGCGCCCGCCGGGCTTCAGGGCGCGGACCATGCCCGCCACCATTTCGGCCGGGTGATCGAATTCGTGATAAACATCGACCATCAGGATCAGGTCCAGGCCGGCGGCGGGGAGCCGCGGGTCTTCCACCGTGCCGAGCACGGGGCGGACGTTGTCGATTTTCGCCGCGGCCATTTTGTTGGTGAGGATGTCGAGCATCTCCTGCTGAATTTCCACCGCGTACACCAGCCCGTTCGTGCCCACCGCGGCCGCCAAGCGGCGGGTGTAGTAGCCGGTCCCGGCGCCAATGTCCGCCGCCCGGTCACCGGCGCGGAGGTGCAGCGCGGGGAGCAGGAGGTCGGGTCGTTCCTCTTTTTCGCGCTCCGGCCGCTCCAGCCAATCCGCGCCCTGGTGTCCCATCACCTGCGCGATTTCCCGCCCCAGATAGAACTTGCCAATCCCGTTGGGATCATGGTTCGCCCGGGTCTCATAAACCGGGGCGGGTGGGGGAGTTTGGGGGGAGGCGTCGGCGGGGGCCGGCCGGCCGGCCAGGGTGAGGGCGGCGGCAAAACAGATCCAAACGAGGCGCGTGCTCATGCGGATCAACCTAGCCCCATTCCCGCCGCAGGGCAGCACAATTCGGTTTCGGCCCCGGTCGTCGTTAGTCCAAGGGTTCGCGGCCGGCAAACCCGGCGTCGATGTCGTGCCAGTACTCGATATCGTCCTCGTCCTTTTCCCAGCAGAGGAACACCTCGCGGCCGTTGATCAAGGCGGGGAAATCGAGCAAACCGCGCTCCAAATCTTTGATTTGAATGTCCCGGCGGTGAAATTCGAGGAACACCCCCCGCATTTTGGCCAACAGACTGACGGACCGATTGACCATGGTGCCGCCCATGTCCTGCCCCGCCGCCAGGGGAGCTTCGAGCCGCCGGTCCAATTTTTCGGCTTCGTGGCGGTCTTGGAGGAGTTCCTCCAGCCAGCGGCGCACTTGCGGTAACAGGGCGCGGGCCTCCTCGCGGGTGTAGTGGTGGCGAAAACGGTGGGGCATGGGGTGGTTAGCGGCCCGCCTCGGGGATGAGCTTCTTTTCCACCGCGGGATTCTTTTCGATCTGGATGGAGTGGCGCCAGGCTTCGCGGGCCTTTTCATCCTCGTGCATGGCCGAGTAAATGTCCCCCAGGTGTTCGTACAGCGTTGCGTCGGGTTCGTCGTTGAGTTCGATGGCCTGCAAGGCCAGCGGCAGCGCGGCGGCGGGTTGTTTCAGCCGGTAGTAAACCCAGGCCATGCTGTCGATGAAGGCCGCGTTTTTGGGGTCGGCCCGCAGGGCTTTCTCAATCATTTGCCGCGCCGCGTCCAGTTGTTCCCCGCGGTCGGCCAGCATGTAACCGTAATAATTCAGCGCCTCCGTGAAATCGGGATCCAGTGCGAGGGCTTTTTTAAAGAGGGTTTCGGCCTCGGCGATGTGGCCCATGCGCTCGTGCGTCGCGCCCACTTGGAAATAAAACGAGGCGTTCAGTTTCGCCGGTTCGCCGGTCTTCGCCACCACCTCGGCCGTCGTGAAATGGACCAGCGCATTGGTGTAGTCTTTTTGCTTGCTGTAGGCCCGGGCGGTCAGGAATTCGAGGGTGAAATTCTCCCGGTAGCGGGCTCTCGCGCGGGCGAGGGTGGCGAAGGCTTGGGGCACGCGGTCGAGAATGATCTGCAATTCGGCCAGGGCGTAATAGACCTCCCGCGCCTCCTTGGTCTGGTCGTTCAGGATCAGGGCCTTGTCAAAATAATCCGCCGCCTCGGCGTATTTGCGGGCGTCCACGGCCAATTGCCCGAGCACGTAGTAGGCCTGCACGTAGCCGGGGTTGTTCTTGAGCAAGCCCTGCAATTGCTCCGCGGCCTTTTGTTTGTCGCTGCCCAGTAGATAAATCTGGGCCAGTTTGCCGTGGATTTCATCCGCCAGATCGACATTGTCGGGATGCTTTTCCAGCAGCTCGAGATAAATGCGGGTGGCGCTTTGGGCGTCCCCCAGGGCGGAGAATTCGTCCGCCAGCTTGAGGCGCAGGAGGGGCGCGGCGGGGTTGAGGTCGGCGGCCCGTTTGAGCAGCGCGGCGGCGCCCGGTTTGGCGGCTTCCTTCAGGGAGGGGGCCTGACGTTCCAACGCGGCGTAGAGTTCGCCCAAGCCGATGAGAAACTCGACCGAGGCCTTCGGTTGCCGGGAGGCTTGGTCCAGCATCGCCAAGGCTTGCTTGCTCCGTCCGTGCCGCAGGTCGAGGAAGAACAGGTTGAGGTAACCGCCAAAATTCCCCGGATCCCGTTTGATTGCGGTTTCGGCGGCCGCATGGGCGGGGTCGTCCTTGCCCAGCAGGACATAGACTTGGGCCAGGCGGCTGAACAATGCGCCGGACGCCTTGGGCCGGGCGGTTGCGCGGAGCAGCACTTCCAGGGCCTGCTCCGGTTTTTGGCGTTGGAGATAACGACGCGCCAAATCCAGCGCCAAAGATTCATTGGCGGGATCGGCTTGGGCCGCGAGCGTGAATTCCTGCAGGGCTTCGTCCACGTCCCCGCCCAATTCCAGCAGCGTGGCTTGCGCAAAGTGCGCATGCGCGGCCACCACGGATTGTTCTTCCGCGGTGAGTGGGGCGGGCGCGGCGGGTTTGGCGGCCGCCACGCCGGAGGCGGGCGTGTTAAGCGAGCCCCGTCCGGTTGGCGGCGTGGCCGCGCAACCGGCCAGAAAACAGGCCCCGAGCGCCAGTGCCGTCAGCCCGTAATGACATCGCTGCTGCATTCTAAAGAATACCGCAATCCGCCATCCGCGCCGGCCCGGAGACCGGGCGGCGCGAGCGCGGGGGAACACTGAGGGAACCGCCGGAGGGCGGTTACTTCTGCCAGGTGCGCTTCTTGTGGCGGTTGGCCCGCAACTGCTTGCGCCGTTTGTGCTTGTTGATCTTCGATTTGCGACGTTTTTTCAGTGAACCCATAATGTTGTCTGGCGGTTAATATACTACCTTGTTAAGGGGATATTCAATGATTCCTTCCGCGCCGGCGGCTTTCAACTGCGGGATAATCTCCCGCACTACATGCTCGTCGATGATCGTTTCCACCGCCACCCAGCCTTCGAGGCTGAGCGCGGAGATGGTTGGATTTCGCAACGAGGGCAGGCTTTCCAACAGCTTCCCCAAATTCTTCTCCGCAATGTTCATCTTCAGGCCCACTTTGGCCTCGGCCTCCAGCGCGCCGCGGAGCAGCATGGCCAGGGTCTCGATTTTTTGGCGTTTCCACGCCTCTTTCCACGTGCTCCGGTTGGCGATCAACCGCGGGGTGGACAGCATCAGCGTGTCCACGATGCGCAGCTTGTTCGCCCGCAGCGAGGAGCCCGTCTCCGTCAACTCCACGATGGCGTCCACCAGCTCGTGCGCTTTGAACTCCGTCGCGCCCCAGGAGAATTCCACCTCGGCCTTGACCCCGTGCTTCCGCAGGTATTGGCGCGTCAGGTTCACCACCTCCGTGGCGATCCGTTTGCCCTTCAGATCCTTGACGCTTTGAATGGGCGAGGACTCCGGCACCGCCAGCACCCAGCGGGCGGGTTGCCGGGTGACCTTGCTGAACACAAATTCACCCACTTCATGCACTTTGGAGTTGTTCTCGCGAATCCAATCCAAACCGGTGATGCCGCAATCAAGATAACCTTGCTCGACGTAACGGCTGATTTCCTGCGCCCGGATGAGCCGGATTTCCAATTGCTCGTCATCGCAGTACGGGATGTAGGACCGGCTGCTCACCGTAATGTTGAAGCCCGCCTTCGCCATCTTTTCGATGGTGGCTTCCTGCAAACTGCCTTTCGGCAGTCCAAATCTGAGTTTATGCTCGTGTTTCATGCTGCGATCACGCGGCCCGGCCCAACCGACCGGGTTGGCGGGGCGGGAATCATGCGCCCTCCCCGGCCCGGCGGCAAGCAGGGATTTCGGAAGATTTTAATTGCCTTAGCGCACCACCTCGAAGGCGAACCCTTTCAAGTACTCCGTTTCCGCGATGGCGGGAATGATGGGATGGTCCGGCGATTGGCTGTAGGTGGCCACCCGGCGCAGCACGCGGCGGGCGTCGAACGCGGCGTCCAGCACGACCGCTTGGAAGGTGACGGCGTCCACATGGTGCGAGCAGCAAAAGGTGGCCAGCGTTCCGCCCGCCCGCAGCAACTTCAAGGCCCGCAGGTGGATTTCCTTGTACCCGCGCAGGGCGTCCGGCACGGTGGCCCGGCTGCGCGTGAACGAAGGCGGGTCCAGAATAATCGTGTCGAACTGCGGGATCACGCGTTCGTGCGGTTGGACGGCCGTTTTGGCCTTGAGCCAATCGAACACATTGACCGTTTCAAACGTGCAATTGGCGGTCAATCCGTTGGTCGCCGCGTTGCGGCCTCCGGCCGCCACCGCGTCCGCGCTCTGGTCGAGGCAATGCACATGCGCGGCCCCGGCCCGGGCCGCGTGCAGGCCGAAGCCGCCGAGAAAGCTGAAGCAATCCAGCACCTGGGCGCCCGGGGCGAAGGCGGCGACCTGCTGGTAATTCACCTGCTGGTCCAAATACAAACCGGTTTTGTGGCCGGCGGTGAGGTCCACCTCGAAGCTCAGCCCGTTGAGCTGGATCGTGACCGGCCCGGTCAATTCCCCGGCCAGGACGCCGTTGGCGTCCGCCAAACCTTCGAATTTGCGGAACGCCGTGTCATTGCGCTCCAAAATGCAGCGCGGGGAAAACAGCTTTTGCAACGCCGCGACGATTTGCGGTTTGCGTTGATCCATGGCCAGCGCCGAGGTTTGCACCACCAGCACGTCATTGTATTTGTCCACGATCAAGCCGCTGAGGAAATCGCTTTCGGCATTGACCACGCGGAAGGAAGTGGCGGTCGGCATGTGCCGGCGGCGCACCGCCAGGGCCGCTTTGATCCGCGTTTCAAAGAACGCCTGATCCACGGGAACCCGTTCCGGCCCCAACATGCGCACGTTGATTTTGGAGCGGGAATTGTAAAACCCCACGCCCAGCAGGCGCTGGCGGTGGTCTTTCACCTGGACCAAATCCCCGTCGGCCGCGGGGTGGGTGAGCCGCAAAATCGAGCCGTGATAAATCCACGGGTGTCCCGCCAGAATGCGGTCGGCTTCGCCGGGGCGCAGCAGGACGGTGGGCAAGCCGGCCGAGGCCGGGTTAGGAGCCGCGCCGGGGAGGCCGGGGGCGGCAGAATCTGCTTCCATAGATCAGTTTGTAAACAAGGACCGCGGGGGAGCGTCAAATTGGCGCGCGTTTACCCCTCGGAGGCCGGAACTGTAAGCCAAATCCTCCCCCTGCCAAGGAAAATCGTGGAAAATTAGCGCTTGGCTCGCGGCGAATGGCCTGGTGCGAGTTCGCCAACGGCTGCGCCCCGCCGTCGGGGCGCAGCCTCGCGATTATTGATTCGTGATCACCGTTTGCAGGATGATCAGGAATTTGAAGTAGTCCAAGCCCGCCACTTGGGGTGTCACATCAATGGATTGCCCGCCACCCGCTGAGATGGCGAGGGTGCCATCCGCGGCCAAGGGTCGCCCCAGAATCTTGATCTGTTGGGGCGGAATGGTCAACGGGCCGGGCGGCGCGGGATTCCGCAGGATGGGAATCGGCGCCTTCGTGCACTGGATCTGTTGGGCGGAACCCGAAATGACGTAAACGTTGTTCGTATTGGGACGGGCTTTCCCGCCAGTGTCCAGCCGCATCTTTGCCTGCGCCTGCTTCAAACCGGTGTCCGCGAGGATCTGCAGATGGTAAGCGCTTTCCCCATATTGGGGCGGGGCGAGATAGGTGCCGCTGCTGTCCACCACGGGGGTCGCGACTTTCACATGCTCTTGGTTGACCTCGAACGGTGAAGTGGTGATTCCGTCACTGGCCGTCTGACTCGCCACCACGATGTTGGGATACACGTTTGTGGTGTAGGTGACATTCAAATACGCCCGGTTGGTGGTGGGGGTGCCGGCACTGGAATTATTCTCGATGACTCCTTCCCAATGGGAGGATCCCCCTTTGCTGTCCTGCCAGCGACCGATCGTGGTCCCGTAGCTCAGCGAGGTCGACCATTGCAAATACGGCGCTACGCTGGAGTTGGTGGCATTGCCCGCAGAATCTTGGTAGCTGTCGCTGGTGCTCCGCGACGAGGCTTGTAACGTTAAAGCGTAGATGTCCAAGTACAAACGTGCGGGTTTATCCCGATTCACCTCGACATGGTGTTCGGCCTGCAACTTCCCGGCTAACCCTAGGATCAGTATCGGAATCAACAAGAGTTTCATGTGGTTCTTTCTTGTTAATTCCCGAACGAGCCGTCCGGTTGTTGCTCCGAGTGTTCGTAGGCCACCAAGCTGAAACTGGCGGTCCCCCCCGGAGTTGTGGGCACACGTGTTGCGTTCCACGTCCCATCGCCGTTATTATGCCCCTTCACCCCGTTAACCCACACGGCGAGCGTGGCATCGGAGATGGTGCCGCTGAGATCCAAATAGGGCTGCCATAATTGTGAGGTGTCCGATACCTCGTTCAACGTGAAGGCCAGGGCGCTTTGCACCAGGAACAAGTTGGTCGTGGTGGTGTGGCCGACCGCGTCGGTTAATGAAACCGACAGGAAGTTTGTCCCCGGACGGAGGGGGAGGTTTTCAACCCAAACTTTGCCGTTTCGTTCGGGCACATCGGCCAGTGTGTTCGTGTGGCCGCTCAAATCGCGGATCGTTGCCGTTACCGATACCGTGGGGTCGTCCACGGTGCCCCGGACGGTGAAATTGGTGCCGCACAGCTTCCAACCGCTCATCGGCGAGAGCAGGGTGAACGCCGGCGGGTTGGTCTTCGTGGAATAATCCAGCCGGTAAGTAAAGTTTGTTTGGGTGACCAGTCCGGCCAAGTCCCAAGCGCGCACGGTTACCAGATTGGTGCCTACTGCCAGCGGCACGTCCAAGCACTCGAAATAATTCGTGGTGAATTCGCCAATGGCCGGATCGTAATACTGGTCGGTGACGCTGCCGGATTGCACCACCGTTTGGCCGGCGGCATTGCTGACGGAATAGGTGAGGCCCGCCAGCGCTTTGCTGCTGTACCCCTTGATTTGCAGCCGGGGGATGTTCACCGTGGATTGGGCCGGATTGGTCAGGGTGATCACGGGCGGATTCACGTCCAAGTGCAGCATGCGGGGTTGCCACACCGCCGCCACCTGGCGCGAGTGCCCGCGCAGGCCGATCCAAACTTGATGCCAGCCCTCAGTTTGTCCCAAATTCACCGTCAGGTTGGTGCCGGCGTATTCCTGCCAGACCGGCCGGTTGGTTCCCGGTGGCGCATCCAAGGTGACCGCGTACTGGGCCGGGGCGCCGTTGATTAGGACCAATTGCACGGGAACCAAGGGGCTGACGTTGTAATTGTTGGTGACCGAAACCACGAAATTGATGGGGTTCGGATCCAAGTTGAGTTGGTAATCGGTCAACAAGGACTGGCCGAACGGATCCAAATTGCTGTCCGCGAGTGCCGTGGTGCCAAAATTTTCCCAGAACCACCAGTCGGGCGTGGTGTTGCCGTTTTCGGTCACACTCGTCCAATCCTCGGCGCGGAAGAACAGGGTTTGTCGCGCCAGATTGCGCACGGCGAAGGGCGCCACCACCGGCTGGTTCGTGCCGGGCTGGGGCCAGACTTCCCGCTCGATCTGCCAGGGGCCCCGCAAGTTGGTGGCGCTCCAGATGGCGTAGACCCGGTTCGTGGCATTGTGCAGGCTCATCAGGGTGTGGCCGTTCGCCACGCCCGTGATTTCCAGCCACAAAGCACGCGAGTTCGTGGGATAGGAACTGCCGGTCACCGGGGCGTTAAACGTCGTAATGATGTTCGACGAGGAGCTCGTCGAGCTGCCTCCCGATCCCGGCGCGGGCGGGGGACTGTAGGTCGTGGCATTGGTTTGGATTTTCGAGATCAGGGTGATCAGCGCATCGGCCCGGGCGGGAATCGCCGCCGCCGTGCTGTCCGCTGCTGCCGCAGTTTGCGTGGCCCCGCCACTAGTGGCGCTGGCATCGACCAGAAAATGCCCGTTGCTGATGCGCCGCACTTGCAGATTTTGCCCCGCAGGTGGGCCGAAGGGCTTGGGGGAATAGGTGCCATCCGCGTCCACCCACCAAAAAGTTCCCAGAATCGGCACCTGGTGCTGGGGCACCACGGCCAGGCCCGTGGTGTCGGCGGCCAGTTGCGCCACCGAATCGGTGGTGCCCGTCGTTTGCGCCCGGGCGACGGCCGCGAACCACCAAATTGCCGCGGCCAAGCCGCAGGCCCAGATTATTGGGATGGATGGCTTCCGCTTCGCGGTTACGCTTTTTGCCAGCCTTGTATTCGAGTCTTTCATTTATGCTAACGTCTTGGAACTAACCTACCGCAAATGAGCGTTAATGTAAAGCATTTTCATCGAAAAAGGCCAATAAAATTGCGGTAAACCCGATCCTGAATTCCTTGCCGGATCCCGGCGAAATTCGCGGTAAAAGGACTTGCCTGGCCACCCCTTTTTGCCGTCTCCGGGGGCGTTTACCCCGGGGCCGGGGCCGGGAAAGGCTCGCCGCCCGGCCGCCGGCGCGGCTGACGCAAAGAAATTTGGCGTCCCCCCGCCAACCCGGAAGGGCGCATCGGGGCGGCTGAATGTCCCGACCTTTCCGGCCGGCGCGCGCCAGCCCCGGCGCCGGCATCCCCGCGCTTGGATGGTCCGGGTGCTGCCTTGGCCGAAACCCCAACCCTCCGTTTGGCGGTGGGATCAGCGACCCTGCGGCCGGCCGCAGCACAGCGCGGGGCAAACACCAGCCAAAGCCGGAAGCGGGCGCGGTGCCGCGATTCAGGCGCGTTCCGCGGGCATTGGTCCCGCTTGGCCGCGAGGGCGGTGTGCCGAAGCGAGAATTGGGCGAAAGTGGGGTGGTTTTAAGCGGCCTTAAACACGATTAGGCACGATTAAGCACGATTAGGCTGGATTCAGGCGTCGGCGGCGGTTCCCGCCGGGCGATAGAGGTCGAGATAGGTTTTTTGCATCCGGAGCGCCCCTTGGGGATTGGTGAAGGTGGGACGAGCGGCGCGTTCCTTTTCGCGCGCCACTTCCTGGTCCCATTTTGCGGTGGCAATCCGCGCCTTTTCGGCGTTGGTTTCCTCACGGCGCAAGCGGGCGAGCAAACCGGCCATTTCCACCAATTTGTCGAACTGAGTGGCGGGTTCGTCGGTGGCCGCCAGCGCCGCCTCGAGCGCCACGCCCAGTTGGGCCAGCAGCACTTGGTTGAGGGCGGCGCTGAGTTTCGCGTCGCCGGCCGCCTGCGTCAGCCCTTGGGCGGATTCGGTCCAGTCCCGGGCCCAGGCCAGCCGTTCTTGTTGGCGTTCCCAGTCCCGGAATCCACCCTGCCGCCAGTCACTCAGGTTCTGCTCGGTGACCGGTCGGCTGGCAAAGGCTTCGGTCAGGAGGGCTTGCGTTTCCGGCCGGGCATGCAGCCAAGCGAGCAAATCCGCGCCGGCTTCGCCGTCGGCCAGGCGCCGGTTCAACTCCTCGCGCAATGCCAACGGCAGGCGGGCGATTTTGCCCCGGCGCGCGCGCGGCGCGCCCGTGTCCGCCGCCGGGCAAACGGGCGTTGACAACGCAGCGGAATCAGTAGATTTGGCGGTATTCATAGCGGCCGTTGATGTGGGCGTGGAAATACGAACCGACCGACGAGGCGCCCACCAGGCTGCGGAACTCGTCAAACGGCACCCGATAGTACTGGTAGCCGCGCCCGTTGCGGAACTGGATGGTGAGCGAGGCGGAAGATCCGTCGTAATCGACGGAATACAGGTTGGAGGACCGAACCAACATAATTACTCGATTGGCCGACCTTGCCGTTTGCCCCGGCTCGCGGGGCCAATCGGGCCGCCACGCAGGACAAAATGGCCGGCGAGGGTTTTCGGCCACTCCTAGAAGACGCCCGTTTCCCCGGCTTCGCCAGTGCTTTGTTTGCGTCGTATGGAGCTCCATACGACGCCTGGAGTTTGGCAAAAGTCCGCCTCCGAATGATCGCGGCAACACCTCCCTTCTGACGCCGCCAATCCGTTTCTGACCGTTCGCTCGCGCCCTTTTCCACGCCGGAATTCGCCGGCGCTTTTTCGTTTTTATCAAGGTA
>CAIYZC010000280.1 GCA_903930565.1 uncultured Pedosphaera sp.
GCGGCGCGGCGGGCGGCCAGGTCGAGTTGATCGCGTTTGAGTTGTTGGCGGCGGAGGGCGGCGAGGGCGCGGGCGATGCGCAGCAGGGCTTTGGCGCGGTAAACGGGGTCGGGGTGGTCGCGGAGGTGGTTGATTTGGCGGCCGAGTTGGGCGGCCAGGAGGAGGGTGACGTGTTGGGCGAGTTGGGGATTCTCGGCGCGGGTATCGGCGGCGGCCTCGGACCAATCGCGGGCGTCATCGAGGAGATCGCGGCGGGCGGACCATTCCTGGTAGGCGGGGCCGGTTTCCCAGGAGGAAAGGTTTTTGAGGGTGACGGGTTGGTTTTCAAAGTGACGGGCGATGACGGCCTGGACGGCGGGGAGGGCGTTGAGCCAGTCGAGAATGGTTTGGGGTGGCTGGGCGTCCAGGAGACGTTCGTTGAGCAAATGGCGGACCTCCGCCGGGAGGCGGGCGATCTTGCCGGGTCCGCCGCCGCCACTGCCGTTTGCGGCGGTGGCGGACGATGGCGGGGCGTCCGCTGATGCGGGATTGCTCATCCGGGAATTGGTTTACCATGGGTTTTGGAAAAGCGTATTTCTACGGTTGGTAATTACGACGAACCTCAATGGGCGCAGATGGGAACGGATGGGGATGATAAAGGGAAGGGGCCAACTGAGAATGGACGGACGAATGGACGCGAATGGGGGGAAGCCGGATTGAGGCCGTTGCGGTGGGCGGTGGGCCGGTGATCAAAGGAGGGGCCGCTGCCGCTCCGGAGGAATCGGGAAAACGCCAACGATGACCCAGGGATTGGGGGCGCGAAAATGGAACTCCTGCGTGGTGCCCACGAAGAAATGCAAATCCTTACGCCCGAACTCCACCAAATACTTTTGGCGTACTTGGGCGAGGGCCGTGCGCTCATCGCCGCCGGCGCGGCGGACGCAGTTCCAAAACAAGGCGCCGGTTTCCCAATCCAAAACCTGGAGCTCACTGGCCCGTCCATCGGCATCCTGGAATCGATACGAAAAACTGAAGGGTAACTTGGGAATCACCCGAAAGGTTTGGCGCCAGGATTCTTCCGGAAACATTTCGCCCTGGTCCCGCTGTAGGCGCATGGCGGCCAGACGGGATTCATCCCAGTCGCGCTCTTCCTGCTCCCAAACAAAATCCGTGACCCGCGACGGACGAAAAACAGCGAGCGAAAGTTGATTGGCCTTGGCGCCGTCGATCAGGGTTTGCAGTCGGGTGTGGACCCGCGTCCGTTCCAAGAGCAGGGCGCGGCGCTCACGCCATTCGTCGGCGGTGCCGAGGTGGCCTACCGGGACGAGGTGCCGCGGATCCGCGGGATGGTGGCTCTCCGGCCGGGGATCCTTGTGGTGGCGCACCAAGGCGCAGTCGATCCAATCAAATTTGTGAAATTGCTCGGTCTCTCCCAAGCGGCGGAACGGGACGGGGTAAAGCCGCACCCAGGAGCCGTCGGTCCGCACGCCTGCCGTACACACCGTTTCACCGTATTTCCGGGAAAGGGTCGGGTAGGTTTTGACGGTGATGAGAAGACGTTCCCGGTTCATTCTGCGGCATCAAAGGTGGAGCGCCCGGCGGCCCAAGGCGGGTTCCAAAGCCTGGGCGACGCAATGGCGGTGGCATTGGCCGGGTAGCCGTTCAAAACAGGTCAATGCCACCCGGTCTCCCGCGCCGATCCAGGCTTGGATTTGGCTGAGGGCATGCGTTTCCCGGGGGAGGGTCTCCCGCGCGTAGTTCGCGAACAATTGGTCGTAATCGGCTTGGGTGTGCAAGTCCCGGCGTTCGTCCGAAGCGATGCCCAATTCGGGCAGGTGTTCGTACCGGAGCCCCACGCCGCGGCACCCCCGCGCCAGTGTGCCCTTGGAAAAGCCGTATTTGCGGCTGAGTGGATTGCGCCGCACATCGCAGAGCAGCGTGACGCCCGCGCGGAGCAATTCGTTGAGGTAACCTTCCAAACTTCGCCCCTCATAGCCGATCGTACAAAGCCCGGCCGGGCCGGGAGCCGGGCGGGCGGAGTGGATGGCGACGCGGGCGGACGAATCGCCGGCCAGCAGGCGATCGGCCATTTTACTGTGGATCGCGTAATAGGGGTGCCGCCGGTAGCTGGCCGCCACGAGAGCCTCCCCCCGCAAGCCCGCTTCGCGGCGGGCGAATTGATCCATCCCCAAGCGAATGGCCGGAGCCACCCGCGCGGCAGCCCGACCGGCCGGGGTGATTTTCCACACCGGTTCCTGATCCACCAGCAACTCCTGATCAATCAGCCGGCGCTTGTCCGCGTAGGAGGTGAAGGAAAAGCCGCCAAATTGGTAGGGCACGAATTCGTAGGTGGGGGTGGGTTCGCCCTCCAAACAATATAGCAACAACAACTTCTGAAAATCCAACGCCCCCACGTCGCCCCCCAATGCGTCCAAGAAGGCGAGAAGACGTTTCTGACGGTCGAAAATCATGCCCGAGGTTAGTTCGAATGTCCGCGCCAGGGCAAGGCCCAAGCGCTGCCGAGGCAAAGCGGGAACACCGGCCGGAGCGGGGCGGGAGGGGGAGGGAACGTATGAATTATGAATTATGAAGGGCGGAGGGGAGGTTCGCGCGAAGCCGCGAAGCCGTGGACCAAGGGGAAGGGCCGCAAAAAGGCGCATAAAATCCAGGCAGGAGCAACAGAATTTCTCACGCGGAGCGGGGCCAGAGGGGGGCCAGAGCCGGAGGGGAAACGCAAAGCACCGGCATTCATTTTTGGTGTTCTCCTGCCTTTCTCTGGCCCCGCTCCGCGTGAAACCCTTCCCGTTTCTGGCTCCTCTTGGTCGGACATCCGGAAAGGAAAAAGGCAGGGGATTTTCTCACGCGGAGCCGGGCCAGAGCGGGGCCAGAGCCGATTGGCGAAGACATGCAGATGACCGCTTAAAGGATTCTCCTTCAACGAATGGGCGACCAAGTCAGCCAAGCCCTCGAAGCTCTTGCGCAAGTTCGTGTTGCCGGCGGCCAGAAAGACGCGGGTGGTGGGCGTCAACGGGATCATAGCC
>CAIYZC010000281.1 GCA_903930565.1 uncultured Pedosphaera sp.
CCGGCGCGGCGGGCGCGGGCCGGCGTCGGGGCCGCGCGCCGGGCGGGCCGGCGCGGCAGGCCGCTCCCCGGGCGCCCATTGCACCTCCGCGGCCAGCTCGACGCCGGGATGCAGGAAGCGCACCCGCCGGGATTTGTACAAGGTGCCCAGCGCCTGTTTGAATGCCTTCTTGCTCACCCCGAACACCACGCGGATCACGGCGGGTTCGCTGTCGTCGTCGTAGTCCATGCGCCCGCCGTTTTCCTGGAGCGTTTGCAGGATCCGCTCCGCCAGGGGCCGGACGCGCTGGTAGCCCGCTTGGTCGAGGGTCAAGTCCACCTTGCCATCCGGCCGGAGCACCCGCACAAACCCGCGCAAGGTCTGCCCGACCGCGACGGGCGCGGTAAGTTGGTCCCGGAAAAGCAAGCCGGCATGGACCCCCTCGATCAACGCGGTGTAGCCCAGCTGGTTTTGGCCCGTCAGCAGAAACTCCACCGCCTGGCCCGCCCGGTAGTTGGCCGGTTCCACCACCGCCGCCGCCCGCCCGTGGGGCGCCAGGCGCATGGTGGCGACGATGCGTTGCGTCTTCTCATCCAGGCAAACCCGCACCACCACCGCATCGCCCACCGCCACCGGCCCGGTTTGCTCCCGGAAGGGCAGGAGCAGGTCCTTCGCCAAACCCCAATCGAGAAAGGCCCCCGCCCGCTCGTGCAGGCTGACCACCTTCAAGGTGGCCACCTCCCCGACCATGGCATGGGGCTGCTCGGTGGTCGCGACCAACCGGTCCTCGGAATCGCGGTAAACGAACACCGCCACGCGATCGCCCGGCGCCGCGCCGCGGGGCACGTAACGGTTGGGCAGCAGAATTTCCCCCAGCGTCCCGCCGTCGAGATAAAGCCCGGGCGGCGCCTGACGAAGGACCGGGAGTGTGCCGCGTTGGCCGATGTTCACCATCCCCCCACCCTACGCCCCGGGGAGCGCGGTGCGAAGCGCGAAATGCGCCCCTTCCGCCCGCCCCCAAGCCGTCCTTGACGCCGCCGCGCACGTCTATTAGGTTGGGGTCAGAATCGATCTATAATCATTAGCTATGGAAAACTTTTTGGTACCGATGGTGGTGGAGCAAACGGGCCGCGGCGAACGCGGCTACGATATTTATTCCCGGCTGCTCGTCGACCACATCATCTTCCTGGGCACCCCGGTGGACGACATGGTCGCCAACCTGATCATCGCCCAGTTGCTCTTCCTGCAAATGAAGGATCCCAAGAAGGACATCCATTTGTACATCAACTCCCCCGGGGGCAGCGTCACGGCGGGTTTGGCGATCTACGACACGATGCAGTTCCTCACCTGCGACGTGAACACCTATTGCATCGGCCAGGCGGCCAGCATGGGCGCGGTGTTGCTGGCCGGTGGCACGAAGGGCAAACGGTTCGCCCTCCCGAACGCCAATATCATGATCCATCAGGTGCTCGGCGGCGCCGAAGGCCAGGCGAGCGATGTCGAAATCCGGGTCAAGTACATGCTCAAACTCAAGCACCGCTTGAACTCGATCCTCGCCCACCACACCGGCCGCCCGGTGGAACAAGTCGAGAAGGATTGCGACCGCGACAACTTCATGTCCGCGGAAGAAGCCAAGGCTTACGGTTTGGTCGATGAAGTGGTGCAATCCCGCAAACAGATTCCGAACCTTGTCGAAAAAGCCGCCGCCGCCCTGTAATCGCCTTATTGCCGCGTCCTCCCCATGGCCCGCCCCAACAACATCACCCTGTGCAGCTTCTGCGGGAAATCCCACGCGGAGGTGAAAAAACTGATCGCGGGGCCGGGCGTTTACATCTGCGACAATTGCGTGGTTTTGTGCAAGACCGTGCTGGACAAGGAATTGGCGGCCCAGGTGCGCAAGCCGCGCCCGAAGGTCGCCATTCCCAAACCCGCGGAAATCAAGCGCCTGCTCGACCGGCAGATCATCGGCCAGGAGCATGCCAAGCGGACGCTCTCCGTCGCGGTGCACAATCATTACAAACGGCTCCAACACGACCCCGCCCCCGCGGAGGGCGAAACGCCGGAACCGCCACCGTTGGGCCGCCACGCCGAAGTTGAAATCGAGAAGAGCAACATCCTCATGGTCGGTCCCACGGGCTCGGGCAAGACCCTGCTGGCCCGCACCCTGGCCCAGATTCTGGATGTCCCCTTCGCCATCGCCGACGCCACCACTCTCACGGAGGCGGGCTATGTCGGCGAAGATGTCGAGAACATCATCCTGCGGTTGCTCCAAAACTCCGATTACGACGTGAAACGCGCCCAACGCGGCATCGTTTACATCGACGAAATCGACAAGATCGCCCGGAAAACCGAAAACGTCTCGATCACCCGCGATGTTTCCGGCGAAGGCGTGCAACAGGCGCTGCTGAAAATCCTGGAAGGCACCGTTTGCAACGTGCCGCCCCAAGGCGGGCGCAAGCATCCGCAGCAGGAATACATCCGGGTGGACACCAGCAACATCCTGTTCATCTGCGGCGGCGCCTTCGTCGGGTTGGAGAAGGTGATCCAGCGCCGGCTCGGCAGCCAGGTGATGGGTTTTAACGCGGTGGAAAACCACCGTCGCGCCACCCGTCCGGGCGGCAGGCTGGAAGTCCTGCACTTCATCGAGCCGGAGGACTTGTTGAGCTTCGGTTTCATCCCCGAATTCATCGGCCGCCTGCCCATGCTCACCGTGCTCTCCGAGTTGAGCGAAGACCAAATGGTCGCCATCCTCACCGAGCCCAAGAACGCCTTGGTGAAACAATTTGGCAAGCTCATGGCCATGGAAGGGGTGGAACTCGAATTCTCCGACGACGCCCTGGCTGAACTCGCCGTCCAAGCCCTCAAGAAAGGCACCGGGGCGCGCGCCCTCCGCGGTTTGCTCGAGCGCATCATGCTGGACGTCATGTTCGACATCCCCAGCTCGGAGGATGTCATCGGCGTGCGGATCACGCGCGAAGCCGTCACCGGCGAAGCCAAGCCCCTCCTCCGACGCAAGACCGCCCAAGCCGCCGCCTGATGGGGCGACGGCCGCGGTGGTTCACTGGCCGTCCGGCACCGGCCCGCCCGCCACCGCCGTGGCGCCGGGTCCCTTTTCCGGCCGGCGCCGGTGCAACACGGCCACATTCCCCACCCGCATGATCAGGCGACTGCCGGTCTTCGCCGCCAGATCGGGCGCCAGCGTTTTCTTCTCGTCCTTGAAATCCACAAACTTGACCTTGATCAGGTCGGTGTGGTCGAAGGCCGCCACCAGGCTGGTGGCGAAGGCGTCACTGAGTCCCGCCTTGCCGAGTTTGAAGGCGGCGGGCAGGCGTTGGGCACGGGCTTTGAGGGCGCGAATTTCGGCGTTGGTGAGCGGGGCGTCGGGGTTCATTAAGGTTGGTTGGGGGGACAAATCAATGCCGGGCGGACGGGTTCAAGCCACGCCGGCGACGCGGAAACCCTCCTCCTCCAGCAAAGTGCGGAGGCGGGCGGGTTGGTCGCCTTGGATTTCAATCGTGCGGTCGCGGGTGGTGCCACCGCAGCCGCAGGCGGCTTTCAAGCGGGAGCCAAGATCCTCGATGTAGCGGCCGCCAATATGCGGGGCGAAGTCATGGATCACGATGACGGTTTTGCCACCGCGGTGCGCTTTTTCCTTCCGCAACACCACGCGGCCCATTTTGCCGGGTTTCGCCACGCCACTAGGGCTCACGAGCGCGCCATCGGCGTTCCGTTCGGGCGCGGGTTCGGGGCCGGCGGGCAGGCCCGCGGCTTCCAAGGCGGCAAACGGATTGTGCAACCCGGCGCCGCTGGGCGTCAGGTCGAGCTTTTGCTTTTTGGCCATCGCACGCGCAGAATGAACCCACCCCCCGCCGGGTGTCAATCGTTCCCGCCATCCGGCAAGCGCTGGTAGTCCGTCGCCTCCGAGCGAAACCGCACCGCCAGGGTGTCCAACAGCTTGCGCCCCTCGAAAACCCCGGTGCTCAAATTCTCGACCCAGAGGCCGTCCGGCTCGCGCGCCTGCGTGAAGGTGAAATCACAGCGCCGCAACTTGCCCAGCACCCCGCCCCAGACGGTGATCTCCCGCAGCAGGCGAATGTCCGCCCGCGCGACTTCAAACTCCGCCGCATCGATCCACACCCGGCCCGCCATGTGGTTGAGAAACCGGTCGGTCAGCTCCTTCTCCGGCAACTTGCCGGGCTTGGGTTCAAAATCCAATACAAACGTCGGCCGCCCCGCCACCACCTCGTCCGCGCGCCGGGTGAAATGAAACCGCGCCGTCAATTCCTCCGTGGCCAGTTTCTCGGCGTGCTCCTGCTTTTTCGCGTGCTTGTCCCGGGGCCGGCCCTTGTCTTTCTCTTTGTCCTTGGCCGGGTCCGTCGAATAACTCGCCCGCTCCGCCGCGTCGCGCTCGGCCTGTTTGCGCAACACCTTCGGCGGCGGCGTCTTCCCGTCGATTTGCACCAAGGTCTCCTTCGGCACCCCCGCGCGCACGAGCACATCGTACAGTTTCTCTTTGCGCTCCGTCACCTTTCCCTTGCCGTCCATTTGCTCCGTGACCACCCGCTTGTGAAAGCTGTACCGCATCCGCGCCTCCCGCTCGTCCGCCGACTCCGAGCGCTCGACGGTCCGCCGGATAATCTCCTCCGCGGGGAGTGCCGGTTCTTCCGCACGAGTGCGCCCCACCACGGCGCAAACCAACCCCGCGGCCAAACACCACCAAGGGATGCCGAACTTCATCATTCCGCCACCTTACTCCGCCCGCACCACTCCGGCAAGCCGCCCGCCGCCCAAAGTTGGATTGGGCGAGGCCGCCGCGTGGGCGCCCGGAATATCGAAAGATTATTTCCCCCACCGGGTAAGAGACCCGCCCCTTTCCGCATCCAAAGAGTGCGCCGATTAACGGTGCAACAAATCAACCTGAACCAGAAAGCAACCAACCTTATGAAATCCATCAAAAACTTCCTCGCCCTCACCCTCGCCACCCTGGCCTTGGCCGTCAGCGCCACCGCCGGCGAGCTCGTCAATGTCTCCGGTGCCAGCAACATCGCGGTCGGCGGCTACGACACCGTGGCCTTCTTCACCGACAAGAAGCCGGTCCATGGGGATCCCGGTGTTTCCGCCACCCACCAAGGCGCCACCTACATTTTCGCCAGCCAGGCGCACAAGGATTTGTTCCTCACCGCACCGGAGAAATACCTCCCGCAATGCGGCGGCTTTTGCGCCTACGGCGTCGCGGTCGGCGCCTTGTTCCCGGTGGATGTCAGCACGTGGCAAATCCGGGACGGCAAGTTGTATCTGAATCTCAACAAAGCGATTCTGAAGAAATTCAACGCCGATTTCGAAGGCAACGCCGCCAAGGCCAAGGCGAATTGGCCCGGCTTGGTCGAGAAGCACGGCAAGTGATTTCCGAGGCGGGACGGGGTGCGCGGGCATCCCGTCACCGCCTTTTGTCAGTGATCCGGGGGTGACGCCGGCCGGTTCCCCGCGAAGCGTCACCGGAAATTCACGCGCTCCGCCCCGGCGCCGCTTGACCACCGCGACCGGCCCCAATACCCTGCGGCGACACTCAAACGCAACCAAACCACTTATGGGCACCGCGTATTACATTGTTCTGGAGCAGGAGATCGCAGGCTTGGACACCACCATGGATGGCAAGATTCTCGCCCGCATGGTCGAGGACTTGGACGAAGTGGCGGAAGAACTGGGGGTTCAGCCCCTCTCGGATTTTGTCAGCATTGACCCGGAGACCGCCCGGGAGCTTTTGGAGGGAGAGGGGGAGGATTTGGATTTGCCGCCCCCCGCGAATTTTTCCGCCGCCGATGGCCTGGCCACGGTGCGCGCGTTGATGACGCGGCCGGAGGCCGAACCGGCGATGGAGGATTTGGAAGCCTGCGAGCGCATCCTCATCGCCGCCGTGGAAGACGGGGTCGGGTGGCATTTCGAGGTGGATTTTTAAGTCGCGGGCGCCGCCCCACCAAGCGAGCACGCATTCGGACCGGGAGCGCTTTGGGGTTGCGGCCGCAGCGGTGATCCATCACTCTGGCCGGCATACCGCAAACCCGAACTTTCGCCCATCGCGCCCATCATGAAATCCGCCGATCGTTGTTTTCACCGTTGCCACCTATGGCTCCTGCTGCTGCTGCTGTTGCTTGCCCTGCCCGGGGCGGCCTCGCGGGCCCAGACCAACCCGGTCCCCGACAATTTGATCTCGCCTGAAGTGCTGGCGGACGGACGGGTGACTTTCCGCGTGCGGGCCGGTGCGGCCACCAACGTGAGCTTGCTGGGGGACTGGATGGACCAAACCAAGCCGGAGCGGCTGACGCCCGGGCCGGCGGGGGTATGGAGCCTCACCGTGGGGCCGTTGGACACGGGCGCCTCGATTTATGTCTTCAACATCGACGGGGTGACGGGACCGGATCCGGTCAATCCGCGGATCAAACTGCGCGCCCGGACTTCGGCCAGCGTCGTGGAAGTACCGGGCCAACCGCCCGAATTATGGGAGGCGCGGGACGTGCCGCACGGGACGGTGGAAATCAATTGGGCGGCGTCCCAGGTCACCGGCGACACGCGGGCCTATTACGTCTATACGCCGCCGGGCTACGCGGCCCATCCGGAGGCGAAATATCCGGTTTTGTGCCTGCTGCATGGGAACAATGACACGGCGGCCGGTTGGACGGACATCGGCCGCGCCAATTTCATTCTGGACAACCTCATCGCGGAGCACCGGGCGGTGCCCATGGTCATCGTTATGCCGTGGGGCCACGCGTTGCCATACACCGGTCCCCAATCGAACAACACCGCGCTCGTGGAACGTTACCTGTTGATGGAAGTGCTGCCGCAAGTCATGGCGAAATATCGAGTGCTGGCGGACCGGGAGCACCGGGCGATTGTTGGCTTGTCGATGGGCGGCGGCCATGCGCTGCAAATCGGGTTGTCGCATTTGGACCAGTTTGCCGCGGTGGCAGCTTTCAGCTCCGCCGTGCCCGGGCAATTCTCCGAGCGGTTCCAAGACTTGCTGGCCCACCCCGAGTCGGTGAACGAGCGGTTGCACTTGTTGTGGATCGGGTGCGGACGGCAAGATCCCGCCTTCAGCCGCAACGAGGATCTGGCGCGATTGCTCACGGACCACCGAATTCGGACCACCTTTCAAGCCATGCCCGGACGCCATAACTACGCCGTCTGGCGCCGCTGCCTGGCCCAAGTTGCCCCCCTGTTGTTTCAGCCCGCGACCGGACGGCCGTGACGGGCTTCACCCGGTGCCCGGCGCCAAACTGCTTCCTCGATGCCCAAACCCGGGATCAAAATCCTGACCGACACACCGGGCGAAGGGCCGACATTCCACCCCGGCGAACCAGTCCGAATCCGGTTTGTCACCCGCCTGCTGCGGGGTGAGGCCTTGGGGCCGGAGCAAATTTTGGATTGGGTCTTTGGGAAACGGAATGTGATCGCCGGTTTCCGCTACGGGCTGGAGGGAATGCGACCGGGAGGCGTCCGCGTTTTTCAAGCCAAGCCGCACCTTTGCTACCGCGAAGCCACGGCGGGCGGGATCCCGCCGAGGGCGGCGCTGATTTTTGAGATTCGGGAAATCCGCCGCCTGCCTTAGCCCGGAGGCCAGGTCAACGGACGCCCGCCCAGAAGGTGACAGTGCAGATGGGGCACGGTTTCCCCGCCATCCCGCCCGTTGTTGATCACCAACCGGTAGCCGGTGTCCTGCAATCCCAGTTGCCGGGCCACCTCGGCCGCCCCGAGCAGCAGCCGCCCCAACAACACCGCATCCTCCGCCGCCGCGGCCGCCACCCGGGGGATGGGTTTTTTCGGGACGATCAAAACGTGCACCGGCGCCTGCGGATGGAGATCGCGGAATGCGAGCACCTCCGCGTCCTCGTAAACAATCGCCGCCGGAATCTGGCGGGCGATGATCTTTTCAAACAGCGTCATTGGACCAAAAGGGCGCACTCCGCGCCGGTCGCATCCTGCGCCGCGCAATAACGCAGGTAATCAATGATTTGATCCTCCAGTTTCTGGCAGCGGGGCGTCCACCGCCGGGCGCCGACCAACTGTTTCACGCAGGGGCGCAACCCTTGAAAACGGAGCAAATGGGGGGATTGCCGCAGTTGCGCGCGCAATTCCTCCCGCAGCCGGGGAAAGAAAAACAATTCGACGACTTCGCCCGGTTGCTGGACCAAAGTCCGTAAGTCCGCCGCGCCCACCGGCGGCATCCCCGGCACCGCCATGACCGCCTCCCCCATCGCCGGCAACGATCCGGCGTCCGTTTCGGGCACCGGCGCCGATGGATTCTCCTCCCCGCCCGCCTTCCCCAGCGCCCCGCCGTCCAATACCTTTTCCAAGGCCTCGGTGAATTCCGACACGGAGACCGTGTCGCGACCCAGTTCATTGCGGAAGTAATGAAAAACCGCCGCGGCGGCGTGCCGGACTTGGTCCGGGTCCAAACCGCCGGGGTTGCCCCCGATCAATTCCACGCTGATCATCTCCGCGGAATACGGCATCCCCTCCCCCGCCGCCGTTTCCAGGACCAAACACTCTTCCGCCAGTAGTATCATGTGACTGGTTCCTCCAAGTTTTTGACCTCCTGAACAAAATCCGTGGCTTCCTGAAACCGCCGGTAAACGCTGGCGAACCGCACATACGCCACTTGGTCAATCCCGCGCAACCCCGTCATCACCCGTTCGCCAATCACCTCTCCCGGCACCTCGCGGTCATACTTGTCCTCCAACTCGTTAACGATATTCTCCAACAAAGTCTCAATCACCTGCGGCCCGATGGGGCGCTTCTGGCAGGCTTTGCGCAGGCCCGAGAGCAGTTTCTCACGTGAAAAAGCCTCCCGCCGACCGTCCCGCTTGATCACCATCAAGCCTTCCCGCTCGACTTCCTCGTAGGTTGTGAACCGAAATTCGCACCCCAAGCACTCCCGGCGGCGGCGGATGGTGGCCCCCTCGCGGGAAGCCCGCGAGTCGATCACTTTGTCATCCTGGCAACCGCATTTGGGGCAACGCATAATCTCAAAACCACCTTGAATGGTGGTCCCTGATAGCTACCATACCAAATGTGGTGCGGTCAAGGTGATTAACCACAATTTGACCAACTCGTCGCCTTGCCGGCGCAAAGGCGTCATTTCGGCACGGAAGCATGGGTGGTCAACCAAACCATGTCCGGATTGAACGGCGAGGCCATCCCCAGCTGCAAATTGCCCGTGTACCGCACCGGCGGTTGCGTGCGGGCATCCAACCAACGCCGAATTTCCGTGTGGCCGTCGCCGAAGGAAAAACCGCCCGCCCCGTTGTGAAAGCTCGCGGGCACGTCGAAGATGTAATCGTTGCCCGCCGCCGGATGCTGCACGTCCGAGCACCAGATGCCAAAAGCCCCATTGTTGATGCCGTCCGGGTGCTCATCCACAAAAACGGCAATCGTTGACGCCGACACCATGGCCAGTTCCGAAGCCTTGAGGAAAATGCGGTAAACCGGCGTGCTGACCGCGTAATTGAGCCAATTACCGCCGGTGGGATCCCCCAAAGCCACGCTCATGGAAACACTGCGCACCCGGGGAACCCGCTGGGCGCCGAACACCGCCAGGCTCCGATCCCCCGGGCACTTGTAAATCCCGGCCTGGCGTCCGCAGTACGGGGCCAACAGGGCGGACTTCGGATCCGTGAGCAAAAGCGTATTGGTGTTATCCGTGTTGCCGGGCGTGAAATCCAGATTCCCCGCCACCCAGGTTTGCCCGGGGGCGTCGGATTCCAAATTCGGCACCAGCACCCCCGCGTTGTCATCCGGGTACAGCAGGTGGCCCAATTGGAGCTGTTTAAGGTTGTTCAGGCACTGGATTCCCTGGGCTTTGGCGCGGGCGCTGCTCAAGGCGGGCAATAGCATTCCCGCCAAGACGGCGATGATGGCAATGACCACCAACAGCTCAATCAGGGTGAAGGCAGCACCCCCGGCGTTCCCGACGGGTCGGGCGGGCAGCTTCGGTTGGTTTCTCATGGCCCACGAGACTGTCGGGTTCCGACCAACGCAGCAATGGTTCCCGGGAATCAAAATTTACGACCGGCCCCCAAACAAGCGTTTGAACTCCGGATCCACGTCGTCCGGATCGGAAACCGTGGCCATTACGATGCGTCGAATGCACTCCCGGTACCGGGCTCGAAACCGGGAAACGGCCGGGACGATCGCCTCCACCGAGGACCCCAATTGACCAGCCGCCGCCCGGTAGGCCTGGTCCGTGCCTTCCGTTTCCAAGAACTCCTGCAGGATCGCAAACTGCTTCTCCCGGCCCAGCCTCTTGAAATCCGCCTCCAAGTCCTTTCTGGCCATTTCCAGCACGGTCGCCGACCAACGCCGGTCGAAAATCTCCTCGGCGGTCAGCGAAGGATCGGCTTCGGCCAAGTATTTCCGCTCCACTTCGCCGAAATCCCCCGCCAGCAACACTTTGCTCCGACCCCGCTTCTCCGCGTCGCGATGGCGTTGATAGTCCGCTAAAAACCGGTTTAATGCACCGAGCAGGAAGTTCCGAAACCGCCCCTTGGATTGGTCGGCGCGGCTGAGGGCATTGGTGCTCAGCAGCTTCGCGAAAAATCCCTGCGTCAAATCCTCTGCGTCCGTCGCCGAGTGCCCCGACCGGCGAAGAAAGGCGTAAATCGGCGGCCAATACCGGCGGCACAGATAGTCCAAAGCCGGCTGCGCGGCGGCCGCGCCCTCCTGCCCCGCCGCCGACTTGATCATCAGCCAGCGCGTTTCCGTGAAATCCCGGGCGGGGCGCGGGGTGCCCCGGGGATTCGGTTCGTCTTCTCCGGGCGCTGCTACGTTGGTGGTTGCCATGGCTCGGGCGCACAGCATAATTCGTCCTTTCCCCGGCCCGCAATCCCCTATTTACCATCAGCGGCGCGCCCCGCCGCCTCGGCTCAACCGAACAACCCCGCGAATTCCGGATCCACCTCTTCCGGTCCGGACACGGTCGCCAGCACGATGCGGCGAATGCACTCGTTGTAGCGCCCACGGAGACGGCACACGGCCGGCGCCACGGCCTCCATGGTGGTCCCCAATTTGGAGGCCGCCTTGCGGTACGCCTTTTCGGAGCCGTCCTTGTCCAAAAAGTCTTGCAGGACGGCAAATCGCTTCGCCTGGCCGGGCCCCGTGAAGTGGGTCGCCAGCTCCGCTTTGGCCATTTCCAGCACGGTGGCCGCCCAGCGGCGATCGAACACCTTCTCGGCCGTCAATGCCGGATCAGCTTCCGCCAAATACTGCCGTTCGACCTCGGCGAAATCCCCCGCCAACACCACCTTGCCCCGGCCGCGCTTGATCGCGTTTTTATGCCGTAGTTGGTCCACCAAAAACCGCTGCAGCGCTCCCAGCAGAAAATTGCGGAAGCGCCCCTTGGCCTCGTCGGCACGGCTGAGCGCGTCCGTGCTGAACAGTTCTTCAAAAAATCCCTGGGTCAAATCCTCCGCATCCGTCGCCGAATACCCCTCGCGCCGGAGAAAGGCGTAGATCGGCGGCCAATACCTCCGGCACAGGTAATCCAGTGCCGGTTTCGCCGCCGCCGCCCCCTCCTGCCCCGACGCCGACTTCACCACCCCCCATTGCGTTTCCGTGAAATCCCGGTCCCGGCGCACCACGCCACCCGGGGTCGAATCTGGCGATGCGGGCGATTCCTCATCAGATGTTGTCATGTGTCGCTGGGCCAACATAAATCGTCCGCGCCTTCGTCCGCAATCCCCATTTTCCCGACCGGCGGCGGGCACGGAGCGCCGCCCAGCTTGAATCTCCGTCGCCCCCCGGCCCCAAACACGCTCAGGTAATCAGCTCGTTGATCACCCGCGAAGGCTCCACCCCGGTCAACCGGATATCGAGCCCGAGATAGGGTACCGTGAACCGCTCATGATCCATCCCGATCAACTTCATCACCGTCGCGTGGAAATCGTGAATGTGGACCGGATCGCGGATGATGTTGTAGGAAAAATCATCCGTTTCGCCATAAATGGTGCCGGGCCGGCTGCCCCCACCGGCCATCCACATCGTGAAGCAGCGCGGGTGGTGATCGCGGCCGTAATTCTCGTGCGAAAGTCCGCCTTGGGAATAAACGGTGCGGCCGAATTCCCCGCCCCAAATCACCAGGGTTTCATCCAACATCCCCCGTTGTTTCAAATCCTGCACCAATCCGTAGCAGGCTTGATCGATGTCCTTGCACTGGCTGGGCAGACGGCCGCCCACGTTGGAATGGGTGTCCCAATTGTTGTGGTAAATCTGCACGAAGCGAACCCCGCGTTCGACCATGCGCCGGGCCAACAGGGCGGTGTGGGCAAAGGTCCCGGGCTTGCGGGCCTCCTCGCCATACAAGGCGTAGGTGCCGGCCGGCTCGTTGGCCACGTTGGTCAATTCCGGCACACTGGACTGCATGCGAAACGCCAGTTCGAATTGGTCGATCCGCGTGTGCGTCTCCGGATCGCCCACCTGCCGGAAATTCAGTTCGTTCATTTCCCGCACCCCATCCAACATTTGGCGGCGGACGGCACTGGACACCCCGGGCGGGTTGTTGATGTAGAGAATCGGGTCGCCGCCGCTGCGGAACGACACGCCGGCGTGTTTGCCGGGCAGGAAGCCCGCGGACCAAAGCCGGCCGGAAATGGCCTGGAGTTGCTCCTGATTCGTGGGCCGGGCCACCAGCACCACGAAGGTTGGCAAATCCTGGTTCAAGGACCCGAGGCCGTAGGACACCCAGGAGCCGAGGCAGGGCCGGCCGGTGATCTGGTTGCCGGTCTGCATGTAGCAGATGGCCGGTTCGTGGTTGATGGCCTCGGTGTGCATGGAGCGGATGAAGCACATGTCATCCACCATCTTGGCGGTCCATGGCAGGAGCTCCGTCACCCACATGCCGGACTTGCCGTGGCGCTGGAAGCGGTACTTGGAGGGCGCGATCGGGAACCGGGCCTGCCCGGAGGTCATGGTGGTCAGCCGCTGGCCGCCCCGCACGCTCTCCGGCAGGTCCTTGTCGTACCAATCGTTCATCGTGGGCTTGTAGTCGTACAGGTCCTGCTGGGGCGGCCCGCCCACCATGTGCAGGTAGATGATCTGCTTGGCCCGCGGGGCGAAGTGCGGGGCCGGCAGGGCCCCGGCGGTGGTGGCCGCGGCCCGGGCCGCCGCCCCGCCCAACAGGCCGGGGGCCAGGGCGCCGAGCGCCGCCGCGCCCATGAAGCTGGCGCCGCGCCGCAGAAACTGGCGGCGGGTTTCGGAGCGGACGTAATCCTGCACCAGGGGGTGCGTGAACCGGGGATCGGGAGTGGTTTTCATTTGTTCAACACCTCGTCAAGATTCAGCAATTCATTGGCCACCATCGTGTACGCCGCCAGCGTGCGGCGATCCAGCGTCGGATCCGCCGGCGATTCGCCCACCGCCAGCAGGGCCTCGGCTTCCCGGGGGGCGGCGTAATATTGATCGACCAGTCCGCTCACGGACGCGGTCAGGATGCGCAATTCTTCCGGCCGCAACGGCCGGGCCAGCAGGCGGCGCGCCATGAAGTCCAGCCGCGCGGCGGTGCTCTCGCCGACGGATTGGAGCGTGGCTTGCGCCAAATGCCGGGCGGCCTCCACAAATTGCGGGTCGTTCAGCGTCACCAACGCCTGCAACGGGGTGTCGGTCCGCTCCCGCCGCACCGCGCAGGTCTCCCGGTTGGGCGCGTTGAAGATTTCCATCGAAGCCGGCGGCGCCGCGCGCTTCCAGAAGGTGTAGAGGCTGCGGCGGTACAGACTCTCGCCGTGATCCTGCTTGTAGAAATGGAGATTGCTCTCATTCATGGCCACGGCCTCCCATACGCCCTCGGGTTGGTAGGGCTTCACGCTCTTGCCGCCGATCTGCGGGGAGAGCAGACCGCTCACCGCGAGCGCGTAGTCGCGGACCATCTCGGCGTCCATGCGGTACCGGGGGCCGCGGGAGAGCAGCCGGTTCTGCGGGTCGCGGTTTTCCGCCCCGGCCGGCACCGCCGCGGACTGGCGGTAGGTCGCCGAGAGCACGATTTGGCGGAAACAGCGCTTCACGTCCCAGCCGGACTCGCGGAAATCCACCGCCAGCCAGTCGAGCAGGTCCTGGTGGCTGGGCAGTTCGCCCGCCACGCCGAAGTCCCCCGCGGTGCGCACCAAGCCCACCCCGAAGAGCTCCTGCCAAAAGCGGTTTACCGTCACGCGCGCGGTGAGCGGATGCTCGGGCCGCAACAGCCAGCGGGCCAATCCCAGCCGGTTGCGCGGCAGGTCCGCCGGCAAGGCGGGCAAGGCCGCGGGGGTGTTCGGTTCCACCTTGTCGCGCCGTTTGTCGTAATCACCGCGGAAAAGAATGTAGGCCAGCGGCTGGTCCGGCTTTTCCTGCATGACCTCGGTCGTGGTGCCCCGGCCCTTGATTTCGCCTTCCTCTTTTTGCAGCTTCGCCAGCGCCCCGGTGGCGTTTTGGTAGGCGGTGTCCATCCGGGTCAACCACGCTTGGTAGAGTTCCTCGCGCTCGGTCTCCGAGCGTTGGTCGGCGGCCTTCGTCAACAGCGCGGCAATGCGGGAATTTTTGGCCAAAGCCTGCACTTCCAAGGCGGGCAGGGCTTGGCCATACAGGCGCAAGTCCTGCAAGCCCGCCCCGGCCACCTGGCTCGTGGTGTGGCGGCGGCCGAGCTCGAAGGGCACCGTCGTCCGCGTGGTGCCCTTCAGCTTGTCCGCCTGCACGCTGGTGGCCTGGACTTCGCCATCTAGATAAATCTTCACCCCGGACGCCTTGCGCGAACCGTCATAGGTCACGGCTACATGGGTCCAGCGCTTGGCGTCCAACGCCTTGTTGGCGACCACTTTGAGGGCGTCATCCGGCCATTGATGGATCAAATGCAACGCGGGCTTGCCGCCCTCCACCCACAAATCCCAGCCCCGGTAGTCATGCTCATCATCCATCCGGGAAAACAAAGCGCCATCCCGTCCGCCGGCCAGTTTCACCCACACACTGTACGAAAACGGCTGATCCCCCTCGAAATTTCCCGCGTCCGCGAACTGCGCCCGGCCGTGACCGGTCGTGTAGGCGTGGGCGGAAAGGGCGCCGGGCTGACGGTTCGTCGCCCCCGGGACCGTCACCGTGCCCTCGGCCTCCCCCATCCGCACATTCAGGCTTTCGCCCCCCGGCTCGTCGAGGGGCGCGTGAAACAACGGGGCCTGCTTCGGCTGCCCGCCGCTGAACGCCGTGGGCTGCGCCGTGGCCGCCCACGCTTGGAATTCCGGCTTTCCCTCCGCGCGGCGCCGGTCGAGGCGCTGCCGGGCCTCCGTCAGCTCCCGGGTGAGCACATCCCAACGCGCCCGATCCTCGGGACGCGGCACGGTGATGGCCGGCGGCGTGTCGGCGACGTTGCCGTCCATCGCGCGCTGCGTGGTGTTGTTGAAGAACGCCGCCAGGGAATAAAAGTCCCGCATCGTCAGCGGGTCGAATTTGTGGTCGTGGCACACCGCGCAGCCGGCCGTGGTGCCGAGCCAAACCTGGGCCGTGGTTTCCACCCGGTCGCGGGCGTAAAGCACCAAATACTCCTCGTCAATCGCCCCGCCTTCGTTGCTGGTCATGTTGCAGCGGTTGAAACCGCTGGCGACTTGCTGCTCCAGCGTGCGGTCCGGCAGCAGATCGCCCGCCAGTTGCTCGATCGTGAACTGGTCGAAACGCTCGTTGCGGTTGAACGCCCGGATCACCCAGTCGCGATACGCGGACATCTCCCGGTAATTGTCGAAATGGATGCCGTTGGAATCCGCGTAGCGCGCCGCGTCCAGCCAGTAGCGCGCCCGGTGCTCGCCCCACCGCGGCGAGGCCAGGAGACGGTCCACCACCTTCTCATAAGCGTCGCTCGCCGGGTCGTTGACAAACGCTTCGACCTCCGCCGGCGTCGGCGGCAGGCCGGTCAGGTCCAGCGACACCCGGCGCAGCAGCGTGCGGCGGTCGGCCTCGGGGGCCGGCGCCATTCCCTCGCGCTCCAACCGGGCCAGGATAAAATGATCCATGGCATTGTGCGGCCAGCGGGCGTCGCGCACCGCGGGCAACGGCGCGGCATGCGGGGGCAGCAGCGACCAATGCGGCTGGTACTGCGCCCCGGCGGCGATCCAGTCGCGCAGCACGGTCTTCTCCCGCGCCGTCAACGTCTTGTGCGTCTTCGTCGGCGGCATGACCTCCTCCGCCTTCGGGGCGTTGATGCGCGCGAGCAACGCGCCGGCATCGGTCTTGCCCGGCACAATGGCGGGTTCTTTGTCCTTGCGGGGGGCGGTGGCCTCGGCAAATTGGTCCAACCGCAACCCCGCCTTGCGGGCGGCCGAGTCCGGACCGTGGCAGCCAAAACAGTTTTCCGCGAGGATGGGACGGATGTCGCGGTTGTATTCCAACGTGGTCGGGGTGGTTTCCGCGGCCGTGGCCGGTTGGATCAGCCAAAGGGCGGCGGTCCCGGCGAGTCCCTGTCGCCAATGGCGGGTGGCGAAGGCCCGGATGGTTTGCGTGAATGTGCTCATCTTATCAATCAGAAATCACCCACGGCGGGGTGCTTGCTGGATTCGACGCGCCCGCCGCGCCGGGGATTCACGCGAACTCGGCCGCGGATTAATTTCCTGAAGTTATTCCGGGCAACCGGCCCTGAAACACCACTTGGACGCCGGATTGGTCCGGCGCGAGGGTCGGCAGGTAGTGCAACTGAAGGCCGTTTTCGCCGGCGGCACCCACGCTGATTTCCGCCGCTTGGCCGGATGTAGTCATAATTTGCGGTGCCGTCAGCAAATCCACACCATCGACCGCCCCCAATTTGGCGAGCAGGGCGCCGGCCTCCTCGCCGAGCAGGGTGCGGGATTGATCCCCCGCGCCGGCCGGGGTTCGGAATTCGGCCAGCCCCAGTCCGGCCAACCTCGTTTCCGGCACTTCGAACAAGGAAGTGCGCAACAAGATCTGGCCTGCCCCCTGCCGCGAAGTGCCGAACTCCGGGGTGAGCAGCAGCAGAACCCGTTTGCCCTGCGGAGTGAGCCAACCGCCCGCGAGCGCCGTGGCGCCCGCGGGCACGCTCAGATTCAAGTTGACCGTGCCGGCGGGCGCCGCCGGCACGGGCGGAGGCTCCGGCGGGACCGTGGCGGCGGCGCGCGGAGGCGCCGCCAATTGCCGACGCAGCCGTTCCGCTTCTCCGCGCAGCCGCTCGACTTCCCGGCCGGTGGGATCCTCCGTCGCGCTCGGCCCGGCGCCGGCGGCCAAGGGGGAAGATTGCTGGGCGGCGCCCGCCGCGGCCGCCCGGGCCCGCCAAGCGTCGTTCTCGGTCTGCAAACGCTGCAGTTCCGCCCGTTGCCAGCCGGCCATTCCGCCGCCTAAAACCAGGAGGCCGACGAAGGCTATTGTGGTGGTTTTTTTCATCTACGTCGCGTGATTGCGGTCCCCAACCCTTCCCGGCCGCGTGCTTGGTTATTTGCCCGGCGGCGGCGCCGCACCCCCGCCGGTCGGGACCAGGGCGGGCAGCTTCGTTTTGATGGCCACATTCAAGCCCGATTGATCCGCGGCCAGATTGGCGATGTAACTCACACTGGAACCCTGGCCCGTGGGGCCAATGGTGATTTCCGCCTCCCGGCCTTCCGGCGTCAAAATGAGCGGTGCGGGGAGCACTTGGGAGCCGGCGGTGGCTTGCAGCTTGGCCAGGAGCGCGGCCGCCTCCGCCGGCGCCAGGGTGCTGGTGTGATCACTGGCGCGGCCCCCGGTTTGGAAATCCCCCAACCCGAGGCCCGCCAGCGCCTCCTCGGGCACTTGCACAAACGTGGAGCGCAGGGCGATTTGCCCGGCGGCCTGGTTGGCGCCGCCATATTCCGGGGTGAGCAGCAACAGCATCCGTTTGCCCGTCTCCGTGTTCCAACCGCCGGCCAGGAGCGTTTGGTCTTTCGGCACACTCGTGTTCAAATTGGCCACATAGGGGAGATTGTCCTCCGGATTCGATTGCGCCTGCCCGGGCGCGGTCCCGCCGGCAACCCCGGCGCCGCCGCCCGCG
>CAIYZC010000282.1 GCA_903930565.1 uncultured Pedosphaera sp.
CAATTGGTGCCCCGTGGGCGTGGTGGATGCGCAAGGCGCGAAGGCGTCGGAAAAATGGCAATCCACGGTGCAGGCGCTCGAAGTGACGGCGGACAAGAAAGTGGTGTGGGCGCTCCGGGCCTGGACCCCGCCGGTGGATCTCGGACCGGCGACCGTCGTGCAACTGTTGGATGCGCAGACCGGCCGGCCCATGGCCGGCCAGCAGCGGTGATCAACGCCGGCGGCGCGCGTTCCTTGGTTGGGTGTCCGCTCTTTGACGTGTCCGGAGCGGGCACGACGGGGCGCCGCGGGCCGGGGCAGCCGCGGGCTTTTTTTCCGGTTTGTTCGCATCGGTTCGTCCATGCGTGGTGAAAGAGGCCAGGTTTCCGGGCGCAGACCCAGGTAAGCGTGGGCAAAATCCCCCGGTCACCGCGGTTGGAAGCGTATGCTAGCGTGCCTCTGGGTGCGGTCGGGCCCGGTGGGCCCGGCGGCCTCAACTTCGCTATGAACAAATACTGGAATTGGTTTCTGCTGGTCAGTCTGTTGGGATTCGCGGTGGGTTTCGCCGGTTTGGGTGGTTCCATGGTGGCCGGTTATGGCCGCGCCATCGGGGCCGTGTTCTTCCTGCTGTTCGGCGTCAGCAGATTGCTTTCCGCTGCCGAAGCCGAGCAATGACCGCCGTCGGTGCGTCCGCCGCCGGGACGTAGCCCACCACGCCGCAGTCATCAATGCTCCCTTTCTTCCCCTCCACGTCTGCACGTCTTCACGTGGACGCCGGGCTCCAAGATTTTTCCCGTTCCGACTTTCGTCACCTTGAGTTGTTTGGGTTCAAAATCCCGGTTCGGACAGCAAAAAATGGCAAAGATTGTGCAAAATCCCCAAAGCGCCGGGCGTGGGGGGCGTGCTAGCGTGCCTTTGGAAGTCGTTGGGCCGGGTTGGTCCGGCGGCCTCCAAAACGCGATGAACAAATACTGCAAATGGTTTCTCCTGGTTAGTCTGTTGGGTCTCGCGGCGGGTTTCGCCGATGTGGGCGGTTCCATGGTGTCCGGCTTCGCCCGGGCCATGGGGGCGGTTTTCTTTATTCTCTTCTTTGTGACGAACGTGGTTTCGGCGGCCGCCGAGGACAAATAGCGGCTGCCGGAGCGCCGGCGGCCCGCCCCTCCCACGGGCCGCCGGCGAAAGCTTCCGGGGAGGGTTGGGTTGTCCAAGGAAACAAACCAACCGGCGAATCGTGGTGACGATTCGCCGGTTGTCGATTTTACCGGGGGGCGGCTACGCGTTTTTAACGGTGGTCGCCGGGGTGGGGGGCGGGAGCCGGGGCTTGCGCTTTGAACTGGTCCCGCAGCATGAGGCCCAGGAGACCGTCCATCAAGCCATTGCCCCCCTGGGCGCCGTTGACGGCGATTTCGGGGATGATGCGGATCTGGCTTTCGCCCACGGTCTGCATGAGTTGCATGGCCGTGTAACCGTTGGCGCCGACGGCCTCGACACCCGCGCGGTAGGCTTCCGCCTTCGCCTGGCCGGTGGCCCGGATGCCTTCCGCTTCGCCGAGGGCGCGGAGCCGGATCGATTCCGCCTCCCCCCGCGCTTGTTTGATATGGGCGTCCGCCTGGAGTTCGGCGATGTTCACGCCCTGTTCCGCGCCGACGACCTGCTGTTGGATGTCCGCCACGGCGGTTTCGCGCACCAATTGTTGGCGTTGCTTCTGCGCCGCTTCCTGCACCTCGTAGGTCTTCCGTTGTTCCTCCGCGATTTTGCGGTCGGTCTGCGTTTCCATGAGCGCGGCCGGGGGCGTGATGTCGCCGATCAGGGTGTCAATGGCCTGCACGTCATAAGCCGCGAGGGCGGTGCGGATGTGTTGGGCGGCGTCCGCCTGGCGTTCGCTGCGGGCGCTGAGGAAGTCCAGCACCGTGTGGTACTGCGCCGAGTTGCGGAAGTAATTGCCCACGATCGGTTGCAACACGTGGTCCACCAGGTTTTGCATCGAGCCGACGCGCGAGATGACCTTGGGGGCGTCCAGCGCGCCGACGTGGATGATCTGCGACACGTCGAGGTTGAAGGCGAACCCGTCCCGCGAGCGCACGGTGATCGAGGAAAGTTTCGCATCGTAATTGTGCGCTTCGGAGCGGTTCGCCCAATTGAGCACGATATTCGTGGTGGGCACGAGTTCGGTCTTCATGATGCGCGGGTTCACCGGGTGTTTGCCGGGGTAGAGCGGGGTCACCCACACGCCCTTGTGACCGGGGGCCACGAGGTCGCCATGTTTGAAGTCCTGGCCGCTCACATCCTCGTGGGCGAGGCCCACGAAGGAAATGACCACGCCGACATGGCCGATGGGGATTTGCAGCATGGGCACCGGTTCCACGCGCACAAACCACGGATTCAGGTTCCAAGTGCCCGAGAGCAGGATTTGCTCCTGCAAACCACGGCGC
>CAIYZC010000283.1 GCA_903930565.1 uncultured Pedosphaera sp.
GAGGATCAAGTGGTCCCCGCCAGGCAGCAGGTTAACGGTATAGGTGTCGAACACCACATTGGTCGCGCTGTAAGCGGCGGCAAACGCGGCGCGATTCTGCGCGAGCACCAAGTAGCTGTTCGGCCCGATGCTCGAACCCGCTGGAAACGTGTAGCCGAGCCCCTTGAATTGCCATCCGGAAAGGTCGAAGGTGTTGGTCGTGGAACGGTTGTATAACTCCACAAATCCCGCACTCGCCACCGCGGGCGCCGCCATGATTTCGTTGATCACGATCTGCCCAACCGGGGAAACCGGCAGGCCTTTGTAAACCGTTTGGACAGTGCTCGCGGCGCCCGCCACTGGGTTGCCAAAACGATCGACCCCGGTCACGGTGAAACTGTTGGTTCCAGATTTCAGGGGCACCTGGACGGTCCAACCCGTCATCGTGTTCCAAGCCAGGGGGTATTGCACGCCGTTGATCAGGACGGTCTTGATCAGCAATTGGGCCGTGCCGGTTACGGTGGCCACATCATTCGCCACGGCCACGCCGGGATTCACCGACCAGGTGCCGTCCAGGGCGGCGCGCTGGCTGTCGATGCTGCTTTGCGCCTGGGAAAGCCATGCGTTGATTGCCGAAGCCGGATTTTCCACGCTCAGTCCGTTCGCGCTAAAGGCGTTGAACTTGGCGGTGATCAGCGGCCCGCTGTTGGCCAAGTTGAGGGGACCCGCCACCAATTCGGCCTGGGCGCGCCAGAACATGCGGCCGAACTCAGGCGTATTAAACATGTTGATCAGCGGGGCGTCGCCGCCGTCCACCGCGGTGAGGTTTTGGCCGGGACCCCAGGAACCGTTGCCAACGACGATGTTGTAATCCCACATCATCAGGGAACACTTGGTCCCGCCGGTGCCGAAATAGGCGTACAGATTCTGCGCATTTTGACAACCAAAGCTGTCCCAATTGCCGGCCGCATGGTTGGCGGCGAACACCCGCATCCAGTTCTCCATGTCAATCAGGCTCTCCACGTTGGCAACGTAGTTGGGATAATTGAGCGTCAGGTAGGTGTTCGCCGCGTCAATCATGGAAAACACGTTGGTGTAGTTGTTGGCCGAGTCGGCGGTGCGTCGAATTTCGTAATTATAGCGGTACCGCGCGAGCTTCTTGGCCCCGCCGGTGGTGGTGTAGGGGTTGAGATTCGCCCAGCTGTTATTGTTGAAATTGATCGAACTGCCCGACGGCGCCGGACCAAATTCAAACCATGGCTGCACTTTGTACAAATAACCGGTGGTGTCGTTGGGGAAATACTCTTTGACCAGATCGGAGTCCGGACACTGGGCGTCCTCCATCAAGGTCCCCCGGCGGTTGCCGTTCACATAGACCGCCACATAGCGCCGGTTCAACCAGGGAACCCCCAAAGCCCGCATGAAAAAATGGGCGGTTTGCTCGCGCTGAATACTCCCGTCATCCCCCGCCCCATTGCCGGGTTGGTGGATCTTGTTGAACGAAGTCGCGCCCAGAAACTTGTCATCATCGTTGAACACCCATTTATAATGGCACAAACTCCCATAGGGAGTGTCAAAGCCCTGGTGGTACGGGCTGCCCGCAAACCGGGCGGTCATGTTGTAGATGACGCGGTTGCCATTCACCATGGTGCTGTCGATTAATTCGTTGCTGAGATCGGAAAGATTGCTCCAGCGGGTGGCATTGGTCTGCGTGACCCACAGATGGTAAACCCCGAAGGAACCGCCGGGGTTGCCGTCCCCGAACATGACCAGCCCCTCCCGCACCGGAGCGAAGTCGTTGAACAACGCTGGAAAACGGCTGGTCGCGCCGGTCTTGTCCTTGGCGCTGACGTAAAAGGCCACCAAGGTGTTCGCCGTCTGCCCGGGAATCGAGGCGCTGAAGATGCCGTCCCCCGCAACCGCGTCGCCCGCCAATCCGTTGTCCGCCATGACCAACGGGATATAGGTCGTCCCGGGATCAATCCGGTAATACAAGGTAAGCGATTGCACGCCGTCCGGATCATGCACCCGGGCAGAAACGACCGCGGCTTGGCCGGCGGCGGGCACGGGCGGATTGTGGGTGACCTCGTAAATCGCCGGTCCGGCGTTGGTGATCAAAATACTGTTGGGCAGCCCGGGCGTGCCCAAATTGGGGGGAATCGGAAGGGCGGCGGTGGCTTCCAGCCAGTTGCCGTTCAACCGCAGGTTGACCTCGGGCCATCCATGCATCCAACGCGCCTTGTAGCGAATGGTGGCGGTGTTGCCCTGGCCCAAGGTGTTCGGCCAGAGGGCCATTTCACAGGAATTTACGCCGGTCCAAAGGCGGTCGCTGCACCGGATGTGCAGCGAGTGGGCGCTGTTGGTGTATCCCGTGTTTTCCAAACTGGAGCGCACCTGATCCCCTTGCAATGACCAATTGGCCAAACCGCCCTCAAACGTGCCGTTCATCACGTAATTGGTGCCGTTGGCATCCACTTCAACGTTATCCACCAATGCCTCACCGGCATCCAACATGCCGATTTGGGCGTAATCGATGGTCGCGTCATAATTGGCGCCGTTGTCCAAGACCCCCGTGTTCTCCACGTTCACCCACGCGGATTTTTTGCTCTCGTCACTGTCGCCCCAACTGGCGCCAATGCGCTTGTTGGCACGTGGATCCGTCAACTCCAAACTGCTGCCCCCCCCGGCGGACCACGGCCCCCAGCGCAGCCCGGCGCTGTAGGTCACTTCGTCCTGCACCACGAGAATCGTGTTGGTGCCGAAGAGCGCTTGCGGCCGGGCCAGGGCCACCCGCTCCCCGTTGTGCGAAAGTTTGCCCGTCCAATTTCCAAACGTATTGGTGCTGTTGAGATTGGGATACTTGGCCCACAGATTGGTCGCGTTGGCCGCCACCACGTAGTACGCCCCGGGCGGCATGAAGGTGTTCGAGGGGAAGGTGTAACCGACCCCCGCCGTAAACTGCCATGCCCCCAGGTTGATGACGTTGGTGCCCTTGTTGAACAGCTCAATATACTGGTCGGCGTCATTGCCCGTGATGGGGTTGTACATCAATTCGTTGATCACGACGTCCCCGATCGAGGGACTGGCGTTGTTGGTGCCGGGCGAGTTGGTGGTGAACTGGTAAAAAACATTATCGCCATCCGGCCAGCGGCCGACGGACACCCCGTTGGCCTGGGCCTCATACGTGACCGCATCCAAAATCCGCGAGCCGTCAGGCTTGATCAGGAACAGCGTCCCGCCGGCGCCTTGCAGGCCGAAGCCCAACTGCGCCGCGGTGAACGCAACAAAGCCCGCCGGAGGGATCACGGTGCCGGCCGGAATCACGAATTTGTTCGTGGTCGGATCATCCGTCAGAATGCAGCCCGCGACGTTGTTCGAAGTCGTACTGTGGTTGTAGAGTTCGACAAATTGCGGCACGGCCGGGTTCTCCGAATGGGGCAGGAGCTCGTTGATGACCACACTGCGCAGCGGGCTGGGCCGGTACGCCTCCGCCATGCCGGGGGAGCCGCCCACGATATCACTGATGTCCCAAGCGCGCGGATCGGCTTCACCGTAAGTCGGGTAGGCCAGGACCAAGGAATGGCCGGTGCCATCGGTGGCCACCGGCCAGGGATGCACGTTGGAATACGTGACGTCCAACTGCAAGGCCCCGATTTCGCTGAACAACTGGATGGTCCCGCCCTTGGGCAGGCTGCCCGTGTAGGGTCCCATGACGTTGGTGATGCCGTACACGCTTTGAATATCAGCCGGGGCGGCGGCGATGACGAGGAAACCACCGCCTTGCAGAATGGTGCCGGGCGGGAAGGTATAGCTGATGTTGCCGCCGCCGATCTGGTATCCGCTAATGTCTTGGAACCAGGGATTGGAATTGTAAATCTCCATGAATTCGAGGTTCTTGCCATCGGTGCGCGGCGCGGGCTTCCACATGATTTCGGTAATCGCAATCATCGTCTTCCGCGCAGTGGGGCCAAGAATGTCGTGCGGGTTCGTGGGGGAGGCGCCGACCACCGCGTTGGTGCTCGTCGGTCCGATGTTGATGAATTGCGCTTGGGCGGCCTGGGTCGGATTGTCGCTGGTCACGGCCAGCCCCAGCAGCACTTGGTTGGTCATGACGATGGTGGCGCTCCCCAGTTGGGTCCACGTGAGGCCGTCATAGCTGGCGAAGCCGGTGAAAGTACTCCCGACGCGCCGGAGGCGGAGCCAGCCGTTGGGGAAATTCGCGGGAAACGATCCCGCCGTGCTCGTGTTGCCGGCCGTCGGGCTGCGCCACATGAAGAATTCACCGTTCATGGCGGGCGTGGCAAAGGCGCCGGCAAACTGGCTGTTGGCCGCGGAACTTTCCCGGGCCATCAAACCGGCCTTGGCGAACGGGTTTGCGTCGCTCAAATTGGTCACGCAAACGCTGTAGTCAAAATTCCCCGTGACCAGTTGAAAATTGAAACCGAATTGGTCGGCCACGCCGCCGATGTCGCTGCCCACGGCGGAAACGCTCAAACCATTGCTGAGAATCACCACCGAGGAGGGGACCGGCGGGCCGCCGACATCCAGCCGGGCGAAGGGCGACGCCGTGAAGTTCACCGGGGTGTTCGGCAAAATCGGGTTCGGTGGCGTGGCGCGGTCCCGGACATTGTTGATCACGAGCGTGTAGTTGCTCCCGTACACCAGGGGGCTGGTGGTCAGCGTCACCAGCAATGCCGTGGGATCCAGAACGGCGGCCGTAACCGCGAAGCCCACCGGCACGAAATAATTGGTGGCGTTCGTTGCACTGGCCGCCTCCACCGGCTTTGAGAAGGTCAACTGCAAGTTGGTGGTGCCAAAATTTTGCACGGCGACCACGACGGGCGGGGTGGTGTCAGGGGTGACGGTGAGGGTGGCGTTGGAGCTCACCTGCGCCGCCCCGGGCACGAGGGCAAGCACGCGATACTGCGCGCCGCTGTTCGTGAGGCCCACTACCGGGGTGGTGTAGCTGGGGCCCACCGCCCCGGAAATATCAAAGCCGTTCGACTGCCATTGGTAAGAAATGTTCGTCGTGATCGGCGAGAGGCCGGCGGCGAAAGCCGCAAACGTGGCCGTCTGGCCGGCCATGACCGAGGTGTTGGTGGGTTGCAGCGACAGCGTCACGCTGGCATTGGTGGCGGTAAAATAATTGCCCAGGAACTGCCCGGGAATGATTTGCCAGGTCGAGGGGTTTGTCGGGGTCAACCAGCCCACGTAAAAATAATCCCCGCCCCCACCCTCTTTCATTAAACCCTCAATGAAATAATGCTGGCCCGCGTTCAATTGAATGGCCGCGGAGGAGTTCCCCGCAAAACTGTTGCCCCAGTTGGGTTCGAAGGACACCAGCACCTTGTTCGCCGGATTCTCGTTGCTGCTCAAGAACAGGTCGGAATTGTCGTCGCTCTCCACGGACAAATAATACGTGCCGGTGACCGGCGGCACCAGGATGCCCGCCATGCGACCGCCGTAACTATCGCCGATGTTTGGGATCGGCCAACCCATGCTGCCGAGAAAATCCACGGACGTGGGGCTGTCCGGATAGGTCGGGCTGTTGGTCAGACTGGAGACGGCTTGCGAACCGTCCAAATTGAAATACAGCTGCCGCTCCACATAACCGGTGAGAAACGGTTGGTTCGTGAAGATCACCACCGAATTGCCGGCAATCGCGTTGGTGCCGGTCAGCGCGTCAGTGACCCGGTTGACCGTGAGCCAATGGGGGGCATACGGCATTTGGCTGGCGGTCGTCAGCACCACGGTCTGGTTGTTGGAACCGAACGCCGCCCCCACCACCGAAATGTTTCCCAGCAGGTTGGACAGGGAATAATTGCCGGCATTGGTCGCGCTGGCGGGCTGCAGGGCCATATTGAACCCCACGATCACCCCGTTGTCGCCGGAATTGGTCGCACTCAGGAGCACCGGCGCGTTGAAGGGGATGTTCGTGTAAATGACCCGCGAATTGGCCGCCACCGAATTCGTGCCGGTCAGGGCGTCCGTGACGTGGTTGACCGTCAGCCAATAAGCGGCGTAAGGGGCCTGGAACGCGGTCGTGAGCACCACGGTCTGGTTGTTGGCGCCAAACGCGGCCCCGGTCACCGCGATTTTACCCGCGAGATTGGTGAGGGCGTAATTGGCAATGTTGGTGCCACTGGCCCCTTGCACCGGGATGGAAAAGGTTACGAACACCGTGTTGCCCCCGGAATTCGAGGCCGCCACCAGCACCGGCGGATTGGTGTAGGTGATCGGCCCCAATTCCTGGAGCCGAAAACCGTTCATCGCGAATCCGTACGCACCGTTGGCAGAGCCTCCGCCTGGAATCGGTCCGGTGTATTGGGCGGACACCACGGAAAAGGTACCACCCGCTCCGGGCACAATGTTCTCCCAATCCGCCATGTCGCCGGCCGTGTTCTGACCGGTGTTGATGGCCACCTGGTTGGCGGCCAGCCCGTTGGTATAGGCTCCCGCGGTGTGCGCACTGACATACTGGGCGGCGCCGGTCAACTGAAACTGGCTCCACATCGTGTTGAACGGGGAACCGCTGCCCCCGCGCACCGCGCTCCCCTTGAAGCTGTACATCTTGTTCACACTCAAGCCGGTGAAAGTGTACGTGACCGTGGAACTGGAGCCCACCAACTCCGCCACGGGGTCGCTCGCGCCCGCACCCGCAAAATCCACGTAATTGTTAAAAGCGTTGTAGAGGGGCGTGCCGGCGTTGGGATTGGCCGCAACGGTCCCCACATAGATCGTGCCCGAGCGGGTGATGGCGAGCGTGGCCGCCAGGTTGGTGCCCCCATTGATGTCCTTCAACGGCCCCGTGGTCGGGTAAGCGATGCCGAAGACGTCGTAACGCGTCGCATTCGCGGACGTGCCTGCCCCGGGTCCATCATCGTTAAAGGCTATGAATTGCGCCCAAAGCGGTGCCGATCCAAAAAGGAGAATGGCCAACAATAGGCGACTCAAAACTGCTTTGATCAAGCGGAGGGAAACCTGCGGGGAACCAAGCGACTTCTTCATTTCTTATATGGCGCAAACAAGGGGCTGGAGCCCGTACGAACGATGGCCTGCCTTCCCGTCGGAATTCCCCTCCCCCTTGGGGAGGGTGGAAACCAGACCAGTCAAGACGGCTGTGCGTACTGAAAATGCCCTACCGGGATGCATTTCCGAATATAGCTCGAAAGCGTCCAAAAGTATAGCGCATTTTTGGCTCCTATTTGGTTAAGATGGCGATTGGGCAACGATTATGTGAATTTGCCCCCCCGTCCCGCCTCCCACTTCCCGCTCGTCAACCAATGAAAAAAACCCGTTCCCCGTCGCGAAGGCGACGGAGAACGGGGCGTACCCCGGATCGGCGGGGAACTCAGGCTTGGGCGATCAATTGCCGGAGCACGAACGGCAGAATTCCGCCGTGTTGGTAGTAATCGATCTCGATCGGCGTATCGATGCGGCAACGAACCGCCACATTTTCCACCGCACCGCCGGCGCGGGTGATCCGCAGGGTCAGATCCTGTTGGGGCTTGAGGTCGGGTCCCAGCCCAACCAGGTCAAAAACTTCCGTTCCGTCCAGACCCAGGGTTTGCGCCGTGGTGCCTTCCTTGAATTGGAGCGGCAACACCCCCATCCCAACCAGGTTGGAACGGTGAATCCGCTCGAAACTCTGGGCCACCACCGCCCGCACCCCCAAAAGGTTGGTGCCCTTGGCCGCCCAATCGCGCGAGCTCCCCGTGCCATATTCCTGGCCCGCGAAAATGATCAGCGGGGTTTTGTCCTGCGCGTATTTCACCGCGGCGTCAAAAATGCTCATCACTTCGCCACCGGGCTGGTACTTGGTCACGCCGCCTTCCACGCCGGGCACCATCAGGTTCTTGATGCGCACATTTGCAAACGTCCCGCGCGTCATCACGCGGTCATTGCCGCGGCGCGAGCCGTAGCTGTTGAAGTCCGCGTAATCCACCCCGTGATCGATGAGGTATTTCCCGGCCGGGCCGGATTTCTTGATGCTGCCCGCGGGAGAAATGTGGTCCGTGGTCACGCTGTCCCCGAAGATCCCCAACGGACGGGCGCCCGCGATCCCGGTGATTTGCCCCGGTTGGAGGGAGAATTGGGTGAAAAACGGCGGCTCTTGGATGTACGTGCTGTCCGTGTCCCATTCGTAAACATTTCCCAAACTGGACGAAATTTCGTTCCACTTTGGATTCTGCCCGGCGAAATCACGATACAACCGCTGGAAGACCTCCGGCTTGAGCGCCGCCTGCATTTCGTCCCGGACTTCCTGCAGGGTCGGCCAAATCTCGCGGAGATAAACCGGCGTGCCGTCCTGGCCCGTGCCCAGCGGCTCGGTCAGCAGGTTGATGTCCACCCGGCCGGCCAGCGCAAAGGCCACGACCAACGGCGGGGACATGAGGAAATTCGCCTTGATGTTCTGATGCACGCGGGCTTCGAAATTCCGGTTGCCGGACAGCACGGCGGCGGCCACGAAATCGTTTTTCACGATGGCTTCCTCAATGGCGGGCGCCAAAGGACCCGAGTTGCCAATGCAGGTCGTGCAGCCGTAGCCCACGAGGTTGAACCCGAGTTGGTCGAGGTACGGTTGCAGCCCGGTTTGGGTCAGGTAATCCGTCACCACCCGCGAGCCGGGGGCGAGGGACGATTTCACCGCGGGATTGGCCTTCAGGCCCCGGGCGACCGCTTTCTTCGCCAGCAAACCGGCGGCGAGCATCACACTGGGGTTGGAGGTGTTCGTGCAACTCGTGATCGCCGCGATCAGCACGCTGCCGTGCCCGATGCGCGATTCCAAGCTCGGCTGCGCCGCCGAGGCATCCGTCTCGGCCGGTTGCACCGGCACGCGCAGTCCCAGGTCCTCGGCCCGCTTGCCAAAGCCGTTCTCGGTCACCGGCCGGGAGAAGGCGGCCACAAATTCCTCCTTCAACTTCGGCAGTTCGATCCGGTCCTGCGGGCGCTTCGGCCCGGCCACGCTCGGTTGCACCGTCGCCAGATCCAGTTCGACATCCGTTGAGTATTGGATCTCCCCGCGTTGCGGAATCCCGAACATCCCTTGGGCGCGGTAGTAATTTTCATACGTTTGGCATTGAGCTTCCGTGCGGCCGGTGGCGCGCAGGAAGCGCACGCATTCCTCGTCGATGGGGAAGAAGCCCATCGTCGCGCCGTACTCGGGCGCCATGTTGGCGATGGTTGCCCGGTCCACCACCGGCAGCGCCGCCGCCCCGGGGCCGTAAAACTCCACGAACTTGCCCACCACCTTGGCCTTGCGCAATATCTGCGTCACGGTCAGGGCCAGGTCGGTCGCCGTCACGCCTTCCCGAAGGGCGCCCGTCAAATACACCCCCACCACGTCGGGAGTGAGGAAATACACCGGCTGCCCCAGCATTCCCGCCTCGGCTTCGATCCCGCCCACGCCCCAGCCGACAATGCCCAACCCATTGATCATGGTGGTGTGGGAATCCGTGCCGACCAGCGTGTCCGGATAATAAACGCCCCGCGCATTGCTCAGCACGCCCTTGGCGAGGTATTCCAAATTGACCTGATGCACAATCCCGATGCCCGGCGGCACCACCTTGAAGGTGTCAAACGCCTGCATGCCCCATTTCAAAAATTGGTAGCGTTCCCGGTTGCGTTCGAACTCCAAATCCAAATTGCGGCCCAGCGCCTGGGCCGTCCCCGCGAAATCCACCTGCACGGAATGGTCCACCACCAAATCCACCGGCACCAGCGGCTCGATGATCTTGGGGTTCTTGCCCAGGCGCGCCACCGCGGAGCGCATGGCGGCCAAGTCCACCAGCAACGGCACCCCGGTGAAATCCTGGAGCACAATGCGCGCGACGATGAACGGAATCTCCTCCACCCGGGCCGCCTTCGGCTGCCAATTGGCCAGCTCTTCGACATTCTTTCGCGCGACCTTTTTCCCGTCAAAGTTGCGCAGCACCGCCTCCAGCACCAGCCGGATGGAAACCGGCAGCCGGCTCACGGGACCCACGCCCGCCTTTTCCAAAGCCGGGAGGGAGTAATAGTTGGCCGGTCGGCCGTCCCCGGGATCGAACTGCTTCAGGGTGTCAAACAAGTTGTGCAATGGAGCATCATTCATAAAAAAATCGGCGGGGCGACCGTTCCGGCCGCCCGCATGGTGGTCAAAATGCGGTTTCCCCGGCCCCCATGTCAAGCGGCGCATCGGCCCCCATCGCTCCAACTTCCGCCTCCCGCTCCGCGAAACCCCAAACCGACCAAGGCGAGGATTCTTAAGGTCAAACTAAGGGCTGACCCCATTAGGGGGTCAGCCCTTAGTTTGACCACTTTTTTCGCTGAAATTCCAACCAATCGAAGCACTGGTGAATTCCGCCCAACCGACGCATCCCCTTCCCGCCCATAGGGTTGGGATCAGTTACCGCCAGCTCCGATTCCGAATTTCAGAAGCCTTCCGCCCCGCCCGATTCGCGGCGGCGGTGAGGGTTCCCGCAGGGAGGCAGGCACACTGGCAACGCCGACCAAGCCCTCTGCCCGCCACATTTGAAATCAATCGGAAATGTGGTATATTCACCTTGTGGTGAAGCCACGCTGTATGCCCCCGCGGGACGGGGTCGCTTGCTCTCCGCACCGCTGGATTATACCAGCCCGGATGATAGCCCGGATGGGGTGGAATCCCTCATGATGCGGAGAACAATCGATCCTTGTCGGCGGCTGCCGGCCAAACCGCCCGCCTCAGCTCAAGTACCGCGCCCGCGCCCAAGCCGGCAGGGCCTGCAGGTCCAAAAAGGTCAGGAACACGATCGTCTTGAATTCCGTGTCGATTGCCGGCGGCCCGCAGATGCGCGCCCCGAGCGCCAAGTAGGCGGTCAAAAGCTTCGGAATTTTCGGAGCGTCCGCGGCCGGTTCCAAGCCGGGCCGGTCGTAACCGGGCAGCGGCCGCGTCCGCCACTCCCGGGCGACTAAAAACGGCTCCAGACGCTGGTAAGCCGCCAAACCCGCCGCCGCGTCCTGCGAGGCGACGGAGCTGCAGCCGATCAGATAGCGGCAACCCAACGCCGTCGCATAATCAGCAATGCCCCGCCACAAGAGGTTGAGGACGAAAAAATTCCGATGGCTGCTGTGCACGCAGGCACGGCCCAGTTCCACCAATTGCGACCGCAGAGGTTCGAACGGCGCACAGTCAAACTCCCGGGCGCTGTAGTAGCCCAGGTGCTCGGCGGCGCGTTCCCCGGATTGCAACCGGTAGGTGCCGACCACTTCGCCCGTCGCCTGGTCCTCCACCAGCAGGTGGTCGCAAATCGCGTCGTAAGCATCCGCGTCCCGGCACGTCGAGTAGGATTCTTCCAAGCCCAACTGAAGTTCCACATTGAAGACGAGGAAGCGCAGCACCTGCGCGGCCCGCACATCTTCCCAAGTGCGGGCGAGCCGGAGCCGGTAAGCCCCGCGTTGCACCGGGGCCAATTCCGCAAGCACCGGCGGCTGGTGGCTTGACGGGGCGACAAGGGGGGCGGAAACGTGGGGGAAAGCGGCGGAAGCATTCATAATCCGTGAGCGGCCGGCAACAACCACGGTGCGCGCGCCGGGAGTTCCCCCGTGGCGACGCCACGGCCCCGTCCCGCGAACCCTCCCCGCAGCCGCCGGACGCAACGTCCGGAGACGTTCCGAGATGGCTTCACCGAAACCTGGCGACCCGGGGATCACTAACCGCCCCCAATCAATCGGAATCGCGTGACAGGACGATGGCGCCCAAGTGAATTTCCCGCAACCTCCTCGATCGCCGCTGCCGCCCCGCTTACTTGCCCACGCCCACTACATTTACCGTATTACCGCTCAAATACTCGTCCTTGAGCCGGCACACTTGGCGGTGCAACTCCGCCGCCAACAACTTGCGGTCCGCCAACCCCGTCACGGGATCGCCGAAGCAAACCACGGCCCGGATCCGGCGCTTGGACAGCAGGTTGAGCAGGTGCTTGCCAAAGGTCATGTCGCGCCAATAGCAAATCTCCTCCCCCACCGAGCCGTCCCCCGGCTCCAATTCGTAATGAATCCACGCGGGCGTCGCGGGCCAACCCCGCGCTTCGGCCGGGGCGAGCAAGGAGGACCGGAAGGGCAACACCTCGGTCCCGTCGCTGCTGGTGCCCTCCAGGAACAAGGTCACCGCCACCCCCGCCTCCACCACCGCCATGATCTCGTCGCCCATCCGCACCACGTCCGATTTCTGGCTGCGGATGATATAAAGTGTCCCCGCGCAGCGCGTCAACGGCCCCACCACCGGCCAGTTCGCCACCTCGCTCTTGGAGACAAACACGACGGGTTGCAGCGAGCCCAGGACCACGATGTCGGCGTAGCCCAAGTGGTTGGCGGTGAGGAGTCCCCGCTCGGGCGGGCGGCCGCGGACGGTCACGTCAATGGCCATGGCCAGGCGGAATTGATTGGCCCAGCGTCGCAACCAAAGCGCACGGTGATGAATCGAGCGCGCGCGCCCCCGTAGTTGGAGGCGGAAGATGAAATCGAGAAACGCGAAGAGAAACAGGGCCAGCACCCGCAGCAGGCGGCCGGCCACACGAAAAGGATGATTGCGCGCAGCCAAAGCGGATCAACTCATGTACCGCGCCACCACCCGCGGCGTCAGGCTCGCCAAATCAATGAACGTCAGGAAATCGATCGTCTTGAACTCGCGGTCAATCGCGGGCGCACCGCAAATCCGCGCGCCCAGCAACAGGTAGACGCTCAACAATTTGGGGATTTTCGGTGCCTCCGCGGCCGGGGCCGTGTCGCTGCATTCAAAACCCGCCAAGGGCAGCGTGCGCCAAGCCTCGGGCGCCAATTGCCCTTGCAAGTCCCAATACGCCGCCATGCCCACCGCCGGATCCTGGGAGGTTAGCGAGCTGCAGCCGATCAAATACCGGCAACCGTGCGCCGTCGCATAGCTCGCGATCCCCTTCCACAGCAGGCTCAGCACGACCATGTTCCGATGGCTGCTGTGCACGCACGCACGCCCCAGCTCCACCATTTCCGAACGAAACGGCTCGAAGGGCTTGAAATCAAATTCCTGCGCGCTGTAGTAGCCCAGGTTGGCGCCCGCCCTGGCCCCGGTTTGCAGCCGGTACGTGCCCACCACCTCGCCCGTCCGCATGTCCTCCACCAGCAAATGGTCGCACGCCGCGTCAAACGCATCCGCGTCCAAACACGTCGCGTAGGATTGCTCCAAGCCCTCCTGCAATTCCAAATTGAACACCACGAAGCGCAGCACTTGCGCGGCCCGCACATCCGCCGCCGAGACCGCCGCCCGCAGCCGGTAATGCGCCCGCTCCACCTCCGCAATGGCGGGGGGGCGGCCCAGGCCGGTCCGCCCCGTGGCGGCGGCCGAACTCGGAAGGTTATCAACAGCGTTCATGTTTCGCAAATATCCCGATATGGTTAATATTATGGCACCTTTGGGCCAGAAGTAAAGCTTCGTTACCGGCTGTGCCCCAGCCACTTGCGCTCATTGGCCCGGTGTCGGCCGGCGGTTTTGGGACGTTTTTTCACCACCGCGCCTTCGCCGTCCATACGCCGCCATTAAGCCGGGCACGGGTGACGATTCCATGGCGGCGCGGTGACATCGGGGCAACTTCCCCACCCCGTTTTAAACCTCGTTTTCTTCCCCCGCCGCCGCGGCTGCTTCCTTGCGGGCCGCCGCCCGGGCGCCGAACAGCGCCGTCCCCACCCGGATCAAGGTCGCCCCCTCCTCGATCGCCACCTCGAAATCTCCGCTCATCCCCATGCTCAACACCGGCAACGGCGCCCCCAGGATCTGCTCGCATTGCTCCCGCAATTCGCGCAATTGCCGGAACACCGGCCGCACCCGCTCCGGCGTGGGCGAATACGGCGCCACGGTCATCAACCCGTGCACCTCCAGCCTCCGCAGCGCGTTCACCCGCGCGAATTCCGCCAGCACCGCCTTCGGTGGATACCCAAATTTACTCCCTTCCCCCGCCACATTGACCTCGAGGAGAATCGGCATGGTCTTGGCCATTTTGTCGGCCAACCGGTTCAGTTCCTCCGCCAGCGCCAGGCTGTCCACGCTTTGGATCAGGGAAAAGCACTGCAGGGCGTCCCGGCATTTGTTGGATTGCAGGTGCCCGATCATTTGCCACCGCAGGTGGCCCGGGCATTGGCCGATCTTCAGCTTCGCCTCCTGCACCCGGTTCTCGCCGAACAGACGCAAGCCCAAGGCCGCCGCGGCCCGCACCGCCGCCGGCGGTTGCCCCTTGCTCACCGCCATCAATTCCACCGTGCGCGGGTCGCGCCTCGCGCGGGCGCACGCCGCCGCGATCCGGGCCTGCAGGCCCGCCAAGTTTTCCGCCAAATCCATAACCCATTCAACCACACTTCGCCCGGCGGGGAAACTTGGATTTTTCCCCGCTTGCCGCCCCCCGCCCCCGCGGCTTAACGTTGCCGCGGCCCGGCACCCCGGGCTGCCGTCATGCAATGAACCACTGGCTCGTCAAATCCGAACCCGCCGCTTATTCTTGGACCAAGTTCGTCCGGGACGGCCGCACCGCTTGGACCGGCGTCCGCAATTGCCAAGCCCGGAACCACCTCCGGGCCATGGCGGTCGGCGACCCCGTGCTCTTCTACCACAGCGTCACCGACAAACAGCTCGTCGGCCGCGCCCAAGTTTCCCGCCCCGCCTTCCCCGACCCCACCGCCAAGGACGGGGACTGGTCCGCCGTCGAGTTGGTGCCCGTCGCCCCCCTGCCCCGGCCGGTCACCCTGGCCGCCATCAAGGCCGACCCGCAATTGGCCGACCTTCCCCTCCTCCGCCAGAGCCGCCTCTCCGTCACCCCGCTTACCCCGGCCCAATACCAGCACCTGCTCCACCTCGCCGGCGTCTAAACTCCCGCCCCCCACCTCCGGCCGGCACCGGCGGCTGAAAGCAAGCGGGTTTCGCACGTTGCCACCGTTTCCTGTAACCAGCCCCTGTCCTGGGGGCGCCATGTAACGCCGGGGGGATAGGTAATATTTTCCCCAGCCGGGATGCTTATGCCGCCGGCGCACCAAGAGGGACGAACGGCGGATCCCAAGATCCTTCCGACTGTTCGCCTACTGTTGACTATGC
>CAIYZC010000284.1 GCA_903930565.1 uncultured Pedosphaera sp.
TACGCACTCACGGAAGGCCAAGCCCCCACTAGGTACCTCCCCCGGTCGATTTCCCCCCCGGACCCTCCGCCGCCATCCCGGGTCATCCTAATATGGGCGCAATTCGCCCTGCCAAATTCGCAAAATCTTTGCTTGCCATTCCCGGGTGGATGGGCAAAATTAATTCCGCATTTGGATCGGGGTCGTAGCTCAGTTGGTAGAGCGTCTCGTTCGCAATGAGAAGGTCAGGGGTTCGATTCCCCTCGGCTCCACCATCCAATGCCCTTCCACAATTCAAGCTGATTCGAATCCCGATTGCGCACGGGTTCGGACGCGCACCAAGCCCCAAGCCGTTCCCGCGGGAGGCTGATCCATTCGCCTCGTCCCTGCGGGCACCGATTTAGCGGTATTACCAAGTCAGTTCCACCAGCGACACGGCTTGCCGGGGGAGCGTGATCGGCAGCAGGACCCGGCCACCATGGATGACGCAGGCGGCGGCGGGAGCGAGGTTGGCGGGGCCGCCGGCAAGCTCCAAGGCCGCATACTGCTCCGGGGTGGGATGTTGCGGGGAACCCATTTTTTGCCAGGCGGCAAAGGCGTTGCCGTGGTCCCGGTCAATGCGAAAGTGCCGCAGCATGGCGGCCGCTTCCGCCTTCGGGAGGCCGCGCAGTTCCAGTTGCACCGCGGCATCGGGACCGGTCACGTCGTCGTCATGGTAATGCCAGACCAGCACGGCCAGGTGCCCGGGTTCGAGGGCCGCCAGCGCGGCGACATCCGGGGCGGCGCGGACGCCGGAGCGCAAAATGGCGTCGAGCGCCACTTGATGGTCGCTTTCCGCCGGGACGCGTTGCCCGTTCAGGTGCGAAAAGAAACGGAAAACGTTCAGGACCGGTTTGTCCAATCCGTTGCTGGCGAGGGACCGGAAACCCGCGAAATAGGGTTGCTGCTCGAATTCAAACGCCCACGTCAGGGCGCCGGCCAGGTTGACGCCATGGCGGCGCATCAACTCGTGCTTGCGGGCGAAGGCGGCGGCGGTGTAGCTGGAATACATCGTCCCGTTGCGATACGCGAGGGAATCACCCTGGCACGCGGCGCAGCCCTCGGGATCGGATTCACCAATGACGATGGGCGTGTTCGTCAACTCGGGAAAGCCGGCCACCATCCGGAAACCGTCGTCAATATTGCGCAACTGGTTGGCGATGCCCATGCGCACATGGCCGTTGGTGTAAACCGGCGAACCCTTGGCATGGAAGGAGATGAAATCAATCGGCGTCCCGATCTTGCCGGTGGCGTAATTGGTGCCGCGGAGGCAATGCTCCAAAAAGCCCTGCGAAAACTTGCCGCCGGGGCCGGCGGAGTCCGGCCCGCCGACGCGCGCGGTGGGCAGGGCGCGGCGGACGGCGTCCACCGCGTAATCGTGCAACTTCAAAAACTCCGCGGGCGTGCCGTGCCAGTAGCCGATGTTGGGTTCGTTCCACACCTCCCAATACCAGGCCTCGACTTCCGCGCGGCCGTAGCGCTCGACGCAGTGGCGGGTCCATTGGTAAACAAGTTCCGCCCACTTGGCGTAATCCTTGGGCGGGTAGGACCAGCCCGTGTAGATGTCGTTGTACCGGTTGGTGGGATTCCAATGGTGTTGGTACGGCTCGGGATGGGTGGACAAAGCCGCGGGCATGAACCCGATTTCGGCGTACGGCCGCACCCCGCGTTGGAGGTAGGTGTCGAAGATGGCGTCGAGGATCGCCCAGTGGTAAACGGGCGCGCCATTGGCGTCCTCGGTGTAGGCGCCGGTGGAACCCCATTTGAGCGCGGGGGTGCCGTCGCCGGA
>CAIYZC010000285.1 GCA_903930565.1 uncultured Pedosphaera sp.
CAGCACGCCCCGGAGGGAAACCCCGGCGTCCCGCGCCAATTCGGCCGCGGTGCGCGGGGCTTGATCCAAGAGGTTGAAGAAACCATGCCGGATCGCGGTATCGATAATCAGCGGCGGGGCGTAGCCCCAGCTGAGCTGCAAAAGACGTTCGGGAGTTGGTTGGGCGTTGGCAACGTGGTCGTTCATACTACGGTCCGGCCCGTTTCTCGGGGCGACGGGTTGACGATAAATCCACTGGGCGGAAAAGCAAGAACGGCTTTGCCGACGGAGCGACGGCCGGCGCGGCGGTTACGGGGAGACAGGATGGGGAAACCAGCACTGGGTTGGACATGATGACATGATTTTTCATGATTTTGAAACGGACCGGGTCAGGGAAGGCACTCCGACGACAATTTTGTCCACGAGCACGTGGCGCGGCCCCGCCGCAGCACCGAGTTTCGGCTTGCGGCGGGCAGGTCACTCCGCTAGGTTATTGGTCAACTATATGGCAGCCATTGGCCGATTCCAAAAGGGTACCGACATTTTCCACGCCAAAGTGGTGGAGGGCGAATTGTTTCGGGTGAAAGGGGAGGTGTTTGGTTCCCCCACGTTTGAAAAGAAGCCCACGCCCACCAAGGGTTTGCGCGTGCTGCCCCCCGTGTCGCCGTCCAAGGTGATCGCCGTGGGTCTCAACTACGCCGACCACGCCCGGGAGAGCGGCAAACCGCTGCCCAAGGAACCGCTGATCTGGTTCAAGGCCCCCAGCTCGTTGATCGGCGACGGCGCCAAGATCGAGATTCCCTTTGCCGAGCACCGCACTGATTTTGAGGCGGAACTGACCATCGTGATCGGCCGGCGCGCCCGCAATGTCACCCCCGCCGCCGCCGCGCGCTATATTTTCGGTTACACCGCCGCGCAGGACATCAGCGACCGAACCATTCAAAACGGCGAGAGCCAATGGGCGCGCGCCAAATCGTTCGACACGTTCACGCCCTTGGGGCCGTATATCGAGACCAAGCTGGATCCCTCCAACCTGACGATCCAACAGTTTCAAAACGGGCAACTACGGCAGAATTCCAACACGAACCAACTGATCTTCAACTGCCATCAGTTGGTGAGTTTCATTTCCACCAACCTGACCCTGCTGCCGGGCGACATCATCCTGACCGGAACGCCGAGCGGCGTGGGGCCGATCGCGTCCGGCGACCGGTTGGAAGTGCGCATCCAAGGGCTGGCGCCGTTGGTCAACGGGGTGAAGTAACCCCGGCGGCCAAATGCGGCGGCACCCCCGCCGGGCCGCCGCCCCCGCCATCCCCCGCCTCGGCGGCGGAGCGAAACCGCTCCTCGAGCATCGTCATGGAGCGCGCGCACAGGACCGCGTCGGTGAGGTAGCCGATGCCGAACCACACGGCGGTGAAGGCGGCCAGCGGCAGGCCCGCGCCGGCGGCGAGCCAACCGACGAACGCGAACAGGGCCATGCAGACCAGGAAGGGCGCCAGCAGGACATAGCCCAAGGTGTTCAAAGTGGCCCGCATGGGCGTGGGGGAAGTTAATCCCTGGCTCAATCCCACCCAAGCCAGGGCGTAACTGTCCGACAAAAAGAGTCCCATCCCCGCCAGCGCACTGAAGCCCCAGGCTTCCGTTTGGCCCCACCACCCCGTCTGATCCATGCCCAGATGGAACAGGGACCAATCCACGAGCACAAGCCCCAGGACGGGAGCCAGAAAGCGGCGCCGGAGGTAGCGCAACCATCCGTGGGTTAATTCGTACTCACGGAGGGGGGTGCAAAGGAGCAACTCCAGGGCCCCGGAATGGCGGTCTTCCGCGAACCGCCGGCCGGCCTCCCAGCCCAGCCACAACTTCAGGACGACGTGGAGTACATACATCATGAAAAACACGCTGATGGCATTGACCCACTTTTGGTGCAGTCCGTAGGCACCACCCAGCCAGATCCCCAGCGTCCCCGCGAGGAACCACCAAATCCCGGCATTCCCCGGGCTGCCCCGCTCCGCGAGCCAAAACACCGGGTTCGCGGCAAGCAATCGTTCCCGCCGCGCCGCGCTCATGCGCCGCCGCCGGGCCCCGGCGTTGGGCCCCGCGGCGTCGGGACGATCCTGCCAACTGCGCGTCAAAATCCATCCGGCGAGCCCAAACCCCACCCACGCCGCCAAGTTCAGCACGAGCACGCCGATCCAAAAGTCCCCGCCGCCCGCGCGGTAACTGACCTCCGGCACCCGCCAGGCGGCGTACGCCGGGCTGCCCCACAACCACGGCGCGCCGCGCACCGGCAACCCCCCGGCCACCAGGATCGAAAGGCCCGGCAGCGCGAGCGTCCAACCCAGCAAGCCGACGAACGCCCCCGCCAAAGCCCGCCGTCCGTCCGTATTGCAGGCGGAGGCCAACATTCCCGCCGCCAGGGAGAGTTGCAGGGTTGCGGCCAGGAGCACGGCGGTGCGGAAAAACTCCGCGCCCGTCACCCCGCCGAGGAAAAAGGCCGTGGCCAAAATCGGTAACTGCGCCAGCACACAGTGCAGTGCGGGCAGGGCCAGGGCCAGGAGTTTGCCCGCGGCCACCTGGTAGCCGTTCAGATTGGCGAGGAACAAGAGGCTCAACGTGCCCGCCCGCCGTTCTTCGCTGAGGGCATCGGCGGTGAGCAGCGGCCCGGTGAAGAGACTGAACCCGAAGCTCAGCAACGCGAGCGGCACGAACAAGTCCCGGCCCAGGGTCACCGGCGCACCGCCCGCCGAGCCATGCAGGCCGATCACGCCGCCGGCCACCACCACCGAGGCCAGCACGGCCCCGCTGCGGACCCGGCGCGTCAAAGGGCGGCGGACCAACCGGCGCAATTCCCGCCCCACCACCGGCCAGAGCGGCAACTCCGTCGCCAGTTCTTTCATTCCTTGGACTTTCCTTCGTTGGGCGCCGCGGGTGCGCCCGGCGAGTCAGATGTCGGCCAGGCTGCCCCCGTCGGCCACTCCGCCACCGCGTCCGCCGCGCGGTGCAGCGCGGCATCAATGGCGCCGTCGGGTTTCGCCGGATCGTCGGAGCGCTGGTTGAACACCGCCGCCCAAGCCACTCCATCATACCGCCGCACCAAGAGCGAACTGGTGCCCGGCAGACTGCCGTCGTGCCAACGATTCAACCGCGGCGCCGAGTTCCCGCCCCGATGCAACCGCCGCACCCACCATCCCGCGCCATAATGCACGTCCGCGGGCGAGCCGTCGGGGCCGCGGGCCACCGGGGCCGCCGGGGCCTCATCCAACCAGTCGCGGACTTGCGCCGGCAACCAATCCGCCCGACGCGGACCGTCCATGGCGGCGGCCAGCCGGACCAAATCCACGGCGGAGGCCACCCAACCGCCGTGCGCGGCCATGGCCTCCAGATAGAAGCCGCCCATCGGCCACGGCACCCGCTCGCCGGCTTGGGGAAAAACCGGCCGCGCCCATTCCTCTTTGGCCAAATAGTAGTGCACCTCCCCCGGCAACCGCCCTTTGGCGAGGGACGCCCCCAGGCGCATGGACGTGATGCCGCAGGGCGTCAACACCAATTCCTGGACCACGTCCGCATACGGTTGCCCCGTCACCTTCTCGATCACCAGCCCCAGCAAACAGTAACCAAAATTAGAGTAGGCGAACCGGCTGCCGGGAGCGAAATCCAAGGGCCGGCCCAATTGATACTTCGTGATCGCCTCCCCGGAGGCGGGAGCCGACACGCGCACGGCCTTCGCGATGGCAAGCGATTGAAACATGGGATCCCCGCTGATTCCCCGGTCCCAGCCCCCGGTGTGGTGCAAAAGGTGCCGCAGCGTGATGGAACGCCAACGGGCATCCCCGCCCGCGGGCGGAGCCAATTGCAACCGATCACACACCCGGTCTTCGAGTCCCAGCTTCCCCGCGGCGGCCAGTTGCAGGACGGCCAAGCCGGTGAAGGGTTTGCTCACGCTGGCGATGCGAAACAAAGCGGTTGGCGTCACCGGAGTCTTCGCCTCGCGATCGGCATAACCGTAGCCTTGGGCGTAAACCAAGCGCCCGCCTTTGACCACGGCCACCGCGCCGCCGGGGATGTTGCGCAGCGCCATGAACGCCGTCACCTCCCGGTCGAAAGCCGTCGCGATCCCCACTTTCTCCGCGGCCCGAACGACGCCGGCAAAACATCCCACCCCCACCCCGGCGGCGGTTCCGGCCATTCGGCGCAGAAAACCCCGGCGGGACCAAGGTGCGCCGGGCCGGTTGGGAGCCGCGCCGGCCACCGTTCGCAGATGGGAAAAACTATTCATGATGGATTGCCCCCCACCCATAACCCACGGCGAGGCAAATGCAAGCGCCGGCGCAAAGACCGGGCGAAAAAAGCACAACCGGGGCTCTCAACCGTGATCGGGGGGAGCAACCGGGGAAGAGATAATTTGACCGCAAAAAGCTCACAGAACCCACAGCAAAGACTGAGAAAAGTTCGATTGGACAGGTGGTTTCAGGTCAGCTCATCGAGTCGGTGCCGGGACGGGAAATGGGTGGCCAAATCGGGGGCGCTTGCGGCAGGCTGGGGGGATGTTCAAAGCGATGTTTGGTTTGGGTTTGCTGGGGATTTTGGCCCTGGGCGACGGACGGCCGGCAGTAGCGGGCGAGAGCGCGGTGCCGGCGGTCATCACGCTGACGCAACCGCGGGATTTTCAGGTGGTGCAGCGCACCGCGGCGGCGGGCGGGCGGGTGGTCATTGCCGGGAGTTTGTCGTCGTTGCCGGACGCTTTATTGAGCGCACGGATCGTGGGGACTAATGCGGCGGGGGCCTTCATGGGACCGTGGGAACCATTGGCCATGGACCCCCGGGTGGCGGCCTTCCGCGGCGGGATTGCGTGCCCGGCGGGCGGATGGTACCGGCTGGAGGTGCGGGCCGCGCGCGGGGAAACGGTGGTGGCGGAGGGACGCGTGGAGCACCTGGGAATGGGCGAGGTGTTCGTCGTGGCCGGGCAGTCGAACAGCGCGAACTACGGGGAGGAAAAACAAGAAACCGCCACGGGTTTGGTGGCAGCATGGGATGGCACGAACTGGCGCTTGGCGAAGGACCCACAACCGGGCGCGGAGGGCGGGGGCGGTAGTTTCCTACCGGCCTTGGGGGATCGGCTGGCCAAGGAATTGGGGGTGCCGGTCGGCTTTGTTTCGCTGGGCGTCGGAGCGACGAGTGTGCGGGAATGGCTGCCCACCGGGATGGCCTTTGACCGTCCCCCCACCCTCACCCGCAATGTGGTGACGGTGGGGACAAGCGAATGGGAAGCCTCGGGGCGGATTTTCGAGCATTTCAGCGGCCGGCTCAAGGCGCTGGGGACGCACGGCTTCCGGGCCGTGCTGTGGCATCAGGGCGAATCGGACGCGCACCAGGCGGACCCGACGCGCACCCTGCCGGGAGAGGGCTACCGGAGGCTGCTGGAGGAATTGATCCGCGCGACGCGCAGGGAGATTGGCTGGGAGGCGCCGTGGTTTGTCGCGCAGGTCAGCTACCACATCCCGACGGACACCGGGGATCCGGCGATCCGCGCGGCGCAGCAGGCGGTGGTGGCGGATGGCATGGCGTTGGCGGGGCCGGATACGGATACTTTGACCGGCGAGCGACGGGAAAACCATGGCCAAGGGGTGCACTTGAGCGCCTTGGGATTGCGGGAACATGGGGCTTTGTGGGCGGAAAAAGTGCTGCCGTGGTTGCGGACGCAACTGGCGTCCCCTACCCCGGCGGGGAAAGCCGGGCCGGGGCGTTGATTGGGGGGGCGGGAGTAATCTGCTAATTTCCGACCAGAGGGAATGCGTGGGAGTTCAAAAGATCAGGATCGGAGGCTCGCGCGAAGCCGCAAAGCCGCGAAGGGGGACAAAGGGAACTGGATCAACTCGGGGATTGGCCTTCCGGGACTGCGTAAAACTGGGGGGCGCTGGTGGGAGATGGTCAAATTTGGACAGTATGGGAGGCATCCACTTTATAACGCGGGCGTTGGGTTCGGCTGCGTTGGCCTTCGGTGGATGCGTAGGGCAGGCAGAGAGGGGCGGACATGATTTACATGATTAACATGATTCCCCGATTTTCAGCGCGGGACAGGATCGTGGCCTTCCGGGAGTGCGTGGGAGTCTGGGAGATCAGGATTGGAGGCTC